>DASQBU010000195.1:0-36025 GCA_035635035.1 Pseudomonas sp.
GCCGATGAAGCGCTCGAAGGAGCCCAGCACCGCACGGTGCAGCATCACCGGATGCTTGCGGCTGTTGTCCTCGCTGACGTACTCGGCCCCGAGGCGGATCGGCAGGTTGAAGTCGAGCTGCAGGGTACCGCACTGCCAGACGCGGCCCAGGCAGTCCTTCAGGGAGAATTCGATCTTCGGACCATAGAAGGCGCCCTCGCCCGGCTGCAATTCCCAGGGCAGGCCAGCATTGTCCAGCGCGGACTGCAGGGCCGCTTCGGCGCGATCCCACAGCTCGTCGGAGCCGACACGCTTTTCCGGACGGGTCGACAGCTTGAGCTGGATGTCCTTGAAGCCGAAGTCGGCGTAGACATCAAGGGTCAGCTTGATGAAGGCGGCCGCCTCATCCTGCATCTGCGATTCGGTGCAGAAGATGTGCGCGTCGTCCTGGGTGAAGCCGCGCACGCGCATGATGCCATGCAGCGAGCCGGACGGCTCGTTGCGGTGGCAGGCACCGAACTCGGCCAGACGCATGGGCAGTTCGCGGTAGCTCTTCAGCCCCTGGTTGAACACCTGCACGTGGCACGGGCAGTTCATCGGCTTGACCGCATAGTCGCGGCTTTCCGACTCAGTGGTGAACATCAGGTCGCTGTAGTTGGCCCAGTGACCGGACTTCTCCCACAACACGCGATCGACCACCTGCGGGGTCTTGATTTCCAGGTAGCCGTGCTGGCGCTGCACGCGACGCATGTACTGCTCGAGCACCTGGTACAGGGTCCAGCCGTTCGGGTGCCAGAACACCATGCCGGGCGCCTCTTCCTGGGTATGGAACAGGTCGAGGCGCTTGCCGATCTTGCGGTGGTCGCGCTTCTCGGCCTCTTCCAGGCGATGCAGGTAGTCCTTGAGGTCTTGCTTGCTGCCCCAGCAGGTGCCGTAGATGCGCTGCAGCATCTTGTTCTTGGCGTCGCCGCGCCAGTAGGCGCCGGCCACCTTCATCAGCTTGAAAGCCTGCAGCTTGCCGGTGGACGGCACGTGCGGCCCGCGGCACAGGTCGATGAATTCGCCCTGCTGGTAGAAGGACAACTGCTGGTCGCCGGGAATCGACTCGATGATCTCGACCTTGTACTTCTCGCCGAGCTTGTCGAAGAAGGCCACCGCCTGGTCGCGCGACATCAGCGAGCGAGTGACCGGCAAGTCCGCCTTGGCCAGCTCACCCATCTTCGCCTCGATCTTCTCGAGATCCTCGCTGGTGAAGGGACGCTCGCAATCGAAGTCGTAGTAGAAGCCGTCATTGATCACCGGACCGATGGTGACCTGGGTGCCCGGGAACAGCTCCTGCACGGCCATGGCCATCAGGTGGGCACAGGAGTGACGCAGGACGTCGACGCCCTCGGCATCCCGAGCAGTAATGATCGACAGCGCGACGTCACTCTCGATGACATGCGAGGTATCCACCAGTTGGCCGTCAACCTTGCCGGCCAGGGCGGCCTTGGCCAGGCCGGCACCGATGGACTGAGCGACTTCGGCCACGCTGACCGGCTGCTCGAACGAACGCTGACTACCGTCGGGAAGAGTAACGATGGGCATGGCGCCTCCTCTCTCAGTGGTGACCCCTACCAAAGGCCACATGGATGGGATGAGCCAGTAAGCGGCGCCCGGCGGGAAAACTGCCTCACGATGGCAGGACCGAAACGGCCTTCCCGACACACAAGCGGAGATCACTGGAAAAATTAGCCCGCCATCGTTTCAGAAAAGCCGCACAGGCGCAAGGCAAAGCACATCATCTAGAGCGCATCGAGAAACTCGCCAAGCAGGCGATTGAACAGCGCCGGGCGCTGCACATTCATACCATGGGACACTCCCGGCAGGACCTCGCGCCGCGCCCCGACCAGATGATACTCAAGCATCTGCAGTACCCGCGGGAACGGCTGCGGGCTGCGCTCCCCACCCAACAGCAGGACCGGGCAGCGAATCGCCGCCAGGTGCTCGACCGCCACGGGCGCCGGCCGGTCCTCGACCTGCCCCACCAGCGTGAACGCGTTATCCAGCGCCATGTGCCGGAAGCGCGCCGACGAGCGCTCCCAGATCCCCGCCCCGCTGACCGTGTCGACGAACAACCGCAGGCCCGCCTCTGCCTGACCGGCACGGATCAGCTGCAGCGCCTCGAGACGGAAGCGATTACGCTCATCCGCCGCCACCGGCGCCGACAACCCGGCCGCCGCAAACAGCTCCGGCGCGAAATCGCCCCCCGGATCGGCCATCGCCAGCGAGCGCACCAGCTCCGGGCGCTGCGCCGCCAGACGCAGGGCAATATTCCCGCCACGGGAATGCCCGAGCACATGCATCGGTTCGCCCTGACGCTCGATCAGCTCGACCAGATCAGCGACATGCCGCCCGGTGGAGAAACCACCACCCTCACCATTCCAGCGCTCCGGAAAGCAGCGGCGCAGACTGGGCGCCAGCACCCGGTAGCGCTCGGCCAGCGCCGGGACCTGCGCCGACCAGAAGCGGTAGTCGCACAGCGAGCCATGCACCAGCAGCAGCGCCGCCCCCTCGCCCCGCTCGACGCCCCTCAGCTCATAGTCCGCCAGATGCCAAGCCACGGTGTCCACCGACCAACCTCGCGCGCCATTTCCCGGATCCAGAAAGCAGAAAAGCCGGTCAAAATGACCGGCTTTTCTGGTGTTGGTAGGCGCAATTGGACTCGAACCAACGACCCCCACCATGTCAAGGTGGTGCTCTAACCAACTGAGCTATGCGCCTGCAATTTGGTAGGCACAATTGGACTCGAACCAACGACCCCCACCATGTCAAGGTGGTGCTCTAACCAACTGAGCTATGTGCCTGCAGTGGCCGCGAATGTTACGGAGCAGACGCCAACACGTCAACAACTTTTTCGCTAAGCCACTGAAAAAACACCATCTTTTTTCACGAGGCGGAATTTTCGCCCTCTGCAGCCCTCTGGCCGGCAAAAAAGATCCCGAGTAGGATCGAAGCACACGTAAAGGATATACAACAGAGGTTGCAAAATGGCGCACACCCCCTATCCGCAATCCTATTACGCCCACTCCGCCCTTCCCGCCCCCGAGCGCCCACCGCTGCGGGGCGACAACGAAACCGACGTGTGCGTCATCGGCGCCGGCTACACCGGCTTGTCCACTGCGCTGTTCCTGCAGGAGAACGGCTTCCGCGTCACCGTACTGGAGGCCGCCAAGGTCGGCTTCGGCGCCTCGGGGCGCAACGGCGGGCAGATCGTCAACAGCTACAGCCGCGACATCGACGTCATCGAGCGCAGCACCGACCCGCGCTCGGCCCACCTGCTGGGCGAGATGGCCTTCGAGGGCGGGCGGATCATTCGCGAGCGCATCGCACGCTACGCCATCGCCTGCGACCTGAAGGAAGGCGGGGTGTTCGCCGCCTTCACCGCCAAGCAGATGCAGCATCTCGAAGCGCAGAAGCGCCTGTGGGAGCGCTACGGCCACCGCCAACTGGAACTGCTCGACCGCACGGCCATCCGCCGCTGCGTGGCGTCCGACAACTACGCGGGCGGCCTGCTCGACCGCAGCGGCGGGCATATCCACCCGCTCAACCTGGCCCTCGGCGAGGCCGCCGCGGTGGAGTCGCTCGGCGGAACCATCCACGAGCAGTCGCCGGTACGGCGCATCGAGCGCGGCGCCAGCCCCGTGGCGCACACCGACCAAGGGCGGGTACGGGCGAAATTCCTGGTGGTCGCCGGCAACGCCTATCTCGGCAACCTGCTGCCGGAGCTGGCCGCCAAGTCGATGCCCTGCGGCAGCCAGGTGATCGCCACCGAGCCGCTGGGCGAGGAACTGGCCCGCTCGCTGCTGCCGCAGGACTACTGCATCGAGGACTGCAACTACCTGCTCGACTACTACCGCCTCTCCGCAGACCGCCGGCTGATCTATGGCGGCGGCGTGGTCTACGGTGCCCGCGACCCGGCCAACATCGAGGCCATCATCCGGCCGAAGATGCTCAGGACTTTCCCGCAGCTGAAAAACGTGAGGATCGATTTCGCCTGGACCGGCAATTTCCTGCTGACCCTGTCACGCCTGCCGCAGGTCGGCCGCCTCGGCGACAACATTTACTATTCGCAGGGCTGCAGCGGCCACGGGGTGACCTACACCCACCTCGCCGGCAAGGTGCTGGCCGAAGCCCTGCGCGGCCAGGCCGAACGCTTCGACGCCCTCGCCGGCCTGCGCCACTATCCGTTCCCCGGCGGGCAGGTGCTGCGAATACCGCTCACCGCCCTCGGCGCCTGGTACTACCAGCTGCGCGACCGGCTCGGCATCTAGAAAAAGCAACGGCACCCGCGGGTGCCGTTGTCGTCTGTGGGTGCCGGGCTATTGCGGACAGGCCGGCAGGCTCGGACAACGCCCCTCGCCCGCCACCGCCGGCAGCGCATCGGCGAAGCGCGCCTCCTGCGGCGCCAGCCGACGGGCACATTGCTGCGCCTGCCCGACCTGGGCGGAACAGCCCTGCTCGGCCAGCACCTGGGCCAAGTTGCCCCAGCCCGGCGCCAGCCCCGGCTCGACCGTTACCGCCCGGCACAGCGCCTCCTGCGCGCCGGCGGCGTCCTTGGCCGAGTAACGGGCATTGCCCAAGGCAAACCAGGCCATCCCCTTGTCCGGCCAGCGCTTGACGGCCGTCCGGTAAGCCGCGCCAGCCGCCCGCGCGTGCCCGGTCTGCTCTAGATCGGCCGCCGCCTGCAACCACGGGCGCAGCTCGCCCTGCGCCGGCAACCGTTCCGGCGGCAGGGTCAGCACGGCCCAGCGCCCGCCGCGCGCCCAGGTCGCGTCGAAACTGGTGAAATCGGTTACCCAGCGCCGCGTCGTGCCAGAGCGCAGGATCAGCTCCTGGCGCCGCCGGTCGTAGCCCACCACCACGGCGAAGTGCCAGCGCGGATACCAGTCGAACGCCAGGTTCTGCAGCACCAGCACCGGGTTGCCTGCCGCCACCTCGGCGAGCAGCGCCTCCAGCCGCGGCGCCAGCGGGTAGACCAGCAGATCGTGCTCGCGCGCCGCCGCCACCAGCTCGACCTGCAGGCTGCCCTCGCGTCCGGGCAGGAACACCCGATCCTTGAGCAACCCCGGCGTGGTGGTCACCCCGCGCTGGTTGAGCATGGTCGCCAGCGCGGCGGGGCCGCACTGGTAGTCGACCTGGGGAAAGAACGGCACCTCGCTCAGCTCGACCCGCTCGGGCAGGCGCGCCGTCTCGGGCGGCAACGCCGGCGAATGCGCGCAGCCCCCCAGCAGCAGCGCCGCGAGCGCCAGCCCCAGCGCCTTCGCCCTCAGCGACGATTGATGCATTTGACGAAGGTGAAGATGTCGGTAGCGCACAGCATGTCGGTAATGATGAAGATCACCAGGAACAGCACGATGATGCCGATGAAGCCCCCGGCCGGCGCCTCGCTCAACTGCTGGTTGAACTGCGCCAGCTCGGTGTTGGTGAGACTGTGGATGCGCTGCTCGACCTGTTCGCGCGGCACTCCCATGGCCGCCAGCTTATCCTTGACGCCCTGGTCGTCCAGCATGGCCAGCAACTGCTGGCGATCGACCTGCCGTTGCTGCGCCTGCAGCACCTCGCCGGTGCCGATCATCGCCGCGTGGGCTACCGGCGCCTGGACCACCAGCAGCAGATGGGCGGCCACCAGCAAGGTGGCCAGTGGCCGGGAACATGCTTGCCTGAACATGGGATGCTCCTTCTTGTTGCTTATTGGAATGTCCGTTCTAGACCCGTACAGGACCACTGGGTTCCACCGCAGGATAGGCGAAAACGCCACGCCGTGCCGTCACTCACATTTCCATCGCCCCGGAGCGCCCGCGCGCCGAAAGGCGCAGCGACCAGCCCCATCGCCACCCCGCCACTCACGGCTCCGGCCTTTTACGTTGCACGACGGCCGCCGGCAGCCCAGCATAGGCGCCCGATAGCGACCTGCCCCTCCAGCCCGCCGCCGGCGCCCAAGGACCCGATGACGATGACGTCCAGCCCCCAACACCCCCGCAACACACCGCCCAAGCGCGGCGAGCTCTCCGTGATCGGCGACCTGCTGCCCTACCTGCGCCCCTACCTGGGGCGCATCCTGCTGGCCCTCGGTCTGGTGCTCGCCGCCAAGCTGCTCAACCTGCTGGTGCCGATCGCGCTGAAGAAGATCGTCGACGGCCTCAACGTCGAACCCAGCCTGCTGCTGTTGCCGGTCGGCCTGCTGCTCGCCTACGGCGCCTCGCGGATCGGCGTCACCCTGTTCACCGAACTGCGCCAGGTGGTGTTCGCCCGGGTCATGGCGCGCACCTCGCGGCAGGTCACCCTGCGGGTGTTCCGCCACCTGCACGGCCTCAGCCTGAAGTTCCACCTCGGCCGGCGCACCGGCGGCGTGGCCCGCGACGTCGAGCGCGGCGGCAGCGCCATCGCCGACCTGCTCGACTGGACGCTCTACTCGATCATCCCGATCCTGCTCGAGGTGATCCTGGTCACCGCCGTGCTGGTATGGGCCTACGACTGGCGTTTCGCCGCCGTCACCCTGGCCACCCTGCTGCTCTACGGCCTGTGGACCTTCGCCGTCACCGAGTGGCGCACCCGCTACTACCGCGCCTCGGTGGAGGCCGACACCCGCGCCAACGAGCGCGCGGTGGACTCGCTGCTCAACTACGAGACGGTCAAGTACTTCAACAACGAGGCGCACGAAGCGGCGCGCTACGACGAAAACCTGCGCCGCCTGGAGAACGCCAAGGTCAAGGCCACCACCAGCCTGGCGGTGCTCAACCTCGGCCAGGCCGCGGTGGTGTCGGTCGGCGTCACCGCGATGATGTGGCTGGCCGCCGCCGGGGTGGTCGACGGCAGCATGACGGTGGGCGACCTGGTGCTGGTCAACGCCTACCTGCTGCAGCTGTCGGCGCCGCTGTTCCTGCTCGGCATGATGTACCGCGAGGTGAAGCAGGCACTGACCAACATGGAGCGCCTGTTCGGCCTGCTCGACGAGCGCCAGGACGTGCAGGACGCCCCCGACGCCGTGCCGCTGGCCGGCGGCCAGCCGCGGGTGCGCTTCGAGGACGTGCGCTTCGGCTACGATCCGCGCCGGCGGATCCTCCACGACATCGACTTCGAGATCCCCGCCGGCGGCACCGTGGCGGTGGTCGGCCACTCCGGCTGTGGCAAGTCGACCCTCGCCCGCCTGCTGTACCGCTTCTACGACGTCGACGGCGGGCGCATCACCGTCGACGGCCACGACCTGCGCCAGCTGACCCAGGCCTCGCTGCGCGGTGCCATCGCCATAGTTCCGCAGGACACCGTGCTGTTCAACGACAGCATCTACTACAACATCCACTACGGCCGCCCCACCGCCAGCCGCGCCGAGGTCGAGGCCGCCGCCCGTGCCGCGCACATCCACGAGTTCATCCAGGGCCTGCCGGACGGCTACGACACCCAGGTCGGCGAGCGCGGCCTCAAGCTCTCCGGCGGCGAGAAGCAGCGCGTGGCGATCGCCCGGGCGATCCTCAAGAACCCCAGCATCCTGATCTTCGACGAAGCCACCTCGGCGCTCGACTCGCAGTCCGAGCGCGCCATCCAGGCCGAACTGGAGCGCATCCAGGAGGGCCGCACCACCCTGGTCATCGCCCACCGCCTGTCCACGGTGATGAACGCCGACCAGATCCTGGTGATGGACGGCGGACGCATCGTCGAGCGCGGCAGCCACGCGCAACTGCTGGCCCGGAACGGGCAATACGCGCAGATGTGGCAACTGCAGCAGCAACGCGAGGAGGACTCCTCCGCGAAGCGGCAACCGCACTGAGCCTGACGACGGGGGCAGGGCCCGACTTTCTGCCGAGCGCCTAAACTCAGGCGGTCCCCGTCAGCAACGCGAGCGCCTGCCATGCCCGCCACCCTGAGCGCCATCCAGGCCGACATCACCACCCTGCCGGTCGATGCCATCGTCAACGCCGCCAACCCCAGCCTGCTCGGCGGCGGCGGCGTGTCCGGGGCCATCCTGCGCGCCGGGGGCCAGGAGCTGCTGGAGGAATGCCGCCGGCTGGGCGGCTGCGAGACCGGCGCGGCCAAGCTGACCCGCGGCCATCGCCTGCCGGCGAAATTCGTGGTGCACACGGTGGGTCCCGTATGGCATGGCGGCGACCGGCGCGAAGCCGAGCTGCTGGCCTCCTGCTACCGGCGCGCCTTGGCGGTGGCGGCCGAGGCCGGCGCGCATACCCTGGCCTTCCCGAGCATCAGCACCGGCATCTACGGCTACCCCGTGGAGCAGGCGGCGGCCATTGCCGTGAATACCCTGCGCGCCGCGTTGCCCGCCTACCCGGGCATCTCGTCGGTGCTGTTCTGCTGCTTCTCCCCTGCCGATCTCGCGGTGTACGCCCGCGCCCTCGCCACGGACGTCTGAAGGGCGGTAGGGCACGCCACGACTCGGGGCGCCCGGTTTTGGGTTACCATCAATGATCGAATCCCTGCCCGAGAGTCCGCCGCATGTCTGATCGGAACCACGTCCGCCTGATCAAGAAATACGCCAACCGGCGTCTCTACGACACCCAGACCAGCACGCACATCACGCTGAACGACATCCGCAAACTGGTCATTCAGGAGGAGCCGTTCCAGGTGGTGGATGCCAAGAGCGGCGAAGACCTGACCCGCAGCATCCTGCTGCAGATCATCCAGGAAGCCGAGAGCGACGGCGAGCCGATCTTCTCCAGCGACATGCTCAAGGGGATCATCCGTTTCTACGGCCCGTTCCAGGGCATGCTCGGCAGCTACCTGGAGAAGAGCATCCAGGCGGTGGTCGACATCCAGGCCCAGACCGGCCAGCAATCGTCCCAGGCCTGGAACGACTTCATGCACAGCCAGATCCCGGTGATGCAGAAGCTGATGGGGCAGTACGTGGAGCAATCGAAGCAGCTGTACCTGAGCACGCAGAACCTGTTCGGCATGTTCCCGGGCTTTCCCGGCGCGGCGCCGCGCGGCGACAAGGACGACGACCAGTCCTGATTTGCACACTTGTGCAACAGTTTGCACCAAAAAAGCACAAAGCCCCGGTCATGGACCGGGGCTTTGTGCTTTCAGGCGGACGCTGCTTTTACTTGCGAGCCGCGGTGGCCTTGGTGGCTTCGCGGGTAGCCTGGCCGGCGGCAGTGGCAGCGGCGGCGATGCCCTGCTCGGCGATTTCAGCCGCCTGCTTGGCGGTTTTCTGCGCGCTCTCGTAGACGTTGCCAGCGGTCTCGACGGCCGACTTCAGCACGGCGACGGCCGATTCGGAACCGGCTGGCGCGTTCTTTGCAATTTCCTCTACCAGTTCCTGAACCTGCTGGGTGTTTTGGGCAACCTGACGCTCGCCCAGCTTGGCGATGTCGGCCTGGGTGCTGGACAGCAGGTCGTAGACCTTGCGGTTGAACTCCAGCACGCGCTCAGCCTGCTGGGCCGGATGCGCGAGGGTGCCGATCAGGGCGGTGAAGGCTTGCGGGTCGCGGACATCGAGCAGCTTGCGGGCGTTCGCGAACTGCTCCTCGCTGACGGAACGGATCGTGGAGATCTGCAGGTGGCTGAGCTGCTCGAGCCCCTTGAGCACCTTGCTGTTAACCTGCTCCAGCAGATCGAGGTTGGCTTTGTGGGCGGCTTGCAGTTTTTCCGAATCGAAGAAGGACATGGATGAATCTCCTGAGGATTAGAAAGGTCGGAACATCGGAAAAGCCATGTTGTCGTGCATTCCTGCACCCGACACGCAGACTCATTCTTGGCGATCGGCGCGGAATGCGCAACCGATTTTTTTTGCACTGCACAAAATATTTTTTGCCTGACCTTGCGAGCCCTCGCCGCCAGCGCAGCAGGCCAAAGGTCCGGCAGAACCCATGACCTAACCAGCACTCGATGACAAAACCATGAAAACGAGGTAACCCGAAGCCCAAAAACAGCCTGAGAATTTTGCACAGCAACACTCGAAAAATCGCGTCGCGGCCTGCTGCGCCGCGGGTTTTCCGCGAATTCGTCAACCGCTTGTAACAATCTGCAAGCACTGTGGATTCGTCGGGACTCAAACGAAAAACCGATTGCCAGACCGAAGCCGGCGCCGCGCGCGCCGCCCTCCGATCCGGCAAGCATTTCCGCTTTTCCAATGTCCAATGGAGTGACAGCAATGACTAACAACAACAAACGTATTGCACTGGTTACTGGCGGCATGGGTGGTATCGGTACGGCGATCAGCCGTCGCCTCCACCGTGATGGTTATATCGTCGTGGTTGGCTGCAGCCAGCAGTCCACCCGCAAGGAAGCCTGGCTTGAGCAGCAGCGCCAGGAAGGCTACGAATTTCACAGTATGAGCAGCGACATCACCGACTGGGACGACACCCTGCGCGCCTTCGCCCAGGTCCGCGAGGAAGTCGGCCAGATCGACGTGCTGGTCAACAACGCCGGCATCACCCGCGACACCACCTTCCGCAAGATGACCCCGCAGGACTGGAGCGCGGTGATTTCCACCAACCTCAACGGCCTGTTCAACACCACCAAGCAGGTCATCGACCCGATGCTCGAGCGTGGCTGGGGCCGCATCATCAACATCTCCTCGGTCAACGGCCAGCGCGGCCAGTTCGGCCAGACCAACTACTCGGCCGCCAAGGCCGGCATCCATGGCTTCACCATGGCGCTGGCGCGCGAAGTGGCCGGCAAGGGCATCACCGTCAACACCATCTCCCCCGGCTACATCCGCACCGAGATGACCGCCGCGATCCGCGAGGACGTCCTGGAGAAGATCATTTCCGGCATCCCGGTCGGCCGCATGGGCCAGCCGGAGGAAATCGCCTCCATGGTCGCCTGGCTGGCTTCCGAGGAAGGCGCCTACGCCACCGGCGCGGACTTCTCGGTCAACGGCGGCCTGAACATGGCCTGAGTCGGCTTGCCGACGCCCTGCGGCGGTCCCGGCACAGGCCGGGCCGCCGTTCCCTCCCTTGCTTGCAGTAGAGGTCTTTCCATGAACGATGTTGTGATTGTCGCCGCGACCCGTACCGCCATTGGCAGCTTCCAGGGTGCCCTGAGCAATATTTCCGCCCCCGAACTGGGCGCCGCCGTGATCCGCCAGGTGCTGGCGCAGACCGGCGTGCAGCCGGGCGCCATCGACGAAGTGATCCTCGGCCAGGTGCTGGCCGCCGGCTCCGGGCAGAACCCCGCCCGCCAGACCGCGATCAAGGCCGGCCTGCCCCACGAAGTCCCCGCGCTGACCCTCAACAAGGTCTGCGGCTCCGGCCTGAAGGCCGTGCAACTGGCCGTGCAGGCCATCCGCTGCGGCGACGCCGAACTGGTGATCGCCGGCGGCCAGGAGAACATGAGCCTGGCCCCCTACGTGCTGCCCAAGGCGCGCACCGGCCTGCGCATGGGCCATGCCGAGCTGCAGGACAGCATGATCAAGGACGGCCTGTGGGATGCCTTCAACGACTACCACATGGGCGTCACCGCCGAGAACCTGGCGCAGCGCTTCGACATCAGCCGCGCCCAGCAGGACGCCTTCGCCGCCGCCTCCCAGCAGAAGGCCGCCGCCGCCATCGAGGCCGGCCGCTTCAAGGACGAGATCACCCCGATCGCCATCCCGCAGCGCAAGGGCGAACCGCTGCTGTTCGCCACCGACGAGCAGCCGCGCGGCGACACCACCCTCGACAGCCTGGCCAAACTCAAGCCGGCGTTCAGCAAGGATGGCAGCGTCACCGCCGGCAACGCCTCGACCCTCAACGACGGCGCCGCCGTGGTGCTGCTGGCCAGCGCCAAGAAGGCCGCCGAACTGGGCCTGCCGGTGCTGGCCAAGATCAAGGCCTACGCCAGCGCCGGTGTCGATCCGGCGATCATGGGCATCGGCCCGGTGTCGGCCACCCGCCGCTGCCTGGAAAAGGCCGGCTGGAGCATCGACGACCTCGACCTCGTCGAGGCCAACGAAGCCTTTGCCGTGCAGGCGCTGAGCGTCAACAAGGAACTGGGCTGGAATACCGACAAGGTCAACGTCAACGGCGGCGCCATCGCCCTGGGCCACCCGATCGGCGCTTCCGGCTGCCGCATCCTGGTCACCCTGGTACACGAACTGCAGCGCCGCGACCTGCACAAGGGCCTGGCGACCCTGTGCATCGGCGGCGGGCAAGGCGTAGCCCTGGCCATCGAACGCTGATATGGTCTGAACGCCACGGCACCGGCCCACGCCGGTGCCGTGGCGTTGCCAGTTGGAAACCAGCAGCCACCAGATAGCGGACAGATAAGAAATGGATAACACCCCGCCGTTCACGGCCTTCTTCTCGGCCAACCTCCCCTTCGTTGCCCGTGCAGCCCTCGAGCAGTTGCGCATTTGGGTACGACACAATCCCTGGTTCCAGGGCAGCAACACCGATACCTGGTTCCAGGTGGACGGCAACGTTCTCGACCGTTTGCAGGTGGAATACAACAGCGAATGGGCGCAACTGGGCATGCAGGTGCTGACCCAGCAGCCGTTCAGCTTCACCGATGCGCGCTTCTCCGGCAGCGCCTGGGGCCAGCCGCTGTTCGGTTCGCTGGCCGCCCTCTACCTGCTCAACTCGCGCTTTCTCATGCGCCTGCTCGACGAACTGCCGATCGAGTCGGGCAAGATGCGCCAGCGCCTGACCTTCCTGGTGGAACAACTGATCGCCGCCGGGGCGCCGAGCAACTACCTGAACAGCAACCCGGAGGCCCTCGAGCGTCTGGTGCAGACCCAGGGCGCCAGCCTGTTCAGCGGCATGCTGCACCTGGCCAGCGACCTGCAGGAAGGCAAGCTGCGCCAGTGCGACAGCGCCGCCTTCGAGGTCGGCGTCAACCTGGCCACCACCCCGGGTCAGGTGGTCTACCAGAACCCGCTGATCCAGCTGATCCAGTACGCGCCGCAGAGCGACACCCAGCACAAGCGTCCGCTGCTGATCGTGCCGCCGGCGATCAACAAGTACTACATCCTCGACCTGCAGGCGGAAAGCTCGTTCGTCCGCCACGCCCTCGAGCAGGGCCACCCGGTATTCCTGGTGTCCTGGCGCAATGCCGACGAGAGCATCGCCAACGCCAGCTGGGACGACTACCTGCAGCAGGGCATCATCGAGGCCATCAAGGTCACCCAGGCCATCAGCGGCCAGGAACAGATCAACCTGCTCGGCTACTGCGTCGGCGGCACCCTGCTGACCACCGGCCTGGCCGTGCTGGCGGCACGCGGCGAGAAGCCGGCGGCCAGCCTGACCCTGCTGGTCACCCTCCTCGACTTCGAGGACGCCGGCGTGCTCAACGTGTTCGTCGACGAAGAGATCGTCAGCTACCGCGAGCGCACCATCGGCGGTGGCGGCGGCAACTACGGCCTGTTCCGCGGCGAGGACATGGGCAACACCTTCTCCCTGCTGCGCCCCAACGAGCTGTGGTGGAACTACGGCATCGAGAAGTACCTCAAGGGCCAGAAGCCGCGCCCGCTCGACCTGCTGTACTGGAACAACGACAGCACCCACCTGCCCGGTCCGATGTACTGCTGGTACCTGCGCCATACCTACCTGCAGAACGACCTGCGCAGCGGTCGCCTGCAGTGCTGCGGCGAGACCATCGACCTGACCAAGCTGGACATGCCGGTCTACCTGGTCGGCACCCGCGAGGACCACATCGTGCCGTGGCGCGGTGCCTATGCCAGCACTCGCCTGCTCAAGGGGCCGAAACGCTTCATCCTCGGAGCCTCCGGGCACATCGCCGGGATCATCAACCCGCCGGCCAAGAACAAGCGCAGCTACTGGACCAACGCCGAGTTGCCGGGCGCTCCGGACGACTGGCTGGCCGGCGCCGAGGAACACGCCGGCAGCTGGTGGGGCGACTGGACCGCCTGGCTGGCCGAGCACGCGGGGGCGCGCGGCAAGGCCGTGAAAACCCTCGGTTCCGCGCAATACCCCGCCCTGGAAGCCGCGCCCGGCAGCTACGTGAAGCAGCGCGACTGACCCCTATGGCCGCCCCCGTCCCGACGGGCGGGCGGCGGCCACAGACGCAGGCTCGTCAGGCCACCTGACGCCGCTCGCGAAGAACCGCCCTCCGCCAGCTCGACCACCGACAGCCGCTCGCCCGGCGCCACGAACCGATGGCGCACGCGACAGCCACCGCCAGCCACTGCCCCGCCAACGCCACTGCGCCCAGCAGCGATGCCACATCGTCCGCTCGGCTGACGCACGCCCATGCCTCGCCAAGAATCCCTCACGTGGCTCCTGGAGCGCCTCCCGGGCATCGCCGGGGACTGCTCGCCGGGTGGAGATTGCCGAATCAGCGTGCCATAGGCCGCAGCGGTAGCGCGCCTCGGCAACGCCTGTCATGCAATGAAAAGCGCCTGTCACATGATGAGAAGCATGCGCCGAAATTCCGCCCTAGATTCCCTTCCCGGCAAGCGCCGCTACTCGACAGCCAGTGCCGGAGTTTGCCGCATGGAACAGCAGCCCTCCCCATAGCGGATAAAAAAATGCACAACGTCCCGCCCTTCACGGCCTTCTTCTCGGCCAACCTGCCTTTCGTCGCCCGAGCGGCGGTTGGACCACTGCGCTTCTGGGTACGCCAGAACCCCTGGTTCCAGGACAAGAACACCGATGCCTGGTTCGAGGTCGACGCTGCCGATCTTGATCGACTGCAGGCCGAATACAATGGCGAATGGGCGCAACTGGGCATGCAGATGCTCACCCGGCAACCGTTCGCCTTCAGCGACTCGCGCTTTGCCGGTACGGCCTGGAACCAACCCGTGTTCGGCTCGCTGGCGGCGCTCTACCTGCTCAACTCGCGCTTCCTGATGCGCCTGATCGACCTGCTGCCGATCGACTCGGCCAAGCTGCGCCAGCGCCTGGTGTTCCTGGTCGAGCAACTGATCGCCGCCGGGGCGCCGAGCAACTACCTGGGCAGCAACCCGGAAGCGCTCGAGCGCGCGGTGCAGACCGGCGGAGCCAGCCTGTTCAGCGGCCTGCTGCACCTGGCCAGCGACCTCAAGGAAGGCAAGCTGCGCCAGTGCGACAGCGCGGCCTTTGCGGTCGGCGTCAACCTGGCCACCACCCCCGGCCAGGTGGTCTACCAGAACCCGCTGTTCCAGCTGATCCAGTACGCGCCGCAGAGCGACACCCAGCACAAGCGCCCGCTGCTGCTGGTCCCCCCGGCGATCAACAAGTACTACATCCTCGACCTGCAACCGGAGAGTTCGCTGGTGCGCCATGCCCTCGAGCAGGGCCACCCGGTGTACCTGATCTCCTGGCGCAACGTCGACCAGAGCCTCGCCGCCACCACCTGGGACGACTACGTCGAGCAGGGCATCATCGAGGCGATCCGCGTGACCCAAGCGATCAGCGGCGAGCAGCAGCTCAACCTGCTCGGCTACTGCGTGGGCGGCACCCTGCTCGCCTGCGGCCTCGGCGTGCTGGCCGCGCGCGGCGAGAAGCCGGCGGCCAGTCTGACCCTGCTGGTCACCCTCCTCGACTTCACGGACACCGGGGTGCTCAGCGTGTTCATCGACGAGGAGATCGTCCGCTACCGCGAGCGCACCATCGGCGGCGAGGGCGGCAACTTCGGCCTGTTCCGCGGCGAGGAGATGGGCAACACCTTCTCCCTGCTGCGTCCCAACGAGCTGTGGTGGAACTACGGCGTCGAGAAGTACCTCAAGGGCCACAAGCCACGCTCCATGGACCTGCTGTTCTGGAACAACGACCACACCCACCTGCCCGGCGCCATGTACTGCTGGTACCTACGCCATACCTACCTGCAGAACGAACTGAAGACCGGCACGCTGCAGATCTGCGGCGAAACCCTCGACCTGGGCCAGCTGGACATGCCCACCTACCTGGTCGGTGCCCGCGAGGACCACATCGTGCCCTGGCGCAGCGCCTTTACCAGCGGGCAACTGCTCAAGGGGCCGACCCGCTTCGTGCTCGGCGCCTCCGGGCACATCGCCGGGATCATCAATCCGGCGGCGAAGAACAAGCGCAGCTACTGGACCAGCGAGGAACCGTCGGCCGATCCGGATCAGTGGCTGGACACCGCCAGCGAGCAGCCGGGCAGTTGGTGGACCGACTGGAGCGCCTGGCTCGGCCAGCACGCGGGTGCGCGCGGCAAACCGGTCGCCGGCCTGGGTTCGGCCGATTATCCGCCGCTGGAGCCCGCTCCCGGCCAGTACGTCCTGCAGCGCGACTGACGCCCCCAGCCCGGCCCGCTGCAGCCGGCCGGGCTGCTCGCCCCATCACCCCAAGAGCAACGCTGCAGGCCGGCGACGTGATCGTCAGCGGCACACCGGCCGGCGTCGGCTTCGCGCGGGAGCCCAAGGTCTATCTACAGGCGGGTGATCGGGTCGAAGTGCGCATCGCGGGGATCGGCACCCTGAGCAACCCGGTGGTCGACGAAGACTGAGCGACCGGCTGCGCCCGCGGATGGCAATCGAACCAGACGTCCGTCCAGTGCCCGCCGCCGACCCTGCCGGCCAAGGCGAAACCACCTCCCGCCCTTCAGACCGGACGCAGGTAACGCAGGAACCACTCCCCCGCCAGCTCCGCCACCACCAGCAGCTTGCCCGGCTCCTCGAACAGGTGGGTCGCGCCAGGAACCACCTCCAGGTGCTTGATACCGGCCAGCCGGACCAGGCTCTGCCGGTTGAGGGCGAGCACCTCGTCGTCCTCGCCGCCGACGATCAGCAGGGACGGCGCACGCACCTGCGCCAGCGCCACCCCGGCAAGATCGGTGCGCCCGCCGCGCGACACCACGGCAGCCACGCTGTGCGGGCGCTCCGCCGCACAGATCAGCGCCGCCGCAGCACCGGTGCTGGCACCGAACAGGCCGAGCACCAGCTCCTGCAGCTGCTCGTCCTGCTGCAGCCAGTCGACCACGCCCGTCAGCCGCCGCGCCAGCAGCGGGATGTCGAAGCGGAACTCGCGGGTCAGCTCGTCGACTTCCTGCTCGTCCTCGGTGAGCAGATCGACCAGCAGGGTCGCCAGGCCGAGATCATTGAAATAGCGCGCCACCTGCTGGTTGCGCGGGCTGAAGCGGCCACTGCCGCTGCCATGGGCGAACAGCACCAGGCCCTCGGCGGTGCCCGGCCGGGACAGCTCGCCCTGCAGCACGGCATCTCCCAGGCCGAGGCTCAGGCTGCGCCGCAGTGGCATCGGGGTTTCGCTCATGACGGCACCTCCTCGCACCGGTCGGATCACCGCCTGAAGTCTAGACGCTGGTCCGGCCCGAGTCGGACAAGGCGAGCGTCCTTGATAAATATCAAGACAGCCCAGGTGCAGCGGCGCCCAATGGATGGCTATGTTCCCGGCCTGAGCGCTCGGGTTCGTCAGACCGGTCACCACGGGCGAGGGCTGCCCGGCGATGACCGCCACGAAGGACGCAGAATCATGAACGTCAGCGAGGTAATGCATAAGCCGGCCTGGTGCTGCCATGCCGGCGACAACCTGGAAATGGCCGCACAACTGATGGCGCAGAGCGACTGCGGCGCCATTGCCGTGGTCGACCAGGCCAACCACGCGATCGGCATCGTCACCGACCGCGATATCGCCCTGATCGCCGCCGAACGCCACCAGCCACTCTGGGAGCTCAAAGCCGGCGAATTGGCCGGCAAGCACGATCTGTACACCTGCCACGACGACACCGACGTGCACGAGGCCCTGCACCTGATGGCGGACAAGAAGGTACGCCGCCTGCCGGTGGTGGGTGCCGACGGGGAGCTGCACGGCATGGTCGCCATGTCCGATATCCTCCATCGCCTGAGCCTGTCCGGGGCCAGTGCCCGGACGGCGCCCGAGGACTGGCGGGAAGCCCTGGAGGCGTTCAACCACATCACCGCCCCCAGCCTGCCGATGACCATGCCCGAACAGGGCAAGTAGCCCGACGCCGGCCCGCAAGCACGTGCCGGGCCGGCCGTCTCGCTCAGCAGGGCCCCAGGCCCTGCTCGTCGGGCGCGCGGCGGGCGTTGCTGCGGGCCAGCAGCTCCACATAGTTGTCGTAGCGGTAGGTCGGTCCGTCGACGCAGGCATAGCTGTCGGCAATGTAGCAGTGCCCGCACAGGCCCACGGCGCAATGCATGCGCCGCTCCACCGACAGCCAGATACTGTCCACCGCCACTCCGCGCTGCAGGCAGGCACGGGCGGTGGCCAGCATGAAGGCTTCCGGGCCACAGCACAGCACCGCCTGGGGCAACTCCTCGGCGAACAGGCGATCCAGCTGGGTCAGCGGCGAGCCACGCAGCGCCTGCGACCCGCCCTGATCGAGGGTTTCGACCAGCGGCAGCGCCTCGCGCCAGCGAGCCCGCTCGCGGCCGAGCACCTGGGCGGCGGCATGGCGCGCGCCATAGAGCACGCGCAACTGCAGCGGCGAGGGATGGCAGAGGGCTTCCTCGATCAACCCGGCCAACGGCGCCAGACCGCAACCACCCGCCACCACCAGCACCCGGCGCGAGCCGAGAAACAGCGGCCAGCCCTTGCCGAACGGCCCGCGATAGCCGAGCACGGCGCCGCGCTCCAGCTCGAACAGCCGCGCCGTCAGCTGGCCGGTGCGGCGGATCAAGGCACTGAACTCGCCCGCGCCATCCGGCGGACTGACATAGGTGAACGGCGCCTCGCCGAGGCCCGGCACACCGAGCATGAAGAACTGCCCGGGGATCACCGCGCGGTCCCCGGCCTGTGGCTGCTCGATGCGCAGGCGAACGTGCCGGGCATCCTGACCGTCGTCGTAGCCATCCACCAGGCGCACGGCCCTCGGCGTCATTTCGCGCATGGTTTCCCTACCTTGTGCATGACCGCATGCACACCGATGCCGCCAGGACAGACCCGGTCGCAGCGTCCGCAGCCGACGCAGCCGTAGCGACCGAACTCGCGGCGAAAGCCTTCGCCGAACTTGTGCTGCCAGAAGCGCTGCACCCGCTGCCCCGGCGTCGCGCTGGGATTGTGGCCGCTGGCCTCCTTCTGGAAGCCCTCGTACAGGCAGGAGTCCCAGACCCGCTCGTGCTGCACGCCGCCTCCCGGCAAGGGGCGCTCCAGCGGTGCGAAGCAGGAACAGGTCGGGCACACCGTGGTACAGCCGGAGCACACCAGGCAGCGCAGGCCGAGGCCGTCCCAAGTCGCGGCATCGATCTGACCGGCCTCGATGGCGGCGATGCCCGCCTGCAGCCATTGCCCGTCGCCCTGCTCGCTCGCCACGCCCAGGCGATTGGCGGCGCGCTCGGCCCGCCAGTCGCCCACAGCCTCTACCAGGCCGAGCCCCTCAATCGCTGCCGCCCCGGCCGGCGAAGCGCTCAGCAGGCGCCAGCCGGCCTCGCCCGGCAGCAGCACCAGATCGGCCATCCCCGGGCGCACGTCCGGGCCGCTGTCGACCAGGGTGCAGAACCCCTGACTGCAGCTGTGCCGGCAATCGAGGCCGACCAGCAGCGTCGCCTCGCGGCGCGTGCGGTAGTGGATGTCGGTGGCGAAGAAACGGTCCTGATAGGCAACCGCCGCCAGATCGCAGGCATGCAGGCCGAACAGCACCTGCGCCGGCGCCGCCGGCGTGCACGCGACGAAGCGCTCGCCGTCGAAGCGGAACACCGCCTCGCGCTCGGCGAAGAAGAACGCCTTGGCGGAAAACGGCGGCGGCTCCTCCGCCGCCACGAAAGGCGCCTGATCGTCGCCCGCCACCACCTGCCAGTGGCGGCCGCCCTGGCCGTCCTCGCGCACCTCGTACAGGGTACGGCCGCCGGCCAGATGAGCGCGCAGGCGCTCGACGCTGTCCAGTTCGAAACAGCGCCACTCGAAGTCATCCGCCTCAATGAGCTCCATCGCCATCCTCCTCGTCCAGCCGCTGCGGCGCACGCGGTGCCACGCCCGGCGGCAGCGGCTCGATGGCCACCGCGCAGGCCTTCAGTTCCGGCATCTTGCTCTGCGGGTCCTGGGCGCTGTTGGTCAGGATGTTGCACGGCGCCTCGCGGAAGTGATACGGCATCGACAGGGTGCCGGGCGGCACGTCATCGGTGATCTGCGCGCGGGTCTCCAGCGTGCCGCGCCGCGAGCGCAGGCACACGCCCTGGCCGTCCTGCAGGTGCAGGGCCGCGGCATCCTGCGGATGGATGAACAGCAGGCCGGCGGGCGTTTCCCGCTCCAACAGCGGCGACTTGCGGGTCATCGAGCCGCCGCCGTAGTGGAAGTGCAGGCGCTGGGTGGTGAAGACGAACGGATATTCGGCGTCCGGGCACTCGTCGGGTTCGACCTGACTCACCGGCAGCAGCCGCCCGCGGCCGCGCGGGAAGCTCTGTACATGCAGCAGCGGCATGCCCTGCGGATGGGCCGCGTCGCAGGGCCAGTGCAGGCCATGGTGGGCATCCAGCCCCGAGTAGCTCATCGCCGAGAAGAGCGGCGTCAGCGTGGCCATTTCGTCGAAGATTGCCTCGGCATCGGCCCAGACCATGCCCATGTAGCCCATTCGCGCCGCCAGCGCGCCGAGGATCTGCCAGTCGGTCCAGGCCTCGCCCGGCGGGGCGATCGCCCGGCGGATGCGCTGCACCCGGCGCTCGCAGTTGGTGAAGGTACCGTCCTTCTCGGCGAAGGACGCCGCCGGCAGCACCACGTCGGCCAGCCTGGCCGTCTCGGTCAGGGTCAGCTCGACCACCACCAGGAAGTCCAGCGCGCGCAGGGCGTGCTCGACGTGGTGCTGGTCCGGGTCGGTGACCACCAGCTCCTCGCCCATGATCATCATCGCCTTGACGTCGCCGGCCAGCGCCGCCTTGGTCATGCCCAGGGAGGTCAGGCCGGGCGTTTGCGGCATCGGCACGCCCCAGGCCTTGGCGAACTTGTCCTGCACGGCGTCGCTGTCGACCAGCTGATAGCCGGGGTAGACCTTGGGCAGGCAGCCCATGTCGCAGGCGCCCTGCACGTTGTTCTGCCCGCGCAGCGGGAAGATGCCCGCCCCCGGACGGCCGACCTGGCCGCACACCAGCGCCAGGTTGGAGACCGCCACCACATTGTTGGTGCCGCTCTGGAACTGGGTGATGCCCATGCCGTAGGCGATGAAGGCGGCTCTGGCGTGGCTGACCGCCTGCGCCAGCCGCTCCAGTTCGGCCACCGGCACGCCGGTCTGGGCGCTGGTCACTTCCGGCGTCAGCTTGGCAACATGCTGGCGCAGCACCTCGACGTTCTCACAGCGCGCGTCGAGGAAGGCGCGGTTCTCCCAGCCATTGGCGAAGATGAGGTGCAGCAGGCCGTTGAGCAGGGCGACGTTGCTGCCCACCCTGAGCGCCACATGCTGGTCGGCCAGACGGGCGAGCCGCGTCTGCCGCGGGTCCACCACCACCAGCCGGGCGCCGCGGGCCTGGGCGCGCAGGATGCGTGCGCCGATCATCGCGTGGTTCTCGGTAGTGTCGGTACCGATCAGCAGGATCAGGTCGGCGCTGTCGACATCGGCGATGCTGCCGGTCATCGCTGCGGAGCCGAGGGTCAGCGACAGCCCTGCCACCGTCGGGCTGTGGCAGATGCGCGCGCAATGGTCGATGTTGTGGGTACCGAGCACCGCACGGGCGAATTTCTGCGCGGCGTAGTTGTCCTCGTTGGTCGCCCGGGCGCAACTGATCACCCCCACCGCCGCCGGGCCACCTTCGGCCAGCGCCTCGCGAAAGCCCGCCGCCACCCGCGTCAGCGCCTCGTCCCAGCTGACCGGGCGGAAGCCGCCGGCCTCGCGGATCAGCGGCCGGGTCAGGCGGTTGGCCGTGTCGATGGCGAAGCTGGTCGACCAGCCCTTGCTGCACAGCTGGCCCTGGCTGACCGGATGGCCCGGCTGCGGCTCGACCCCGACCACCCGGTTGCCCTCCACCCGCAGGCCCATGCCACAGCCGACCCCGCAGAACGTGCAAATGCTCGGAACCACGCGCATCGCGGCTCTCCTGCCGTGAAATCTCTACCACGCTAGACCGCCCGACCGGCGGCGCACTTGATCATGATCAGGAACGTGCAGTGTTGGTGACTAGTCTAGACTCGGTTCAGGTGACCTCTCCTCGCCAGCAGTCCGGGAGTGCTTCCGCGATGCTTGAGAACAGCGACCTGCCGTCCTCCGGCCGGTGCGCACGCGAGCGCATCAGCTGCCGCGATTGTGCGATCCGCCAGCATTGTTTTCCGGCCAACCTGCAGGGCAGCGAGCTGCAGCAGCTGGACGGCATCATTCAGCGCAGCCGGCCGCTGCACAAGGGCGAGCACCTGTTCAGTGCCGGCGAGTCCCTGCAGCAATTGCATGCCGTGCGCAGCGGCACCCTCAAGACCTACCTGCTGAGCAGCGAAGGAGAAGAGCAGATCACCGGCTTCCACCTGCCCGGCGAGGTGCTCGGCCTCGACGGCATGGGCGCCTTCAGCCACCCGAGCTTCGCCGTCGCCCTGGAGACCAGCATGGTCTGCAGCATCCCGCTCGTACGCCTGGAGGAGCTGGCCGGCAGCATTCCGCGCCTGCGCGCCGAGCTGCTGCGGGTGATGAGCGCCGCCATCCATGCCGAGCACGAACAACTGCGCCTGACCCGTAAGGCCGCCGGGGAACGCCTGGGGACCTTCCTCCTCGAGCTGTCACAGCGCTTCGGGGCGCGCGGCTATTCCGCACGCAACTTCATCCTGCCGATGAGCCGCTGCGAGATCGCCAACTACCTCGGCCTGACCAGCGAAACCGTCAGCCGCCTGCTCGCCCGCTACCGCGAGCGCGGCCTGGTGGAAATCAGCGGCCGCGAACTGCGCTTCACCGATATCCGCCGCCTGCAGCAACTGTGCGGGCTGGGCGCGGCCGAACTGGCGGATGACCGGGCCGTGTGAGGTTTGATTGAAGTCATGGCAACGGCTCCGCCGCTGCTCAAGATTTGTGCACAGTCCATGTCGGACCCAACGGGAGAAAACCAAGATGGCTCAAACCGAGAACAAGACCGAAAACAAGGTTGCGGTGGAAACCGAAGACAAAGCGGCCACGCAGAATCCCCTCGCCACCGCCCTGCGCCCGCTGGAAAACCTGCGTCGCCAGGTCGATCGCCTGTTCGAAGATTTCGATCGCGGCTGGCATCTGCCGTTTTCCCGTGCCAGCTTCGACATCGAGCCCTTCTGGCGCCGCGAGCTGAGCTTTTCCGGCATGCCTGCCGTGGACATCATCGACAAGAACGATGCCATCGAGATCACTGCCGAGCTGCCGGGCCTGGACGAGAAGAACATCGAGGTCAAGCTGAGCAACGGCAACCTCACCATCAAGGGCGAGAAGAAGGACGAGCGCGAGGAAAAGAAAAAGGACTACTACCTGTCGGAACGGCACTACGGTTCCTTCCAGCGCACCTTCCGTCTGCCCGACGGCGTCGATCCGGAGAAGATCGAGGCGCACTTCAGCAAGGGCGTGCTGACCCTGCACCTGCCGAAGAAGCCCGAAGCCCAGCAACCGGAAAAGACCATCACGATCAAGACCAGCTGATCGCCCCGCCCAGCCCCGCACCCAGCGGGGCTGGGCCTCTCGACCGCACCGCTCCCCCTTCGGGCATCACCGCACCCGCCCGGCCCCCACCACCAGCGCGGGCAGCCGTCGGTTACCCGGCGCTGATAGCCGTCCTCCTGCCAGCCGTCCAGCGACGGCCCGCCCCGAATGCCGCCAGTGATCTTTAATGAAGGCAAGGCACACGAGGCACCGGAGGCGCACCTTGCCGCTACCCCACGAACTGACCGCCCAGCAGCTCTACCACGCCTGCGATATGGCGGCACTGGGCTTCGACACCACCGCCGACCTGAGCGACCTGGCGGGCAGCCTCGGCCAGGAACGGGCCCTGGGCGCCCTGCACTTCGGCGTCGGCATCCGCCACGAGGGCTACAACCTCTACGTGATGGGTTCGCCGGGGCTGGGCAAGCACGCCATCGTCCGCCAGTTGCTCGACCGCCAGGCCGCCCAGGTGCCGCGCCCCAGCGACTGGTGCTACGTCAACAACTTCCGCACGCCGCACAAGCCGCGCGTGCTGCGCCTGCCCGCCGGTACCGGCCGGGGCCTGCAGACCGACATGCGCGCGCTGGTGCGCAGCTTGCTGGCGGCATTGCCGGCGGCCTTCGACAGCGACGAATACCGCAACGCCATGCAGGGACTGAAGGACAAGTTCAAGACCCGCGAGGAACAGCTGTTCGGCGAGGTCGAAGCGCAGGCCCGCGAGGCCGGCATCATCCTGCTGCGCACCCCCGCCGGCTTCACCCTGGCCCCGCTCAAGGATGGCGAGGTCATCGACGCCGAAGGCTTCGACAAGCTCTCCGCCGAGGAGCGCCAGCAGATCGACGAGCGCAGCGAGCACCTGCGCCAGGTGCTGCGCCAGGCCCTGCAACAGGTGGCGGCGGCCAGCCGCGAGCACGACCAGCAGGTCGAGCAGCTCAACGAAGCGGTGGCCCGCGCCACGGTCGAGCGCCAGTTCATGGACCTGGAGGCGCGCTACGCCGGCCTGGCGGAAGTGCCGGGCTTCCTCGACGAGGTCAAGCGCGACATCATCGAGAAGGGCCTGGAGATCTTCGGCGCGGCGCCGGCGGAAAAGCTCCTCGATCGCCAGCGCCTGACCCCGTTCAACCGCTACCTGGTCAACGTGCTGGTGGACAACGGCGACTGCCAGGGCGCGCCGCTGGTCTACGACGACTACCCGAGCTACCAGAACCTGGTCGGCCGTATCGAGCACCAGGCGCAGATGGGCACGCTGCACACCGACTTCACCCTGATCAAGGGCGGCGCCCTGCACCGCGCCAACGGCGGCTACCTGCTGCTCGATGCACGCAAGCTGCTGACCCAGCCGTTCGCCTGGGAGGCACTCAAACGCGCGCTGCAGGCCCGCGAGCTGCGCCTCCAGTCGCTGGAGCAGATCCTCAGCCTGGCCAGCACCATCTCCCTGGAGCCCGACCCGATCCCGCTGGACGTCAAGGTGGTGCTGATCGGCGACCGCCTGCTCTACTACCTCCTCACCCAGTACGATCCGGAGTTCCCGCTGCTGTTCAAGGTCGAGGCCGACTTCGCCGAGGACATCGCGCGCAATCCGGACAACACCCGCCTCTACGCCCAGTTGATCGCCACCCTGCAGCGCCGCGAACAGCTGCGCCCGCTGGACGCCGCCGCGGTGGCGCGGCTGATCGAGCAGGCCGCGCGCAACGCCGACGACGGCGAGAAGCTGTCGCTGCACATGCAGAGCCTGCTCGACCTGATGCGCGAGGCCGACTACTGGGCCGGCGAACAGCAGCGCCCGCAGGTGTGCCGCGACGACGTCGAGCGGGCGGTGCGCGAGCGCCTGCACCGCGCCGACCAGATCCGCGAGCGCCTGCTCGAGGCGGCGCTGCGCGACCTGCGCCACATCGACACCGACGGTAGCTGCGTGGCGCAGATCAACGGCCTCGCCGTGCTGCAGACGGGCGTCCACGCCTTCGGCCATCCGGCGCGGATCAGCGCCACCGCGCGCCTGGGCGACGGCAAGCTGGTCGACATCGAGCGCGAGGTGGAGCTGGGCGGCGCGCTGCACTCCAAGGGCGTGCTGATCCTCTCCGCCTACCTGGCCAGCCGCTTCGGCGGTCGCGCGCCGCTGTCGTTCTCCGCCAGCCTGGTGTTCGAGCAGTCCTACGGCGGCGTGGACGGCGACAGCGCCTCGTGCGCCGAGCTGTGCGTGCTGCAGTCGGCGCTGGCCGAGCTGCCGCTGCGCCAGGACCTGGCCATCACCGGCTCGGTGGACCAGCACGGTCGGATGCAGGTGATCGGCGGGGTCAACGAGAAGATCGAGGGCTTCTTCGACCTCTGTGCCGCCCGCGGCCTGAGCGGCAACCAGGGGGTGATCATTCCGCAGGGCAACGTCAAGCATCTGATGCTGCGCCGCGAGGTGGTCGAAGCGGTGGCGGCCGGGCGCTTCCATGTGCATGCCCTCGAGCATGCCGACCAGGCCATGGAGCTGCTCACCGGCCTGCCGGCCGGAGTCGCCGACGCCCAGGGGCTGTTCCCGGCGGGCACGGTCAATGGCGCCCTGCAGCAGCGCCTGCGCGAGCTGAGCGAACTGCGCCAGCGTTATGCCCATCCCGAAGGGCCTGCCGGCAACGGGCAGGCCACCACCTGATGCGAGGGAGCGTTCCAACGATCCGGGCGACGGCACGGCCGCCGCCAGGGAGGCGACCATGGCCAGCGCAGAGTCCCCGCTCAGCCTGTTCCTTCTCGGCGACGTCATGCCGGCGCGCGGCATCGACCAGATCCTGCCCCATCCCGGCGATCCACGGCTGTACGAGGACTACGTCAGCGATGCCCGCGACTACGTGGCGCTGGCCGAGCAGCTGTGCGGCCCCATCGCGCGGCCGGTGGACTTCGCCTATCCCTGGGGCGATGCCCTCGGCGAGCTGCGGCGCCGCCGCCCTCAGGTGCGCCTGGTCAACCTGGAAACCGCGGTGACCCGCCACGGCCGCCCGGAACCCAAGGGCATCAACTACCGGATGACCCCGGAGAACTTCCCCCTGCTGCGCGCCGCCGGGATCACCTGCTGCACCCTGGCCAACAATCATGTGTTGGACTGGGGCGAGATCGGCCTGCGCGACACCCTCGACACCCTCGCCGCCCACGGCATGCCCTGGGCCGGTGCCGGTCTCGACCAGGCCAGTGCCGAGGCCCCGGCCGTGCTGCCGCTGCCGGGCGGCAAGCGTCTGTTGGTGTTCGCCTTCGGCCTGCCGGACAGCGGCATCCCCGCCTGGTGGGCGGCCGGCGCGCACCAGGCCGGCGTGGCGCGGCTGGACGATCTGTCGCGGCACAGCCTGGAGCACGTGGTGCGCCTGGTCCGCGCCGCGCGCCGCAACGGCGACCGGGTGCTGGTCTCGCTGCACTGGGGCGAGAACTGGGGCTTCCACGTCCCCGCCGAGCAGCGCTCCTTCGCCCACGGCCTGATCGAGCAGGCCGGCGTCGACCTGGTCCACGGCCACTCTTCGCACCACATCAAGGGCATCGAGGTGCATCAGGGGCGCCTGATCCTCTACGGCTGCGGCGACCGCCTCAACGACTACGAAGGCATCGAGGGACGCGACGCCTTTCGCGGCGAGCTGGGCCTGCTGTACTTCGTCCGCCTGCACGACGACGGCCGCCTGCAGGCCCTGGACATGGTGCCGACCCGCCTGCAGCGCCTGCGCATCAACCGCGCCGATGATGGCGACGCCCACTGGCTGCACGCCACCCTGGCCCGTGAATGCGCCGGTTTCGGCT
Source organism: Pseudomonas sp. (assembly GCA_035635035.1). Taxonomy (GTDB): domain Bacteria; phylum Pseudomonadota; class Gammaproteobacteria; order Pseudomonadales; family Pseudomonadaceae; genus Geopseudomonas. Next base: position 27,157 of record DASQBU010000195.1, read on the forward strand.
GCGCCGTCACCCGGCAGGACGACGGCAGCTTTGCCCTGAACTGGCCGGGCAGCGCGCCATGACGGTGAGCAACGGCGAGATCGCAGCCATCTTCGAGGAAATCGCCGACATTCTCGAACTGGAAGACGCCAACCCGTTTCGCATCCGCGCCTACCGCAACGCCGCGCGAACCCTGCAAGCCTTCGCCCCGGAGATCGCCGCCCTGCTCGCCGCCGGCCAGGCACTGCCCAAGCTGCCGGGCATCGGCGAGGATCTGGCGAGCAAGATCGGCGAGATCGCCAGCACCGGCGGCTGCGCCCTGCTGCAACGCCTACGCGGCGAGGTGCCGGCCGGGCTGCGCGAGCTGCTCAAGGTCTCCGGTCTCGGTCCGCGCCGGGTCGCCCGCCTGTGGCACGAGCTGGGCATCCAGACCCCGGCCGAACTGCAGCTGGCCGCCCGCAGCGGACGCATCCGCGCCCTGCACGGTTTCGGCGAGCACACCGAAGAACGCCTGCTGCAGTCGGTCGACCAGTTGCTGCACACGCCGCAGCGACGGCTCCTGGCCCAGGTCGCGCCGATTGCCGAACGCCTGCTGGCGATGCTGCGCGAGGTCCCGGGTGTGCTCGAGGTGGCGACGGCCGGCAGCCTGCGTCGCGGCCGCGATACCGTCGGCGACCTGGACATCCTGGTCAGCGCCCGCCGCGGCAGCCCGGTGATCCCGCGCTTCATCGGCAGTGACGAGGTCGGCACGGTGCTGGCCGCCGGCAGCACCCGCGCCAGCGTGCTGCTGCGCTCGGGCCTGCAGGTGGACCTGCGTCTGCTCTCCCCCGCGTCCTGGGGCGCGGGGCTGGTCTACCTGACCGGCAGCAAGGCGCACAACATCGAGCTGCGGCGCATGGCCCAGGAACAGGGGCTGAAGATCAGCGAATACGGCGTGTACCGCGGCAAACAGCGCCTCGCCGGTTCGACCGAGGCGTCGGTGTACCAGGCGCTCGGCCTGCCGTGGATTGCCCCGGAGCTGCGCGAGGCGCGCGGCGAGATAACCGCGGCGCGGGCCGGCACGCTGCCCCGACTGGTGGAGCTGGGCGATCTGCGCGGCGACCTGCATGCACACACCCGCGCCAGCGACGGGCGCAACTCGCTGGAGGAAATGGCCGAGGCGGCCCGCGCCGCCGGGCTGGAATACCTGGCGATCACCGACCACTCCCGGCATCTGGCGATCACCCACGGCCTGGATGCCGACGCCCTGGCCCGGCAGATCGAGCAGATCGACGCCCTCAACGAACGGCTGTCCGGCATCACCCTGCTCAAGGGCATCGAGGTCGACATCCTCGAGGATGGCCGCCTCGACCTGCCGGACGCCATCCTCGAGCGCCTCGACCTGGTGGTCGGCGCCGTGCACAGCGCCTTCGACCTCAGCCGCGAGCAGCAGACCCGCCGCCTGCTGCGCGCCATGGATCGCCCGCACTTCAGCATCCTCGCCCACCCCAGCGGTCGCCTGCTCGGCGAGCGCCCGCCGATCCACTGCGACTTCGCCGCGCTGATCGAGGGTGCCCGCCAGCGCGGCTGCGCGCTGGAGCTGAACGCCCAGCCGCAGCGCCTCGACCTCGACGACCAGCACTGCCGCGCGGCGCGCGACGCCGGCGTGCCGATCGCCATCAGCTCCGATGCCCACAGCACCCGGGACTTCGCCGGCCTGCGTTTCGGCATCGGCCAAGCGCGCCGCGGCTGGCTGGAGGCGAAGGACGTGCTGAACAGCCGGCCGCTGGCGGAGCTGCGTCGGCTGCTCAAGCGCTGAGACGGCCCCGCCCGGCACGCGATGCGCGCCAACAAAAATGCCGCTCGCCCCGACCGGGACGAGCGGCATTTTCACAACCGCGACAGGCGAAGCGTCAGGCCGACAGCTCGACCAGCAGCTTGTTGAGGCGCTGCACGTAGGCGGCCGGGTCCTTGAGGCTGTCGCCGGCGGCCAGCGCGGCCTGGTCGAAGAGGATGTGGCTGAGGTCGGCGAAGCGGTCCTCGTCGGCCTCGGCATCCAGCTTCTCGATCAGCGGGTGCTGCGGGTTGATCTCGAAGATCGGCTTGGACTCGGGCACCTTCTGCCCGCTGGCTTCGAGGATCTGGCGCATCTGCAGGCCGAGATCCTGCTCGCCGATGGCGAGGATCGCCGGCGAGTCGGTCAGGCGGTGCGAGACGCGCACCTCGGCGACCTGCTCGCCCAGTGCGCCCTTGAGGCGCTCGATCAGCCCCTCCTTGGCCTTGGCCACCTCTTCCTGGGCCTTCTTGTCCTCTTCCGAGTCCAGTTGGCCGAGGTCCAGATCGCCGCGGGCGACGTCGACGAACTGCTTGCCGTCGAACTCGGTCAGGTAGCTCATCAGCCACTCGTCGATGCGGTCGGTGAGCAGCAGCACCTCGATGCCCTTCTTGCGGAACACCTCGAGGTGCGGGCTGTTCTTCACCTGGGCGTAGCTCTCGCCGGTCAGGTAGTAGATCTTGTCCTGGCCTTCCTTCAGGCGGCCGAGGTAGTCGGCCAGCGCCACGCTCTGCTCGCCGCTGGCGTCGCTGGTGGAGGCGAAGCGCAGCAGGCCGGCGATCTTCTCCTTGTTGGCGAAGTCTTCCGCCGGACCTTCCTTGAGCACCTGGCCGAAGGCTTTCCAGAAGGTCTTGTAGTCCTCCGGCTTGTCCTTGGCCAGCTTCTCCAGCATGTCCAGCACGCGCTTGGTCAGCGCCGACTTCATCGAGTCGATCACCGGGCCGGACTGCAGGATCTCGCGGGAGACGTTCAGCGACAGGTCGTTGGAGTCGACCACGCCCTTGATGAAGCGCAGGTACAGCGGCAGGAACTGGTCGGCCTGGTCCATGATGAACACGCGCTGCACGTAGAGCTTGAGGCCCTTGGGCGCCTCGCGGTGGTAGAGGTCGAACGGCGCCTTGCCCGGCACGTAGAGCAGCGAGGTGTACTCCAGCTTGCCCTCGACCTTGTTGTGGCTCCAGGCCAGCGGGTTCTCGAAGTCGTGGGCGGCGTGCTTGTAGAACTCCTGGTATTCCTCGTCCTTCACCTCGCTGCGCGGGCGGGTCCACAGCGCGCTGGCGCGGTTGACGGTTTCCCACTCGGGCTCGGCCGGCTTGTCCTTCTCCTCGCCGAAGTGTTCCTTGGGCAGCTCGATGGGCAGGGCGATGTGGTCGGAGTACTTCTTGACGATGTTGCGCAGGCGCCAGCCGTCGGCGAACTCGGCTTCGTCGGCCTTGAGGTGCAAAACGATGCGGGTGCCGCGCTCGGCCTTGTCGATGCTGGCGATATCGAACTCGCCCTCGCCCTTCGAACTCCAGTGCACGCCCTCGCTGGCGGCCACGCCGGCGCGGCGGGTGTAGACGTCGACCTGGTCGGCAACGATGAACGCCGAGTAGAAGCCCACGCCGAACTGGCCGATCAGCTGGGAATCCTTCTTCTGGTCGCCGGAGAGGTTCTTCAGGAAGTCGGCGGTGCCGGACTTGGCGATGGTGCCGAGGTGGGCGATCACCTCGTCGCGGCTCATGCCGATGCCGTTGTCCTCGAGGGTGACGGTGCGCGCGTCCTTGTCGAAGCTGACGCGGATCTTCAGCGGATCGCCGCCCTCGAGCAGCTCGGGCTTGGCCAGCGCCTCGAAACGCAGCTTGTCGGCAGCGTCGGAGGCGTTGGAGATCAGTTCGCGCAGGAAGATCTCCTTGTTCGAATACAGGGAATGGATCATCAGGTGAAGCAGTTGCTTCACTTCAGTCTGAAAACCCAGGGTCTCTTTGCGAGTCTCCACGCTCATGAATGCGAACTCCACATATGACGACAGTGCCGCTAGGCGGCGAACGCCATGGATATGGAGACTTCATACGGGATTTCAAGGGGTTGCGCCGAGCCCTGGCGATCAGGGCTCGAGCAGCTCGATCTCCGTCACCTCGCTGGGCCGCAGGAGGAAGCTGGCCTCGCCCTGCCCGCCCAGCGAATGCTGGATCACCAGGCGGCCTTCCGGGTTGAGTCCTTCGAAGCGGCCGTCCGCGCTGCGCCCGCGCTCGGTCACCAGGCGCACCCGCGCGCCCAGATAGCGCGCCGGGCGATCGAGCAGGCGCTCGAGGGAGAAACCGATGCGCCGGTCCACCGGCCGCTCCTCGCCACGCACCACGGTGGTCGGCACCGGCGTCGTGCGCTGCTGTTCGCTTTCGCTCGGCGGCGGCAGCGGCGGCGCCTGGTCGCCCTGCACCCGCCAACCCTGCAGGTCGCTGCGCACGAGGCTGAGCGCCTGACGCTTGGCAACCCCGGCGATGCGCGCCTCCACCTCGAGATCGAGGCGCTTGCTGTCCAGGTCGAGGGCCGGCAGCGCGGCGAGGACGACCGCTCGGGTGCGGGCATTGCGCTGCAGGTAGTCGGTGATCACCCACTCGAGGGTTTCCCGCGAGTTGTGCCGGGTATCGACCCGCCCGGCGCGATAGCGCAGACGGTTGGTGTACAGCTCCACCTTGCCGCTCAGCGAGGTGCGGTAGCTGGATGGCAACACCAGGTGGAACTCGCCGCGTGCCAGATTCGGCTCGACCCGCTTGAGATCCAGGTGCAGGGTGTAGCCGCTGGCGATCCGCCGCGTCTCGGGCAGGTCGTGGTCGGGCAGCAGCCAGCTCAGCTCGATTTCCGGCAGGTTGTCGCGGTCCTCCGGCAGCACGTCGAGGCGCAGGTCGCCGCTGGGCTGCTGCGGCAGGCGGATGCTCAGCTCGCGGCGGGCGAAGAAGTCGTCGCCTTCGCGCAACACCAGGCGGCCATCGACCAGCTCGCCCAGCTCCGGGTCGAAGGGCGTGCCATTGAACTCTCCACCCAGCTGGATGCCGAGTTCGCGAGCCGCCTTGGGCTCGGGCTCCAGCCAGCGCAGACTGAGGATGGCCGCGAGGCGGTCGGCATCGTGGCTGGCCAGCAGGGTCAGGCCGACCACCAACGGAATGCAGCCCAGGCCCATCAGCATCACCGCACGGCGAGCCCGCTGCCAGTGACGCAAGATGAACAGCAGGGGCAGCGGCGGCAACAGGCTGCCCAAGCCCCACAGCAGGCTGGTAGCGAAGGCCTGCACCACCAGCCAGAGCAGGCCGAACAGAATCAGCAGCAGGCCGCCGACGATCAACAGGGCATCCATCAGGCGAACTTCCGCAAACCAAGGGCAATGGACGGGCTCGGGTGGACACCACCAGACAAGAATGACTGCCCGCCGTCCGGGCCGCCTGTGGACGCGGACACTCTCCCCAGTCGCGCTACAGCGCTGCATGCTCCATCACGGCACATCGACAAGCCCTTGATTCAAACGTGGATTAACAACGATGGGCGATGATACCTGCTGGCAGGCCAGCGGCCAAAACTCCCATTTCACACAAATGGCCGGTGCATTGAACTTTAATTGGTAATGGCACTCTAATATTTTGAATGCAGTATTCAGCAGCATCCGACAGGAGCTCATCGATGGAATGGGCCAACATCGGATGGCTGATCACCGAAATACCGACTTTGCAAAAGCAGCCAAGCTGCGCTACACAACTAGTCGGTACTCGTAATCCTCATGAAGTGGACACTCTCAAGGAGCACCAACATGCAAAAACCGCTGACTTACGCCCTGCTGCTCGCTGCCACCCTCGGTCTGGCCGCCTGCGGCGAGAAGTCCGACAAGAAGGTGGAGTCCGCAACGGGTACCGCCCCCCAGGCCACCCAGTCGGTGGGTGAGGCTGCCAAGCAGGCCACCGAAGCCGCGAAGAGCGCCGGCGCTGCCGTTGAGCAGAAAGCTGCCACCGTGACCGAGAAGGCCGCCGAAACCGCCAAGGAAGCCGGTGCCGCCGTCGAGCAGAAGGCCGCCGAAGTGACCGAAAAGGCCGCGGGTGCCGTGGAGGAGAAGGCTGCCGCAGTCAAGGAAGAAGCCGCCAAGACTGCCGAAGAAGCCAAGACCGAAGAGAAGAAGTAAAGCCTGATCGCCAAGAACGCCCTGCCCTGCCCGAAGTCTCGGTGCAGCGGCAGGGCGTTTTTTCATCCGCAGAAAACCCGCAATTCCCCAGACGCTCCGCCCCCGCCTATTCCCCCCTGCCGGACGATGCCCCATGCAACGCCGCAGGACTGCCGGCCATGACGCCCAGGACATCGGAGTGGAACTCGCGGCGATACAGCACGAACACCACGCCGGCCGTGGCCAGCATGTAGAACCAGGGGTTGATGAACCAGGCCAGGGTCGCCAGGCCGAAATAGTAGGAGCGCAGGCCGAAGTTGAACTGGTTGGCGGCCATGGAGATCACCCGCGCCGCACGCCCGGCATAGGCCCGACGCTCCGTCTCAGTGACTTGCTGTTCGGTGAGCATCGGTGCGGCACCGACCATCATGGCCGCAAAGTTGTACTGGCGCATGCACCAACTGAAGGTGAAGAAGGAGTAGATGAACACCATCGCCACCCAGAGGATCTTCAGTTCGGAGATCTCGCGGCTGGCGGTCTGCACGAACGGCAATTCGGCCAGCACCGATACGGCGCGCTCGCTGGAGCCGAGCGCCGTGAGGGTGCCGGCGAGGATGATCAGGGTACTGGAGGCGAAGAACGAGGCATTGCGCTCCAGGTTGCCGATTACGTTGGCATCAGCGATGCGGTTGTCGCGCATCATCAGGCGCAACATCCAGTCCTCCCGATAGAGATGCAGCACGCTGGCCAGACAGGCCGTCTTCTGGCCCTTCCAGATCGCGTAACGGGTGTAGCCCCACCAGCAGAGGACGAACCAGGCAACGGCGACGATATGGGGCAGGTACTGCTCTAACGGCATGAAGACTCCTTGAAAGTGAAACGGTGGCGCTCGGGATAGCCGGCCCGGCAAGCAGATCCGGCAAGCTCAGGAAGACGCCGCTTTTCAGTCGGCGGACACTACGCTCTTGCGTGCCGAGTTCGGCTTGCCCAGCATCCGGTCGACCAGCGCCGCCACCAGCAGCGTGGCCAGCACCGGCAGCAGCCAGCCCAGACTGTGCCCGGCCAAGGGCAGACGCTCGAGAAATGCCGGCACCACCCGGCGCAATCCCGCGGCCGCCAGCCCGTCGCTCACGCCGAACAGCAGGGTCACCGTCATCACCGGCACGAACACCCGCGGCGCATGCCACCAGCACCGCTCGGCCAAGCTCAGCAACACCAACACGATGGCCAGCGGGTAGAGTCCGACCAGTACCGGCAGCGACACCTGGATCAGTTGGGACAGTCCCTGGTTGGCCACCAGCAGGCTGAACAGGCTGACCAGCACCACTACCGTGCGATAGGACACCCCGAACTGGCTGCGGAAGAACTCGCCGCAGGCGGCAATCAGGCCGACCGCCGTGGTCAGGCACGCCAGGGTAATGACCAGCGCCAGCAGCAGGCTCCCCGGCATGCCGAAGGTATGCTGCACGTAGGCGGTGAGAATCTGCACCCCATTCTGCGCGTTGCCGGCAATGCCCTGGCTGGTGGCGCCGAGGCGGAACAGGGCGAGATACACCAACGCCAGGCCGGCGGCGGCGATCAGGGCGGCGAGGATCGTGTAGCGCGTGACCCGGTGGGCCAGGTCGACACCATGATCGCGGATGGCCGTGGCGATCACGATGCCGAAGACCAGCGCGCCGAGCGTGTCCATGGTCAGGTAGCCCTGCAGGAAGCCTTGCAGCAGCGGCGCCTCCCGATAATCCGGGGCAGCCGCGCCGACCTCGCCCGCCGGGGCAAAGACCGCCGCCCCGCCGAGCACCAACAGCCCGACGATCAAGACCGGCGTAATCAGCTTGCCGATGCGCTCCACCAGGCGACCGGGATTGAGCACCAGAAACAGCACCGCGACGAAGTACGCCAGACTGTACAGCGCCAGTGGCAGGGGCGAATTGCCGGCAAAGGGCGCGATGCCCATCTCGAAGGACACCACGGCGGTGCGCGGGGTGGCGAACAGCGGGCCGATGGCCAGATACACCGCCACGGCGAACAGCAGGCCGGCATGCCGTCCGAGCGGCGCGGTGAGCCGCGCCATGCCGCCGCCGACCCGCGCCAGCGCCACCACGGTCAGCAGTGGCAGCCCGACACCGGTGAGCAGGAAGCCCAGCGCCGCACTCCATACCTGCTCGCCGGCCGCCATGCCGGCACTCGGCGGGAAGATGATGTTGCCCGCGCCGAGGAACAAGGCGAAGGTCATGAAGCCGAGCCCCAGGACATCGGCGGTTTTGAGTCGATTCATGCGCACGGCCAGATAGAAGGAATCGTAATCCGCTGGCGAGCCGAAAACGCAAGGAGCCACCCGCAGGTGGCTCCTTTCGTCAGCCCCAGTTCCGCAGAGCTTATCGCATCGCCCAGCCGGTCGCCTCGGCCAGCGCCTTGCCGATATCGGCCAGCGAGCGCACCGTGGTGACCCCCGCATCCTGCAGTGCGGCGAACTTCTCCGCCGCCGTGCCCTTGCCACCGGAGATGATGGCCCCGGCATGGCCCATGCGCTTGCCGGGCGGTGCGGTCACGCCGGCGATGTAGGAGACCACCGGTTTGCTGACCTGGGTCTTGATGAAGGCTGCCGCCTCCTCCTCGGCACTGCCGCCGATCTCGCCGATCATCACGATGGCCTCGGTCTGCGGGTCCTGCTCGAACATCCGGAGGATGTCGATGAAGCTCGAGCCGGGGATCGGGTCGCCGCCGATACCCACGCAGGTGGACTGGCCGAAGCCGGCATCGGTGGTCTGCTTGACCGCCTCGTAGGTCAGCGTGCCGGAGCGCGACACGATGCCCACCTTGCCGGGCAGGTGGATGTGTCCGGGCATGATGCCGATCTTGCATTGCCCCGGCGTGATCACCCCCGGGCAGTTCGGCCCGATCAGCCGCACGCCCAGTTCGTCGCACTTGACCTTGACCTCGAGCATGTCGAG
>DASQBU010000196.1:0-3391 GCA_035635035.1 Pseudomonas sp.
ACGTCAACCAGGTGCGCAAGTTCGATGCCCGGCTGCTGACCCTGGATACCCCGACCCAGCGCTTCCTGACCCTGGAGAAGAAGGCGGTGATGGTGGACGCCTACGCCAAGTGGCGGGTGGCCGATGCCGAGCGCTTCTATACCGCGACCTCGGGCATGAAACAGATCGCCGACGAGCGCCTGTCGCGCCGTCTCGAGGCCGGTCTGCGCGACCAGTTCGGCAAGCGCACCCTGCACGAGGTGGTGTCCGGCGAGCGCGATGCGCTGATGGCCGACATCACCCAACTGCTCGACCGCATGGCGCGCCGCGAGCTGGGTATCGAGGTGCTCGATGTGCGGGTCAAGGCCATCGACCTGCCCAAGGAGGTCAACCGCAGCGTGTTCGAGCGCATGGGCACCGAGCGCGAGCGCGAGGCCCGCGAGCACCGCGCCAAGGGCCGTGAGCTGGCCGAAGGCATCCGTGCCGACGCCGACCGTCAGCGTCGCGTGCTGCTGGCCGATGCCTATCGCCAGGCGGAGGAGGTGCGCGGCGATGGCGATGCCCAGGCCGCGGCCATCTACGCCAAGGCCTACGCCCAGGATCCGGAGTTCTACGCCTTCCATCGCAGCCTGCAGGCCTACCGGCAGAGTTTCGCCGAGAAGCGCGACGTGCTGGTGCTCGATCCGAAGAGCGCGTTCTTCCGCTATCTGGAAAAGCCCAAGCCCTGAGCGGGCCTCCCGGCGGCTGCGCTGCAGCCGCCGGGGTGACTGCGGGGAAAACGTGTTATCATGAGTCAGCCGGGATTTCCCGGCTTTTTTGCGTCTGCGGGAACCATGTGGCAAGAACTTGGCATCGCTTTCTGTCTGCTGCTGGTGCTGGAAGGCATTCTGCCGTTCCTCTGTCCGCGGCGCTGGCGCGAGGCTGTCGTCGGTCTGGCCCGGCTGGAGGATCGCCAGCTACGGTTGATTGGACTGGGCAGCATGCTGCTGGGAACGGCCCTATTGTACGGGCTCCGTTGAACACCACGCCCGGCTGAAAGGGGAGAGGCAATATGGCAACGCTGGACCGCTGGCTGCTGCCGGACGGAATCGAAGAAGTGCTGCCGGCAGAGGCGGCGCGCATTGAGACTGCTCGCCGTCAGGTGCTGGATCTGTTCCGCAACTGGGGTTACGAGCTGGTCATCACCCCGCATATCGAATACCTGGAGTCCCTGCTCACGGGGGCCGGTCAGGACCTCGAGCTGCGCACGTTCAAGGTCACCGACCCGTTGTCCGGGCGGCAGATGGGCTTTCGCGCCGACATCACGCCGCAGGTGGCGCGTCTCGATGCGCACAGCCACCGCCAGGAAGGCCCGAGCCGCCTGTGCTATGTCGGCAGCGTGCTGCATGCGCGGCCGCGGGCGCTGTCCACCTCGCGCAGCCCGATCCAGATCGGCGCCGAGCTGTACGGCGACGCCAGCACCGCCAGCGACAGCGAGGTCATCAGCCTGATGCTCGAAGTGCTGGCGCTGGCCGGGGTCGCCGAGGTGCACATGGACCTTGGTCATGTCGGCATCTATCGCGGTCTGGCGCGCGCCGCCGGGCTGTCCGGCGACGCCGAGCAACAACTGTTCGACGCCCTGCAGCGCAAGGCCATCGACGAGGTCGCGGCCTTGACCGCGAGCCTGCCGGCCGAGCAGGCCGCCATGCTGCGCGCACTGGCCGAGCTGTGTGGTGGCCGCGAGGTGCTGGCGCAGGCGCGTGCGCGTCTGGCGGCGGCGCCGGCCGAGGTGCAGGTCGCGCTGGCCGAGCTGGAGGAGCTGGCCGAGCGCCTGGCCAGCCGCTATCCGGCGCTGCCGCTGTATTTCGACCTCGGCGAGCTGCGTGGCTACCACTATCACACCGGCGCCGTGTTCGCCGCCTTCGTGCCGGGCGTCGGCCAGGCCATCGCCCAGGGCGGTCGCTACGACGACATCGGCGCCGATTTCGGTCGGGCGCGGCCGGCCACCGGTTTTTCCACCGACCTCAAGACCCTGGTGACTCTCGGCCAGGCCATCCAGGCCGAGGTGTCGGGCGGCGTCTGGGCGCCGTTGGGCGACGATGCCGCGCTGTGGCGCGCCGTGCTCGAGCTGCGCCGCGCTGGCCGCCGCGTGGTGCAGGCGCTGCCGGGGCAGGGCCTGGTCGATGCGCGCGCCGCCGGCTGCGACAGCGAATTGCGTTTACAGGAGGGTGGCTGGCAGGTCTCGCCGCTGGCTTCCTGAGTACTTTTGCCGGCGTGCGCGCCGGTACCGACCTTCCACGAGGGGACAAGTGTTATGGGTAAGAATGTCGTCGTCCTGGGCACCCAGTGGGGTGATGAGGGCAAGGGCAAGATCGTCGATCTGCTGACCGACCAGGCTGCCGCCGTCGTGCGTTACCAGGGCGGCCACAACGCCGGTCACACCCTGGTGATCGATGGCGAGAAGACCGTGCTGCACCTGATTCCGTCCGGCATCCTGCGCGACAACGTGCAGTGCCTGATCGGCAACGGGGTGGTGGTGGCGCCGGACGCGCTGCTCAAGGAAATCACCAAGCTGGAAGAGAAGGGCGTGCCGGTGCGCGAGCGCCTGCGCATCAGCCCGGCCTGCACCCTGATCCTGCCCTACCACGTGGCGCTGGACCAGGCCCGCGAGGCGGCCCGCTCGGAAGGCAAGATCGGCACCACCGGTCGCGGCATCGGTCCGGCCTACGAGGACAAGGTGGCCCGTCGCGGTCTGCGCATCGGCGACCTGTTCAATCCGGAGCGTTTCGCGGCCAAGCTCAAGGAGCTGCTGACCTACCACAACTTCGTCCTGGAAAACTTCTACAAGGTCGATCCGGTCGACTACCAGAAGACTCTCGACGAAGCGCTGGCCTACGCCGACATCCTCCGCCCGATGGTCACCGACGTGGCCGCTCGCCTGCACGAGCTGCGCAAGGCCGGCGCCTACATCATGTTCGAGGGCGCCCAGGGTTCGCTGCTGGACATCGACCACGGCACCTATCCGTACGTGACCAGCTCCAGCACCACCGCCGGCGGCACCGCCACCGGTTCCGGCTTCGGTCCGCTGTACCTGGACTACATCCTCGGTATCACCAAGGCCTACACCACCCGTGTCGGCTCCGGTCCGTTCCCCACCGAGCTGTTCGACGACATCGGTGCGCGCCTGGCCAAGGTCGGTCACGAGTTCGGCTCCACCACCGGCCGCGCCCGTCGCTGTGGCTGGTTCGATGCGGTGATCCTGCGTCGCGCCATCGAGATCAACTCGATCTCTGGTCTGTGCCTGACCAAGCTGGACGTGCTCGACGGCCTAGTGACCGACAAGCTATGCGTGGCCTACAAGAACGCCGCCGGCGAGATCATGAGCGAAGCGCCGACCGACGCCGACAGCTACGTCGGTCTCGAGCCGGTGTAC
>DASQBU010000197.1:0-2740 GCA_035635035.1 Pseudomonas sp.
GTTCCGGAGCCACGACCGGCTTGGCCGGTGCAGGCTTGGCTACCGCCGGCGCCGGTGCAGCGACCGGTTGCGGTTGAGCGGCAGGCTCGCTCGGCGCAGGAACGGCAACGGCCGGTGCCGGTGCCGGAGCCGCAGCCGCAGCCGCAGCAGCGGCGCCATCAGCAACCGGGGCGGCGGCCGGCGCAGGAGCGGCAGCTTCCGCCGCCGGAGCAGGAGCCGCTGCCGGGGCCGGCGCTGCTGCCGGTGCTGCTGGTGCCGGTGCCAGTGCCGGTGCCGCAGTATTCGCCGCAGGAGTCGGAACTGCCGGTTGGGCAGGCTGGGACTCGACCGGGGCCGCCGGCAGCGGAGCCGCGACCGGCGCAACTGCGCCAGGCTTGGCCTGGGCATCGGCAGCCAGGCCGCCCTGCAGCTTGGCCAGTTGCTCATTCTTCAGCTCGAGCAGGCGCTGCAGCTTGTCCAGCTGGCCCTGCAGGTCGGCCAGACGCTCCTTGAGCTCCTTGCTCTCGCGCTGCGAGGTGGCCAGGCTGTCTTTGCTGACCGCGAGATTGTCGGCCAGCGCCTTGGCGTCGCCGGCGGCCGCATCGCCCGCGGCGGGCTTGCCGCTGGCGGCGGAAACCAGCCGCAGGTTGTCCTCGCTGGCCGCCTGGGCCGGCGCATTGCCGGCCGCGCTGCGATGGGTGGCGTCGAGCTGGCGAGCGGCCACCGGCTGAACGGCGCGTCCTTCGCGCCAGGCACCATTCTGTGCCTGGACCTGAGCCAGGGCATCGGCCTGGCTGCGGCTGCGGATCTGCTCTTCGGTCGGCAGGCGCAGCACCTGGTTGCCCTTCAGGCGATTGATGTTGCCATCGAGGAAGGCATCCGGGTTGAGATCCTGGATGGCCAGCATGGTCTGGTGAATCGATACGGCGTTGCTCGGGCGTACGCGGCTGGCGACCTCCCACAGCGTGTCGTCACGATCGGTTCGATACTCGTCGCTGTTGCGGCGGCTCGGCGCCGGCTCGGCGGCGAGCGGAGCGCGTGCGGCGGCAGCCGGCGCGGCGGACTGCGGACGGGCAACCGGTGCCGAAACCGGCGCCTTGACGCGCGGCGCCTGCGGGACCGCCTGCGGCAGGCGCGGAGTCGCCGCGACCACGGTCTGCGGCGAGTACAGCGGCGGGTCGAGCAGGACGGTGTACTCACGCAGCAGTCGGCCGTTGGGCCACAGGACCTCGACCAGGAAGTTCAGATAGGGTTCGCGTACCGGCTTGTTCGAGGTGACCCGAATCACGCTCTTGCCGTTGGGCTTGAGCACCGGGGTGAACTTCAGGTCGGTGAGGAAAAACGGGCGATCGACACCCGCCTTGTTGAACTCCTCCACGGCGGCCAGCGAGGGCAGCACTTCGTTGCTGCCCAGATCGCGAACTTCGAGCAACTCGATTTCCGCGTCCAGCGGCTGATTCAGGGAAGACTTCAGCGATATTTCACCCAGCCCCAGCGCATGCGCCATGCCGGAAGTCAGCGCCGAAGCGGCGGCAATTGCTAGCACCAGTTTGCGAACCCGAACCATAGCCTGTAATCCCTTGTTTCTTCTGTCTTGCCGACCTAGTCGATAGCCTGACCGGAATTTGCAGCCACACCTTGGCAGCCCCCGAAAAAAACGCGGTCAGGATGGACAAAAAACCACTAAATTTCGCGCCAGTATCTTTTACAGGTAGGGTTTAAGCAACAACTCGCCCAGCTGTACGGCATTGAGCGCCGAACCTTTTCGCACGTTATCTGATGCAATCCACAAATTGAGTTCGCACGGGTCACTCAAGCCCGTACGAACACGGCCGACGTACACCAGGTCCTGACCGAGCGCATCGCCGACGGCGGTGGGATAGTCGCCCGGCTCGACCAGTTCGAGGTCGGCCGCATCGTCGAGACAAGCGCCCACCACCGCCAGATCGACCGCCTCCTCGCACAGCAGGCTGACCGCCAGGCTGTCGCCGAAGAACACCGGCGCCTGCACGCAGGTGACCGCCACCGGCAGCTGGGGTTCGCCCAGCACCTCGCCCAGCTCGCCGGCCAGGCGGCGCTCGTCGCGGGCATGACCGTCGGCCTGCTCGGCACTGCTGCGCGCCAGCAGGTTGAAGGCGATCTGCCGGTCGAACAGCTGCGGCTCCACCGGGCGGGCATTGAGCAACTGGGCGGTCTGCCGCGCCAGCTCCTCGACGCCTTCGCGCCCATGGCTGGAAACGGCCAGCGCGGCGGTGACCGTGATCCGGTGCAACGTCACCACCTTGCGCAGCGCGCCCAGCACACAGGCCAGCGCCACCGTCGCCGGCAGCGGGCTGCGCAGCCAGCGCCCGGTCGCCGCCGAGGCGTTGACCCCGGCCACCACGCAGGGCGCCTGCCGCTCCGGCAGCGCGCCGCCGAGGTCGACCAGCGCACAGCCGGCCGCCTCGATGCGCGCCAGCTGCGCCGGCGCCAGCGGCTCGACCAGGAACACCAGCGCCACCTGAGCGAAATCGAAGGCATCCACCGCCTGCACCCGCAGGTTGCGCTCACGGAACGCGGCCACCTGCCCGATGGCCTCGTCAGCCGCCAGCGGGTACAGCTTGCCGAGCGGAAATTCGCGCTCGTCGAGCACCATCAGCAGCGCCTCGCCGACCAGGCCGGTGGCGCCGATCACGGCGATATCGAAGGTTTTGCTCATGGACGACCTCGGTAAAAAAGGTGTGGCACTCTAGCGAGCGGCGCGGCGCCTGGATAGGCATGC
>DASQBU010000198.1:0-2327 GCA_035635035.1 Pseudomonas sp.
GCGCCTGGCCCTGCTGCGCCAGTGCGCCGAGCCGCTGCCGCCGGCGGACAGCGCCGAGTTCGCCGCGCTGTTCGACCGCTATGCCGACGCCCGCGTGGTGCTGATCGGCGAGGCCAGCCACGGCACCGCCGAGTTCTACCGCACCCGCGCGGCCATCACCCGCCGGCTGATCGAGCGGCACGGCTTCGACATCGTCGCCGTCGAGGCCGACTGGCCGGACGCCGCGCAGATCGACCAGCAGGTGCGCCGGCAGCAACCGCCGACCTGGCACCAGCACGCCTTCCAGCGCTTTCCCACCTGGATGTGGCGCAACCGGGAAGTCGCCCAGTTCTGCGCCTGGCTGAGCCACTACAACCGCCACCGGCCGGCCGGCCAGCGCGTCGAATTCCGCGGCCTCGACGTCTACAGCCTGGGCGCCTCGATCGGCGCGGTGCTGGACTACCTCGACCATACCGATGCCTCGGCCGCCCAGGCGGCGCGACAGCGCTACGGCTGCCTGACGCCCTGGCAGGACCAGCCGACGCTGTACGGGCGCAACGTCCTGCACGGCCTGGCGTCCTGCGAGGAAGCGGTGGTGGCGCAGCTACGCGACCTGCTCGAGCGGCGCCTGGAGCGCCTTGGCCAGGACGGCGAGGCATTCTTCGACGCCACCCAGAACGCCCGCGTGGTGCAGGCCGCCGAGCAGTACTACCGGACCATGTACCACGGCTCGATCGCCTCGTGGAACCTGCGCGACCAGCACATGTTCGACACCCTGAGCCGCCTGCTGGAGCACCGCGGCCCGCAGGCGAAGGCGGTGGTCTGGGCACACAACTCGCATATCGGCAATGCCGACGCCACGGCGATGGGCTGGGCCGGCGAGTTCAACATCGGCGAGCTGTGCCGCAACGCCTGGGGCCGCGAGGCGGTGCTGATCGGCATGGGCACCGACCGTGGCGAGGTGGCGGCGGCCAGCGACTGGGACGCGCCGATGCAGATCAAGCGCGTGCAGCCCTCGCGTCACGACAGCTGGGAGCAGGTGTTCCTGCAGACCGGCATTCCCGCCTCCCTCACCGACTGGCGCGCCGACGACCGCGAGGAGCTGCGCGCGGCGCTGGCCGAGCCCCTGCTGGAGCGCGCCATCGGCGTCATCTACCGCCCACAGAGCGAGCGGCAGAGCCACTACTTCGAGGCGGTGCTGGCCGAGCAGTTCGACGCCTGGATCTGGCTGGAAGAAACCCACGCCGTCACGCCGCTGGGGCCGGGCCAGCCGCACGCCGGCGAGGATGAAACCTGGCCGTTCGGCGAGTAGCCGAGGGCGGCTGACCGCTCGACGCCAGTCCACGAACGCATCCACGGCCCCGGCATGCCAGCCGGGCAGGCAAGAAGAAGGAAGACCCCATGTCGCCATCACCTGTGCCCCCGTGGTCCGGCCCCCTGCTCGACGTGCTGCTGCGCGCCACCCTGATCGTGGTCATGGCGCTCTTCTGCTACCGGGTGTTCAGACCCTTCATCGACCTGCTGCTCTGGTCGCTGATCCTCGCCGTCACGCTCTATCCGCTGCACTGCCTGCTGCTGGCCCGCCTGGGTAACCGCAGCGGACGCGCGGCCACCCTCCTTGTCTTGCTCAGCATCGCCGGCCTGCTGATACCGCTCTACCTGCTGGGCGCATCGCTGGCCGAGTCCGTGCAAAATACCCTGGCCACCGTCCGGAACGGTGCCTTCCAGATCCCGCCGCCCGCCACCTCGGTCGCCAGCTGGCCCCTGGTCGGCGAGCGCCTGTACGCTTTCTGGCAGGAGGCAGCCGTGGATCTCTCCGGAGTGCTGGCCCCCCTGGCGCCCAAGCTCAGGGAGTACGCGCCCACCATCCTGCGCCTGCTGGCCGGCATGGGCGCCGCGTTCCTGATCTTCATTGGCGCCCTGATCGTTGCCGGGATCATCATGGCCTTCGCCGACGAGGGCCAGCGGAGCGCCAAGCGCATCGCCGCGCGGATCTTCAACGCCAACCAGGGCGAGCGCGTCGTCGCCCTGTGCACCGCCACCATTCGTGCCGTGGCCCTGGGGGTGATCGGCATCGCGTTCATCCAGGCCGTACTGATCGGCGGCGCCTTCGTGATCATCGGCATTCCGGCGGCCGGCCTGCTGTCCCTGGCGGTCCTGCTGCTGGGGATCATGCAGATGCCCGTGAGCATCCTCACCCTGCCGGTCATCGCCTTCGTCCTCCTCACCCAGGGCGCCAGCCTGGAGACGATCACCTTCGCCGTCTACACCCTGATCGCCGGCTTGTCGGACAACGTGCTCAAGCCGCTGCTGCTCGCCCGCGGCCTGGAGGTGCCGATGCCGGTGGT
>DASQBU010000199.1:0-5436 GCA_035635035.1 Pseudomonas sp.
CTGTAGGTGCCCGACAGGTAGACCACCGAGAGCAGGCCGACCAGGCTCATGTTCAGCTGGTAGGGCGCGGCCAGCAGGCGGTAGCCGATGTAGTTGAACAGGGTGACGAAGCCGCCCATCAGCAGGAACGCCTCGACGAACAGCCAGGGCAGGCCGCGGTCGGATAGGTGCAGGCGCAGGCCGTGGGCCAGGTTGGCGAAGCTCAGTGGCGTCGGGCGGAAGTGCCGCGAGTCCGGCAGCAGGCGCCAGAACAGCAGCGCGGCGAGCAGCGCCAGGGCGCCGAGGCAGGCCAGCGCCGCCTGCCAGGAGCAGAAGTCGACCAGCACGCCACTGATCACCCGCCCGCTCATGCCGCCGATGGCATTGCCGGAGATGTACAGGCCCATGGCCAGGCCGAGGTGCTGGGGATGGATCTCCTCGCTGAGGTAGGTCATCGCCACCGCCACCAGGCCACTGAGCGACAGGCCGAGCAGCGCGCGCATCGCCAGCAGGGCGTGCCAGTTGGGCATCAGCGGGGCGAGCAGGGTGCACAGCGCGGCGGCGGCGAGGGCGGCGACCATCACCGGCTTGCGGCCGAGCGCGTCGGACAGCGGTCCGGTGAACAGCAGGCCGGCCGCCAGGGTCACGGTCGATGCCGACAGCACCAGGCTGCTCTGCGCCGCGCTGAGGGCGAAGGCGGCGGACAGCACCGGCAGCATCGGCTGCACGCAGTAGAGCAGGGCGAAGGTGGCGAAGCCGCCGACGAACAGCGCCCAGCTGGTGCGGCGGAACTGCGCGGTGCCTTTCTCGGTGTGCGGCGCCGCGGCGGCGGCGCACGGGGGGACGGGATGGGCGGCAAGACTGGGCATCGGTATCTCGCGGGTGGCGGCACGGGACGGGATGCCGGCCAGCATAGGCGAGACGCCATTCTTAGCTCCAATATATTATTCGACTAGTCTGATATGTATTACGAATCAAAAGGCCCGCCATGGAACTCCGTCACCTGCGCTATTTCATCGCCGTCGCCGAGGAGCTGCACTTCGGCCGGGCGGCGGAACAGCTGGGCATCTCCCAGCCGCCGCTGAGCCAGCAAATCCAGGCGCTGGAGGACGAGCTGGGCGTGCGCCTGTTCGAGCGCACCAACCGCCGGGTGGCGCTGAGCGAGGTCGGCCGGCTGTTCCTGCCCGAGGCGCGCCAGGTGCTGGCGCAGCTGGAGCAGGCGGTGGCGGTCGCCCGCCGCGCCCAGCGCGGCGAACTGGGCGAGCTCAAGGTCGGCTTCACCTCCTCGGCGCCGTTCACCTCGACCATCCCGCGGGCGATCCTGGCGTTCCGCCAGGCCTGCCCGGAGGTGCACCTGGAGCTGCGCGAGCTGAACAGTCGCGGCGTCGCCGAGGCGGTCCACGAGGGGCGCCTGCAGGTCGGCATGCTGCGTCCGCTGGCCGACCTGCCCCCGGGACTGGAAGTCCTCGAGCTGTTCGCCGAGCCGCTGGTGGCCTTCCTGCCGAGCGGGCACCCGCTGGCGGCAGGGGCTGCCGCAGGGCTGCCACTGGCCGAGCTGGCCAGCGAACCCTTCATGTACTTCCCGCGCACCTTCGGCACCGGTCTCTACGACCAACTGCTCAACCTGGCGCTGGCCGCCGGCTTCACCCCGCGCATCGTCCAGGAAGCCAACGAGGCGGTGACCCTGATCGGCCTGGTCGCCACCGGCCTCGGCGTCACCGTGTTGCCGGCCTCGTTCAGCCGCATGCGCATCGACGGGGTGGTCAGCCGCCCGCTGCTCGACCCCGGCGCCAGCACCTCGGTGTGGCTGGTTCGCCGCCAGGGCGAGACCTCGCCGCTGGTGCGGCGCTTCGCCGAGCTGCTGGAGCGGGAGGCGGCGCAAGGGCAGAAAGTGCGGCACGGCGCGAAGTCTTGAGCGCCGCGGCGATGAATGGGGTTAAATACGGGACGGTAAGACACCAAGAATGTAACCAGAATCCGCTACAGCGGACCGGCACAGGGAGAGACTTGCATGCGGCGCGTGGTGTTCAATCAGAAGGGTGGGGTGGGCAAGTCGAGCATCGCCTGCAACCTGGCGGCAGTGAGCGCGGCGCAGGGCTATCGCACCCTGCTGGTCGACCTCGACAGCCAGGCCAACTCCACCCACTACCTCAGCGGCCTGTGCGGTGACGCCATTCCGCTGGGCATCGCCGACTTCTTCAAGCAGATCCTCGCCGGCAGTGCCGCCAAGAAACCCCGCGTCAGCGTGCAGTCCACCCCCTTCGCCAATCTCGACCTGGTGACCGCCAGCGCCGAGCTGGCCGACCTGCAGCCCAAGCTGGAGGCCAAGCACAAGATCAACAAGCTGCGCAAACTGCTCGACGAGCTGGCCGAGGACTATGAGCGGATCTACCTGGACACCCCGCCGGCGCTGAACTTCTACACGGTTTCCGCGCTGATCGCCGCCGACCGCGTGCTGATTCCCTTCGACTGCGACAGCTTCTCCCGCCAGGCGCTGTACGGCCTGCTGGCCGAGATCGAGGAATTGCGCGAGGACCACAACGAGGACCTCGAGGTCGAAGGCATCGTGGTCAACCAGTTCCAGCCGCGCGCCGCGCTGCCGCAGCGGCTGCTCGACGAGCTGCTCGCCGAGCAACTGCCGGTGCTGCCGGTGTACCTCGGCAGCTCGGTGAAGATGCGCGAGTCGCACCAGGCCTGCACCCCGCTGATCCACCTCGACCCGCAGCACAAGCTGACCCGCCAGTTCGTCGAGCTGCACGCCCTGCTGGAAAACGCCTAGCGCACCACCAGCACATCGCAGGGCGGCTGATCCAGCAGTTCCTGGGTCAGGCTGCCGAGCAGCGCCTCGGCCAGCACGCTGCGGCTGTGCGCGCCGAGGGCGAGCAGCTGCGGCTGGCGCTCGTCCAGCACCGCCTGCAGGCAGGTGCCGCGCTCGCCCTGGCGCAGTTCGTGGCTGAGCCGGGCGCCGTTGGCCGCCAGCTCGGCCTGCTCGTCGGCCACCAGGCCCGCGAACAGCTCGTCCTGGAATTCCCGCTCGGCCGGATCCTCGCCGGCATGGATCGCCGCGACTTCCTGGATGTGCAGGGCGTGCAGGCTGGCCCCGGGGCCGAGCAGCGCCCAGGCCTGGCGCAGCGCGCGGCTGGCGCAGGGCGAGAAGTCCAGCGCCACCAACGCGCGGGACCAGGGCGCCGGATCGGCCGTCACGGCCAGCAGCACCGGTGCCGGGCTGTCGTGCAGCACGCGCTCGAGGGTGGTGCCGGCGAAGCCGGCCGGCGATTGCCGGTGATGGCGGCCCAGGACCAGCAGATCGACCTCCAGGCCGCGCGCCTGCTGGAGGATTTCCTCCACCGCCCGGCCATGGCGCAGGCGCAGCTCGGCGTGGGGCAGGGCGCAGGCGGCCAGGCGCGCCTCCAGCGTCCGGCGTGCCGGGGCCTCGTCGGCGCCTTCTTCGGCCAGTACGTGCAGCAGGGTCAGCTGCGCGCCGTGCTGGCGAGATAGCTGCGCGGCGCGCTGCAGGGCCCGGTCGGCCTCGGGGCTGAGGTCGTGGGCGACGAGGAAGTGTTTGGACATGGCGGCCTCACGCGCGGGACGAAAGGCGCCAGTATGCCGGCTGATGGCCGTGCTGTCCTGCCGGACGCCGGGTGTGTCAGCAGCATGGCCTGACGCGGCGAGTGGCGGCGCGCGACGCAGCCTATGCCGGGATGCCGTGCTGGCGCAGCCAGGCGAGCAGCTGCGGCAGCGGCAGGGCGCCGCTCTGCCGGGCGACTTCCACGCCGCCCTTGAACAGGATCAGGCTGGGAATCGAGCGGATGCCGAGCTGGCCGGCCAGGGCCGGATGGGCCTCGCTGTCCAGCTTGGCCAGGCGCACGCGTCCGTTCAGCTGGCGGGCGGCCTGGGCGAACACCGGCGCGAAGGCCTTGCACGGGCCGCACCAGTCGGCCCACACGTCGAGCAGCAGCGGCAGGTCGCCCTTGAGCTGGGCGGCGAAGCCGGCGGCGTCGACGGCGAACGGCTGGCCGGGCAGCAGCGCGCTCTGGCAGCGCCCGCAGCGCGGCGCGTCGTGCAGGCGCGTCGCGGGGACGCGGGCCAGGCCGTGGCAGTGCGGGCAGGGGAGGATCAGCGAATCGGTCATGGGGCGGGCTCCACGGGAGGATGTCCCTAGTGTGGGGCCGGCGGCGGGGATATCAAGGCGGCGTCGGGGGCGCCGTGCGCGGGCGCCCCCGGCGGGGATCAGCCTTGCGCGGCGTCCAGTGCCTGGGCGAGGTCGGCGAGGATGTCGTCGATGTGCTCGATGCCGATCGACAGGCGCACCAGGTCGCGGCTCACCCCGGCGCGGGCCAGCTCCTCGTCGTTGAGCTGGCGGTGGGTGGTGGAAGCCGGGTGGCAGGCCAGCGACTTGGCGTCGCCGATGTTGACCAGGCGCACCACCAGCTGCAGCGCATCGATGAAGCGCGCCGCCGCCTCGATGCCGCCGACGATGCCGAACGACATGATCGAGGCCGGCTTGCCGCCCATGTAGCGCTGCGCCAGCGCGTGCTCCGGATGGTCGGCGAGGCCGGCGTACTTCACCCAGCTGACCTGCGGGTGGCCGCGCAGGTACTCGGCGACCTTGAGGGCGTTGTCGCAGTGGCGCTCCATGCGCAGGGCCAGGGTCTCCAGGCCCTGCAGGATCAGGAAGGCGTTGAACGGCGACAGCGCGGCGCCGGTGTTGCGCAGCGGCACCACGCGGCAGCGGCCGATGAACGCCGCCGGGCCGAAGGCCTCGGTGTAGGTCACGCCGTGGTAGGACGGGTCCGGGGTGTTGAGCAGCGGGAAGCGCTCCTTGTGGTCGGCCCAGGGGAACTGCCCGGAGTCGACCACGATGCCGCCGATGCTGGTGCCGTGGCCGCCGATGTACTTGGTCAGCGAGTGCACCACCACGTCGGCGCCGTGCTCGAACGGCCGGCAGAGGATGGGCGTGGCCACGGTGTTGTCGACGATCAGCGGCACGCCGTGGCGGTGCGCGGCGTCGGCCAGCGCGCGCAGGTCGACGATGTTGCCCGCCGGGTTGCCGATCGACTCGCAGAACACCGCCTTGGTGTTGGCGTCGATCAGCGCTTCCAGCGCGGCGATGTCGTCGTGCGCGGCGAAGCGCACCTCGATGCCCTGGCGCGGCAGGGTGTGGGCGAACAGGTTGTAGGTGCCGCCGTACAGCTTGGCCACCGAGACGATGTTGTCGCCGACGCCGGCGACGGTCTGGATCGCGTAGGTGATCGCCGCCATGCCCGAGGCCACCGCCAGCGCGGCCACGCCGCCCTCCAGCGCCGCCACGCGCTTCTCCAGCACGTCGTTGGTCGGGTTCATGATCCGGCTGTAGATGTTGCCGGCGACCTTGAGGTCGAACAGGTCGGCGCCGTGCTGGGTGTCGTCGAAGGCGAAGGAGGTGGTCTGGTAGATCGGTACCGCCACCGCCTTGGT
>DASQBU010000200.1:0-8124 GCA_035635035.1 Pseudomonas sp.
GCCAGTCGCAGCTCGTCGGCCAGGCCGTCGCGGCCCAGCTCGCGCCACAGCGCCGCGCCATCCACCATGTTGACCAGCCGTGGCCAGCCCGCGCCCGGCGCGCCGTCGCCGAGCAGGAAGGCCGCACCGGGCGGGCGGTAGACGCTGGCCTGCAGGCTCAGCTCGCCCTGCGGGGTGGCGAATGCCGGCGGCACGCGGCGGTCCGGCCAGGGCAGCCAGCCGCGGTTGACCAGCACCCAGCGGCCGCTGGGCTGGTCGAGAAAGGGTTGCAGCAGCTCGACGCCGGGCCGGCCGCCGCGCTGGCGGTTGTCCAGCAGCAGGCTGTGCGCGGCATCGAAATGGCCGTCCAGGTGCACGCGGCGGAAGGCCGGATTGCCCAGCCGCGCGAGTTCGTCAACCGTGAGCGGCGGCGCTGCCGCCTGAGCCGCCTCCTGCGCCAGCAGCTCGCGCTTCTCCTGCGCCCGCTGCAGCTGCCAGCCGCCGAGACCGATCAGCGCGGGCAGCAGCGCCAGGACCAGCAGGCTCGGCAGCCAGCCGGGGCGAAAGCGCACCGGGCGCCCGCCCCGCATCAGCCCTGCCACGCCGGCCATCGCGCCGCCGTCACAGCACGTAGACGAAGACGAACAGGCCGACCCAGACCACGTCGACGAAGTGCCAGTACCAGCTGGCCGCCTCGAAGCCGAAGTGCTGCGCCGGGGCGAAGTGGCCGCGCAGGATGCGGATCAGCATCACCAGCAGCATCAGCGCGCCGATGGTGACGTGGGCGCCGTGGAAACCGGTGAGCATGAAGAAGGTGGCGCCGTACACGCCCGAGCGCAGGGTCAGGTCCAGCTCGGTGTAGGCATGTACGTACTCCTCGGCCTGCAGCACCAGGAAGCTCGCGCCGAGCAGCACGGTCAGCGCCAGCCAGGCCTTCAGCGCTCCGCGGCGGTCGTGGCGCAGGGCGTGGTGGGCGAAGGTCAGGGTGAAGCTGGAGGACACCAGCAGCACGGTATTGAGCAGCGGCAGATGCCAGGGGTCGACGACCCCGTGCGGCGCCGGGAACTGCTGCGGGTCCGGGTTGTTGAGCAGCGGCCAGCTGAACTGGAAGTTCGGCCAGAGCATGGCGCTGGCGCCGCGCCCGCCCTCGCCGTCCAGCCAGGGGCCGACCAGCACGCGCAGGTAGAACAGCGCGCCGAAGAAGGCGGCGAAGAACATCACCTCGGAGAAGATGAACCAGCGCATGCCCCAGCGGAACGAGCGATCCATCTGCCCGCTGTACAACCCGCTGCGGCTCTCGCGGATGACGTTGCCGAACCAGCCGAACAGCATCCAGGCCAGCAGCAGCGCGCCGACGAAGAAGATCAGCGGACCGAGGGAGCCGGTGCGTGCGGCCTTGAGGTCGTTGAACCAGGTGCCCAGGCCGAACACCGTCACCAGCAGGCCGATGCTGGCGATGATCGGCCACTTGCTCTGTTCCGGAACGTAGTACTGCTCGTGACTCGCCATGGATCCCCTCCTCCGGCCGCAGCCGCCCGTCGGGTGCGCGGCGCGCACCATGCATTGCATTGCGCCGGGGCGATGCCCGGCGCGTCGATCCCGTCAGCCGCCGCTCTTGCGCACCACCGGTGGCTGGCGGTCGGTGACATCGAACAGGGTGTAGCCCAGGGTCAGATGGCGCACGTCGGCGGGCAGCGCGCGGTCGACGATGAAGCTCACCGGCATCTCGATACGCTCGCCCGGCTGCAGTACCTGCTGGGTGAAGCAGAAGCACTCGGTCTTGTGGAAGTAGGCGGCCGCCGCGGACGGCGCCACGCTGGGAATGGCCTGGGCGGTCATCGGCCGGCTGCTCGGGTTGTAGGCGACGAACAGCATGCGGTTGCTGGCCCCGGGGTGCACGCTGAGCTCGTCCTGCCGCGGGGCGAACTCCCAGACCATGCCGGCGGCGTTGGTGGCGAGGAACTGCACACGCACCGTGCGCGCCTCGTCCACCGTCGTCTGCGCGCCCGCATAGGCGCCGGCGGTCTTGCCGTT
This sequence comes from Pseudomonas sp., assembly GCA_035635035.1. Taxonomy (GTDB): domain Bacteria; phylum Pseudomonadota; class Gammaproteobacteria; order Pseudomonadales; family Pseudomonadaceae; genus Geopseudomonas. The sequence continues at coordinate 2,014 of DASQBU010000200.1, forward strand.
GATGCCGAAGGCCTTGCACATCACGTCGTACATCGGCACCAGGGCGAAGCCGAAGCCGAACATGGCCACCGCCAGCAGCATCAGCCGGGCGACCAGGCGGTGGATGGGCACTGCGTCAGTCATGGCGCCTCTCCCGCCGGATGGGGCACCGCCCACCGGCTCGGTATCTCGGTCAGTGCAGCCGGCTGCGCTCGTCCACCGCCGGCGGCTCCTGGAAGGTGTGGTACGGCGCCGGCGAGGGCAGCGTCCACTCCAGGCCGTGGGCTCCGTCCCACGGTTTGTCCGGCGCCTTGGGCCCGCCGCGCACGCACTTGATGACGATGAACAGGAACAACAGCTGGGTGGCGCCGAACATGAAGGCGCCGATGCTGGAGACCATGTTGAAGTTGGCGAACATCAGGTTGTAGTCGGGGATGCGCCGCGGCATGCCGGCCAGGCCGACGAAGTGCATGGGGAAGAAGGCCAGGTTCATGCCGACGAAGCTCAGCCAGAAGTGCAGGCGGGCCAGGGTCTCGTCGTACATGTGCCCAGTCCACTTCGGCAGCCAGTAGTAGGTCGAGGCGAAGATGCCGAAGATCGCTCCCGGCACCAGCACGTAGTGGAAGTGCGCGACCACGAAGTAGGTGTCGTGGTACTGGAAGTCGGCCGGGGCGATGGCCAGCATCAGCCCGGAGAAGCCACCGATGGTGAACAGGATGACGAAGGCCACGGCGAACAGCATCGGCGCCTCGAAGGACAGCGAGCCGCGCCACATGGTGCTGACCCAGTTGAACACCTTCACCCCGGTGGGCACGGCGATCAGCATGGTGGCGTACATGAAGAACAGCTCGCCGGTCAGCGGGATGCCGACCACGAACATGTGGTGGGCCCAGACGATGAACGACAGGAAGGCGATGGCCCCGGTGGCGTAGACCATCGAGGTGTAGCCGAAAAGCGGCTTGCGGCTGAAGGTGGGAATGATGGCACTGACCGCACCGAAGGCGGGCAGGATCATGATGTACACCTCGGGATGGCCGAAGAACCAGAACACGTGCTGGAACAGCACCGGGTCGCCGCCGCCGGCGGCGCTGAAGAAGCTGGTGCCGAAGTGGATGTCCATCAGCATCATGGTCACCACCCCGGCCAGCACCGGCATCACCGCGATCAGCAGGAAGGCGGTGATCAGCCAGGTCCAGACGAACAGCGGCATCTGCATCAGGGACAGGCCCGGCGCGCGCAGGTTGAGCACGGTGGCGATGACGTTGATCGCCCCCATGATCGAGCTGATGCCCATCAGGTGGACGGCGAAGATGAAGAAGGTGACGCTCTGCGGCGCGTAGGTGGTCGACAGCGGCGCGTAGAAGGTCCAGCCGAAGTTCGGCCCGCCGCCCTCCATCAGCAGGGTGCTGGCCAGCAGGCCGAAGGCCGCCGGCAGCAGCCAGAAGCTGAAGTTGTTCATCCGCGGCAGGGCCATGTCCGGCGCGCCGATCATCAGCGGGATCATCCAGTTGGCCAGGCCGACGAAGGCCGGCATCACCGCGCCGAACACCATCACCAGGCCGTGCATGGTGGTCATCTGGTTGAAGAACGCCGGCTCGACGATCTGCAGGCCCGGCTGGAACAGCTCGGCGCGGATGACCATGGCCATCGAACCGCCGAACAGGAACATGGCGAAGCTGAACACCAGGTACATCGTGCCGATGTCCTTGTGGTTGGTGGTCAGCACCCAGCGCATCAGGCCCTTGGCCGGACCGTGGCCGGCATGGCCCGACGCATGGTCCTGATGGGCATCGATTGCTGCACTCATCGCGGCCTCTCCTTACTTGGCGGAATTCTTGAACGCCACGATGTCCTGCGGCGTGACCATGTCACCGACCTTGTTGTCCCAGGCGTTGCGCTCGTAGGTGATGATCGCGGCCAGGTCGACCTCGGACAGCTGCTTGCCGAAGGCGGCCATGGCGGTGCCCGGCTTGCCGTTGAACACCCGCTCGATGTGGTCTTCCTTCGGCCCGGTGGCGATCTTCGAGCCGTTGAGCGCCGGGAACATCGGCGGCAGGCCGGCGCCGGTAGGCTGGTGACAGGCGGCGCAGGTGGTCTGGTAGGCCTTCTCGCCACGGGCCATCAGCTCCTCGCGGGTCCAGGTCTTGCCGGTCAGCTCCTTGGCCTTGAGCGCCTCGGCCTTGCGTTCGGCCAGCCAGGCGGCGTAGTCCTCGGGGGTCTTGGCGTCGACGACGATGGGCATGAAGCCATGGTCCTTGCCGCACAGCTCGGTGCACTGGCCGCGGTAGAGCCCGGGCTTGTCGATCCGCGTCCAGGCCTCGTTGACGAAGCCGGGGATGGCGTCCTTCTTCACCGCCAGACTCGGCACCCACCAGGAATGGATCACGTCGACGGCAGTGACCAGGAAACGCACCTTGGCGCCGACCGGCAGGACCAGCGGATTGTCCACCTCCAGCAGGTAGTGCTCGTCCTTGGCGGTCTGGTTGTGGATCTGCTCGCGGGGAGTGGCCAGGTTGCTGAAGAACTCCACGTCCTGGCCCAGATACTTGTAGTGCCACTTCCACTGGTGGCCGGTGATCTGGATGTCCAGGTCCGGCTCACTGGAGTCGTAGATGGCCAGCAGGGTGCGGGTCGCCGGCACCGCCATCAGCACCAGGATGACGAAGGGGACGATGGTCCAGAGGATTTCCACCCAGGTGTGCTCGTGGAACTGCGCCGCCTGGCTGCCCTGGCTACGCCGGTGCCTGAGCATCGACCAGAACATCGCGCCGAATACCAGCACGCCGATGACCACGCAGATCCAGAAGATGGTCATGTGCAGGTCGAACACCGAACGGCTGACGGCCGTGCCGCCCGAGCTCATGTTCACCGTCCAGGCCGCCTGTGCCGGCAATATTGCCAGGCACAGCATGGCTCCCAGCCACCAACGCGGATGTAGCGACATTCCGGGCCCCCTTCCTGCTTCTTGTTGTTCTATGTCCGCCGGCTTCTTGCCTGCGCCAAGGGAGGAAACGCTGTCGAAACTACTGACCGGGACTGCCGAACCCTGCTCCACCGCACGGCTTCCGACGCCTCAGCTGCACGCCTTGACGACCTGAGTATAGACAGGCGGCGGAGACTGGCAATTTGGCTGCCGATTCCTCGGCGCGCCGGAAATCCGGCTCGAAGTGGCCGGCGAACCAATCGTTAGCATGCTATAAGTCAAAAAAACCCTTCGCCCATATGCAACCATAGGCCCATGCCTACCACCCACCACGGGAGTCTCGCCCAGCCATGAACATCGCCGCCCTGCGCGAACGCATCGACTCGGCCCTGCAGCAGGAAACCGAGCACGGAAGCCTGGCCACTCTGCTCGCCGGGAGAATCGATGAATTGCACCGGGCCATTCGCCTGCCCGGCAAGGATGCACCGGGAGCCCTGCTGCGCTTCGTCCGAGCCTATATCGGGGAAGTGCCGGCGCAGATGGAGGCGGTGGCCCGCGTGGCGGTCGAGGCCGGCCTCGACGCCCAGATCGAGCCGGCACTGAGCCTGGCCGAGCAGTTCCTGCGCCCCCCCGCGCAGTCACGGGAAGGGCATGATGGGCTGGAAACCCTGCTCGCCGCGGCCTACCTGGCCCATCGGCTGGTGGAGGAGATCAACGACCGCTACATCGTCCACTTCGGCCAGCCGCAGACCCCCTTCGACACCACGGTGGCCAACCTGATAGCCCACCGCCTGCTCGGCGAGTCGTTCGCCAACCGGCTGGATGCGGCAGTGCAGGAGATCATCGACACCCTGGTCGACGCCCGCATTTTCGCCGGCGAAGCCGCCAGTCAGTTTCGCGAGAAACTGGCCAATGCGCCGCAGGCTGCGATCCGACAGCACTGGCCGTGCCTGGCGCAGCGGTTGGGCATCGAGTTGCAGTCGCCAACCCGGCCGGGGCATTGCGCAGACAACGCGGCGCAACGCCCCGTGGCCGAACTCAGCCCAGCAGGTTGAAACGCGAGCGCGGGGTTGCCATCGGCACCACCTCGCCGTCGAGCGGCAGGAAGCGGCCGCTCTCCGCGTCATAGGCGATGATCTCGCTGGTCTCGATGTCGTAGACCCAGCCATGGATGAACAGCTGGCCGCTGGCCACCCGGGCCGCCACGGACGGGTGGGTCAGCAGATGGTTGAGCTGGGCCACCACGTTCTCCTCGGTGAGCAGCTCCAGGTGCTCCTGGCCACAGTCGCAGCGATCGAAGTTCTGCTCCACCACCGTGCGCGCCACCTCGGCGTGGCGCAGCCAGCCTTTTACCGTCGGCATGCCCTCCAGCGACTGCGGGTTGAGTACCGCCTTCATCGCGCCGCAATCGGAATGGCCACAGATGATGATGTGGCGCACGCCCAGCGCCAGCACCGCATATTCGATGGCGGTGGAGACGCCACCGTTCATCTGGCCGTACGGTGGCACCACGTTGCCGACGTTGCGGGTGACGAACAGGTCGCCCGGCGAGCTCTGGGTGATCAGCTCGGGGACGATACGCGAGTCAGCGCAGGTGATGAACATCGCGCGCGGGTTCTGCGCGGTGGCGAGCTTCTTGAACAGCTCCTCCTGGGCAGGGAACACGTCGCGACGAAAGCGCTTGAAACCCTCGATGATGTTGCTCAGGGCCTCGTCGGCGTTTTCCACGGTTTTCTTATCCTGTACGGCCTTTTTCACGGTCGACTCTCCAAACCTTTCTGTGCTGCTCCGCTGGCTTGTGGCTGCGAAGGCGTTATGAGGGGTGTTCTAACCGACAACCGCAGCAGCGGTAAAGTCACACTCTGGTGCTCGGATTTCGCAACCCCATTGCTGCCCAGCCCGCCACACGCCGGCGGGTGCTACGGCTGAGTAGCTGAATCGAAGCAGGCTCGCATGCCAACGCAAGCAGCGCCACACCACAGTGGCACTCGCAGCGGGCGCGAAGAATAATGCGTGTACCCTCACTCGTCAGGATACCCCCGTGACCCACGCCACTCCGCACATCAGCCGAGAACTGTTCGACGACCTGCCCTGCTGGCGGGTACAGACCGCCGATGCCGATCTGCTGGTCGCCGAACAAGGCGCGCAGATCCTCCGCTACGGTCGTAGCGGCGAGCCCCCGCTGATCTGGCTCAGCGAGCAGGCTCGCGGCCAGCACGGCCAATCGGTGCGCGGCGGCATCCCGGTATGCTGGCCGTGGTTCGGCGACCTGGCACGCAACCCGGCTGCCCTGCTCGCCCAGTACCGAGGTGAGGCCGCCCCCTTCCACGGCCTGGTGCGCAATCTGCCTTGGCAATGCCGGGAGAGCACAATCGACGGTGACGAGGTACGCCTGCTGTTCGCCTGCCCACAACCGGAAGACGGCCTGCCCGGCTGGCCCCATGCAGTCGACGTGGCCCTGGAGATCCGCCTCAACGCTCGTCTGCAGCTGATTCTGCACAGCCACAACCGCGGCCAGCGAGCGGTCTGGATCAGCCAGGCGCTGCACAGCTATTTCGCCATCAGCGACATCCGCCAAGTTGAAGTGCGCGGGCTGGAGAACTGCCGCTATATCGAAACCCTGGAGGGGTGGCGCGAATGCTCGCAGGACGGCGCGCTGCGCTTCGACGGGGAGACCGATCGCATCTACCTGGACCTGCCTCCGCGCCTGGAGCTGCACGATGCCGGCTGGCAACGACGCATCTGCCTGGAAAGCCACAATGCGCGCACGGCAGTGCTGTGGAACCCCTGGCTCGACAAGGCCCAGCGCCTGTCACAGTTCGCCGAGGATGCCTGGCAGCGCATGCTGTGCATCGAGACAGCCAACGTATGGAACGACTGTGTGCAACTGGCTCCGGGCGCCAGTCACAGCCTTGATCTTTGCCTGTGGAGCGAGGGGATCGCTCGCGCGAAATGAATCGCGGAATATTCGGAAGACACTGACCCGACTGCAGATGCCGTCGGGTCGTGCGTAGCATCGGAGACACCGACCAAGGCTTGCTCTGGTAAATTTTCATACGCAGAAAAGCCGAAACCCCGACCAGCTTAAGCTGATCGGGGTTTCTGTATAGGTGCTTGACGATGACCTACTCTCACATGGGGAAGCCCCACACTACCATCGGCGATGCGTCGTTTCACTACTGAGTTCGGGATGGGATCAGGTGGTTCCA
>DASQBU010000201.1:0-1640 GCA_035635035.1 Pseudomonas sp.
TGGAACCACCTGATCCCATCCCGAACTCAGTAGTGAAACGACGCATCGCCGATGGTAGTGTGGGGCTTCCCCATGTGAGAGTAGGTCATCGTCAAGCACCTATACAGAAACCCCGATCAGCTTAAGCTGGTCGGGGTTTCGCTTTTGGGGCCTAGAAAGCCCTGCCTCTACCGCCGGGGGCAGCATCGCTGGCGACTGTAGCTCGCGAACAGACCCGTCTGCCTATACTTGTCGGTCATGGTCAGCGCCACTTTCCGCTTCTACGAGGAACTCAACGACTTCCTGCCGGCCGGGCGCCGGCAGCGTTCGTTCACCTGCGCCTGCGCGCGGGCGGCCACGGTCAAGCACATGATCGAGGCGCTCGGCGTGCCGCACACCGAGGTCGAGCTGGTGCTGGTCAACGGCGAGTCGGTGGGCTTCGAGCGGGCGATCCTCGACGGCGACCGGGTGGCGGTGTATCCGCGCTTCGAGTCGCTGGACATCAGCCCGCTGCTCAAGGTCCGCGCCCGCCCGTTGCGCGTGCTGCGCTTCGTCGCCGACGCCCACCTCGGCGGCCTGGCCCGGCTGCTGCGCATGAGCGGCTTCGACACCCTCTACGACAACGCCTTCGAGGACGGCCAGATCGCCGCCATCGCCGCCAGCCAGGGGCGCATTGTGCTGACCCGCGACCGCGAACTGCTCAAGCGGCGCATCGTCAGCCACGGCTGCTACGTGCACGCGCTCAAGCCGGCGCTGCAGCTGCGCGAGCTGTTCGAGCGCCTCGACCTGGCGCGCAGCGCGCGGCCGTTCAGCCTGTGCGTGCACTGCAACCTGCCGCTGCACGAGGTCGACGCCGAGCAGGCCCGGCTGCGCGTGCCGCCGCGCGCGGCGCGGCTGTACTCGCGGTTTCTCGGCTGCGACGCCTGCCAGCGCCTGTACTGGGAGGGCTCGCACTGGCGCAACATGTGCGCGCTGCTCGGCCCGCTGCTGGACGGGGCCGGGAAATAGCGGCCGGCGCTCGGCTATTCGATTTCCCCGCAGAACAGGTCGTAGCCGCCATCGATCGGGCTGGCGCGGATCACCAGGCTGTAGGCGCCGCCGCGCAGCTGCTGCAGCGGCACCTCCAGCCACTTGTTCAGCCGCCAGCCGGCCTGGGCGAAGCCGATGCGGTCGGCGAGCACGATCCGGTTCAGCTCCCAGGCCGGCGCGGGGCCGAGCCGGTCGCAGCGGCCGGGGTAGAGATAGGTGTACAGGTGCACCGGCCGGCTGGTGCCGGAGGGCACGCCGCCGACGAAGACGGTGATGCCGGTGCGCCCGCCCTGGCCGGTCAGGGTGGCGCGGGCGATCTCGCCGGCGTTGTAGCGCGTCGCCGCGAGCGGCACGTCGAGGATCTGCCGTTCCTCGTCGCGCGAGGATGCGCAGCCCTGAGCGGCCAGCGCCGCGCCGACGAGCAGCAGCCAGGTCTTGAGGGCCATGATCGTTTGCCTCCGCGGCGGGGTTGTCTGCGTCCTGCAGACTAGCCCAGCTTCACAGCAGCCGGCGCAGCGGAATCATCGGCGAGGGACCGAAGCCGTGGCGGGCGTAGAAGCGCTGCGCCGCGGCGTTGTCGGCGTCGGTGAGCAGGGTGATGCGCTGGCAGCCGACCTCCCGCGCATGGCCGA
>DASQBU010000202.1:0-2494 GCA_035635035.1 Pseudomonas sp.
GCCGGGCCTTCGTGGACCAGGTTGCCGGAGGGCAGCTCGCGAGTGCCGAGACTGGCGTAGGCGAACAGGGTGCCGGCGCCGCCCTCGATGTCGATCCAGCTGTCCACGCGGGTCGCGCCGCTGTGGTGGGAGATGGCGTAGAGCTGTTCCTTGCGCTCCATCAGGTACTTGCCCAGTGCCTTGAGGCGCTGGGCGCGGGTCTGGAAGTCCATGGCCAGCAGTGCCGGTACGCCTCTGCGGCGGGCGAACTCGGTGGCCTCGGCGAAGTCCAGGGATTCTTCGTGGGTACGGGCGACGACATGGCCGTCGATGGCGCTTCTCAGCGCCTGGGCACCCTGGTGGCCGATCCAGCGACCGGCGATGAAGCTTTGCAGCGTAGGCACGTTAGGCATTTGGGTTTCTCCGGAGGTTGTTCTGGCCCGTTCGGATGCTGGCCTTCCCTGGCCGCGGGCGGGTGATTGTTCTCAGAGCCTGTTCACGATCTGCTGCGCGTCGGCCATGCGGCGTTGAAATCGGTTTCGGAATGCTCATTTACCCCTCGTAAACTCCGCTTCCTCAACCGATTTCGCCTTGCCTGGCTCTAGCTCGCGAGATCGTGAGCAGGCTCTCAGATCTTGAAGGTGTAGCCGAGGATCAGGCGGTTCTCGTCGAGATCGGTGGTCAGGCCGTTGCTCGAGCGGAAGGTCACGTTGCGCCAGCGCAGGTTGAAGCCCTTGAGCGGGCCGCCCTGGACGACGTAGGCGATGTCGGTATCGCGCTCCCATTCGCGGCCGTCGTTGGTGGTCTTGGTGAGCGCGTGCTGACCGTCGATGTAGCGGGTCATGAAGGTCAGGCCGGGCAGGCCGAGCGGGGCGAAGTCGTAGTCGTAGCGCAACTGCCAGGAGTCCAGCTCCGCGCGGGTGAAGGTGTTGAAGGTCGACAGGTTGACCACGTAGGGGTCGCCGCCGTTGAGGAACGGGAAGGCGCTGTCGCCGGACAGGTCCTGGTAGGTGGCGCTGAACCGGTGGGTGCCCACGGAGAGGCTGACCATGCCGTTGAAGTTGCGGTTGTCGATCTTGCCGGCCTTGCCGCGCCCGTCGGTGTCGCTGTCGAAATAGCGCAGGTCGGTGCGCAGGCTGAGCTTCTCGCCCAGCGGCAGGGTGTGGACCAGGCCGACGAACTGCTGGCGATAGATGTCCTGCAGTTCGCTGTAGTAGTAGGTCAGCGCCAGGTTCGGGGTGACCGCGTAGGTGCCGCCGGCGAGGTCGAAGTGGTCGCTGGTGGCCGCGCCGTAGCCGATGTCGTCGCGGTTGGACGAGTCGCGCAGGTTGACCTCGGTCAGGCGGCCGGCGTTCAGGGTCAGGCCCTTGAGTTCCTGGGCGGTCAGCATGCCGCCGCTGAAGGTCGACGGCAGCAGGCGGGTGTCGTTGTAGAAGACCACCGGCAGGGTCGGCTGCAGGGTGCCCAGGCGCAGGGTGCTCTGCGATACCCGCAGCTTGGCGGTGAGGCCCAGCTCGCTGTAGCTGTCGGCCGGCTGGTGGTTGCGCTGGCCGAAGGGCAGCAGGCCGGTGCCGCGGCGGTCGCGGCTGCTGTCCAGCTTGATGCCCTGTTCGGCGATGGCGTCGAGGCCGACGCCGATGGTTCCTGCGGTGAAGCCGGATTCGTAGCGGGCGATGAAGCCCTGCGCCCATTCCTCGGCCTTGGACTGCGGGGCGTTTTCCTGGCGGAAGTCGCGGTTGAGGTAGAAGTTGCGCATTTCCAGGCTGGCCTTGCTGTCTTCGACGAAGCCCTGGGCCTGGGCCAGCAGCGGGGCGCCGAGCAGCGCGGCAAGGCAGACGGTCGGGTGGTTCAGCTTCTGAGTCATTGTTGTTGTATCCAGAAGGTTCTTCGAGCGCGAGGTCTCGTGCCTCGCTCGGTATTGCCGGCCGGCGGCGCAGCGCACCGCCGGCCGGCGTGGTGCTTCAGTGCTGGCTGGCGCCGGCCGCGCCCATGCCGGTCATCGAACGGATGAACTGGGCGGCGAAGCGGCCACGTTCCTCGCCGGCGCGTGCCGAGGCATCGCTGACCGAGAACAGCCAGGCGCCGAGGAACGCCAGGGTCATGGAGAACAGCGCCGGGTTGGCGTAGGGGAAGATCGCGCTGGGGTTCTTCAGCACGTTGACCCACACCGCCGGGCCGAGCACCACCAGGGCGACTGCGGAAACCAGGCCGATCAGGCTGCCGGCGACCGCGCCGCGGGTGGTCAGGCCCGACCAGAACATCGACAGGAACAGCACCGGGAAGTTGACCGAGGCGGCGATGGCCAGCACCAGGCCGGAGAGGAAGGCGATGTTCTGCGACTCAAAGACCAGGCCCAGGCCGATGGCCAGCACGCCGATCACCAGGGTGGCGAGGCGCGACATGCGCATCTCCTCCTGCTCGCTGGCCTGGCCCTTGCGCAGCACCACGGCGTAAAGGTCGTGGGACACCGCCGAAGCGCCGGACAGCGCCAGGCCAGCGACCACGGCCAGGATGG
>DASQBU010000203.1:0-1952 GCA_035635035.1 Pseudomonas sp.
GACCAAAAATCCCTAGAAAATCCAAGCACTTACGGGTGCTTGGATTTTTTTATGCCTGTCTATTTTTGGTTGCGATCAAAAATAGACCAGTCTGGTTGCCAATTGAGATTGGCTTAGCACTCCTCCACAGAGCCCACTGACAGGGCTGCCTTTACTTGTCTACGCGCGAGTAGCCACGAAGCTCTCAGTACCGCGTAGCGGTGTGAGCCCGTCTCCTCCGGGGGCTACCGAGCTCAGCACGTTCGCGCAACCGGGAAATATGTCTCCCGCTGTGCTCTACGCACCTACACCCCGCTTGTAAGCGCACAACCCAGACATTCTTGCTATTGCTTAAACCAGTGTCCACGACTGCTGGGCAAGACCACTGGCCCCGAAGTAACCCCTCCTGAGCAAGTCAGTCCCCTGGGCAGCCCCATCCTGCGCACCGCACAGCCCCGGCGCCTCATTCGTGGCTGGTTTCGTGCGGCGGGTGCGCCCGCAGCGCGCCGTCCTCTGCGGACAGTTGCAGGAAGATGGCGCCGGCCAGCAGGGACAGGCCGCCGACGCACAGGTAGGTCATCTGGAAGCCGGCGAGGATCTGCGCGGGGGCCGGGGCCTGCTGCAGGTCGACGAAGCCGCCGAGCAGGGCGGCGGCTGCGGCGATGCCCAGGCTCATCGACAGCTGCATGACCACCGAGAGCAGGCTGTTGCCGCTGCTGGCGGCGTCGCGGTCGAGGTCGATCAGGGTCAGGGTGTTCATCGCGGTGAACTGGATCGAGTTGGCGGCGCCGAAGATCGCCAGGTAGGCGTACAGCCAGACCTTGGAGGTGTTGGCGTCGATGGCGGCGAAGCCGGCGATCAGCACGCCCAGCAGCAGGGTGTTGCCGACCAGTACCCGGCGGTAGCCGGTGCGCTCCAGCAGCGGCTTGGCCACGGCCTTGGCACTCATCGCCGCCAGCGCCAGGGGCACCATGGTCGTACCGGCTTCGACCGGGCTGTAGCCCAGGGCGACCTGGAGCAGGAGCGGGGTGAGGAAGGGCATCGAGCCACTGCCCAGGCGGGCGAACAGGTTGCCGAGGATACCGACCGCGAAGGTGTGGGTGTGGAACAGCCGCAGGCTGAACAGCGGCGCCTCGGCCCGCGCGGCGTGCAGCCAGTAGGCGGCGAGGCAGGCCAGGCCGGCCAGCATCAGCAGCATGACCTTGGCGTGGGCCAGGCGCAGCTCACCCAGCCCCTCCAGCGCCAGCGACAGCAGGACCATCGACGCGCCGAACAGCAGGAAGCCAAGCCAGTCGAAGCGGGAGAGCGTGTCGGCGCGCATCTCCGGCAGGTAGCGCAGGGCGACCAGGCAGCCCAGCGCCCCCACCGGCAGGTTGATCAGGAAGATCCAGTGCCAGGAGGCGTATTCCACCAGCCAGCCGCCGAGGGTCGGCCCGACCAGCGGCCCCATCAGGCCGGGGATGGTGACGAAGCCCATGACCCGGACCAGCTCCTCGCGCGGGTAGTGGCGCAGGATGATCAGCCGGCCGACCGGCATCATCAGCGCGCCGCCGATGCCCTGCGCAACGCGGGCGGCGGCCAGCACCGGCAGGGTGGGCGACAGCGCGCAGGCCAGCGAGCCGAGGCTGAACAGCAGGATGGCGACGACGAAGATGCGCCGCGAGCCGAAGCGGTCGGCCAGCCAGCCGGAGGCCGGGATCAGCATGGCGACCGTGAGCATGTAGGCGATGACGGCCGACTGCATGTGCAGCGGGCTCGCCTGCAGTGACGTAGCCATGGCCGGCAGCGCGGTGTTGAGGATGGTGCCGTCCAGCGTCTGCATGAAGAAGGCTATCGCCACGATCCACGGCAGCAGGGTGGCCGTGCGGGCATCGAGGGGGAGGGCGTCGCGCATCGTTGAAGCCGTCTGGTGGTTGCGAGCATGGCCACGGTAACAGAGCCGGCGGCCCGTCGGGCAGGAATGACCGGCCCGG
>DASQBU010000204.1:0-12024 GCA_035635035.1 Pseudomonas sp.
ACCACGTTGTCGGCATGGAATTTCAGGCCCATCTGGGTGACCACGCCGCGCACCTGCTCGCCCTCGACGATCAGGTCGTCGGCGGACTGCTGGAATATCCACAGGTTGGGCTGGTTTTCCAGGATGCGGCGGATCTCCGCCTTGTACAGCGCGCGGTCGGCCTGGGCGCGTGTGGCGCGCACCGCCGGGCCCTTGCGGCTGTTGAGGATGCGGAACTGGATGCCGGCCACGTCGGTGGCCTCGGCCATCGCACCGCCCAAGGCATCGATTTCCTTGACCAGATGGCTCTTGCCGATCCCGCCGATGGCCGGATTGCAGCTCATGTGGCCGAGGGTTTCCACGTTGTGGGAGAGCAGCAGGGTCTTCACCCCCATGCGTGCGGCTGCCAGTGCCGCCTCGGTACCGGCATGGCCGCCACCGATGACGATCACATCAAAACGGGAAGGGAAATCCACCACGCACCTCGTGCCTGTTCGGGAAGGGAATTCGGGAAGCCGCGCAGTATAGAGGCTTCTCCGGGGTGAATGAAGCTGTGTGGACAAAAAGTAGCCAGCCGGTGGGACAGGGTGAAGTGCGCTGATCAACAAGAAATAGAAAGAACGGATTTTTAAAAAGACTGTTTTAGAGCTTGTTGTAGGTGTGCACAAAATCTGTGGACAGTTCTATTTAACCCTTATGGATCAATGACTTGTGCGCTGAATAAGGTTGTACACAGGATGCCCTGAGGGCTCTGGACAACCCTCCTGGGGTTGTGTGTGGACAAGTCGGTTATCCACAGGCGGGGTTATCCACAAGACGGCAGTGGCCTTATCGAAAGCGCTGGAGTGGGGTTGTCCACAGGGCTTATCCGTGCCGATTCTGGTGTGGACAAGGTCCTGTCGACGGAGCGCAACCCGACGAGCGGGCGCAAGGCGGCGCAGGACCGGTGAGCAAACCGGCCCTGGCGCGGGACGCGAGGGGAGACGGCCAGCCGACGCGTCGGTCAGCCAGCCGGGAGGGAGGCTACTTGCCGATGCAGAAGCTGGAGAAGATCCGCCCGAGCAGGTCGTCGGGGGTGAAGGCGCCGGTGATCTCGCCGAGCGCCTGGTGGGCCATGCGCAGGTCCTCGGCGAGCAGTTCGCCGGCGCCGAGGAGGGTCAGCTGCTGGCGGCCGTGTTCCAGGCAGGCGCCGGCCTGGCGCAGGGCGTCGAGGTGGCGGCGTCGTGCGCTGAAGCTGCTCTCGGTGGTCTGCTGGTAGCCCATGCAGGTCTTCAGGTGCTCGCGCAGCAGTTCCAGGCCGGCGCCGTGGCGCGCCGACAGGCTGAGGGTGACGTGGCCGTCGGCGCAGGTTTCCAGGCGCACCGCCTCGCCGGACAGGTCGGCCTTGTTGCGGATCAGGGTGACCCGCGCCGGGTCGGGGCGCTGGTCGAGGAATTCCGGCCACAGGGCGAACGGATCGGCGGCCTCCGGCGCGGTGGCGTCGACCACCAGCAGCACGCGGTCGGCCTCGCCGATCGCCTGCAGGGCGCGCTCGACGCCGATCTTTTCCACATGATCGTCGGTGTCGCGCAGGCCGGCGGTGTCGACCACGTGCAGCGGCATGCCGTCGATGTGGATATGTTCGCGCAGCACGTCGCGGGTAGTGCCGGCGATGTCGGTGACGATCGCCGCCTCGCGGCCGGCCAGCGCGTTGAGCAGGCTGGACTTGCCGGCGTTGGGCCGCCCGGCTATCACCACGGTCATGCCGTCGCGCAGCAGGGCGCCCTGCCCGGCCTCGCGTTGCACCGCGGCGAGTTCGGCGCGCACGCCGTCGAGCTGGCCGAGCACGTGGCCGTCGGCGAGAAAGTCGATCTCCTCCTCGGGGAAGTCGATGGCCGCCTCGACGTACATGCGCAGCTCGATCAGCTTGTCGGCCAGGCGCTGCACCTTGCGGGAGAACTCGCCCTGCAGCGAGCGCACCGCGTTGCGCGCCGCCTGCTCGCTGCTCGCCTCGATCAGGTCGGCGATCGCCTCGGCCTGCGCCAGGTCGAGCTTGTCGTTGAGGAAGGCGCGCTCGCTGAACTCGCCGGGGCGCGCCAGGCGCGCGCCGAGTTCCAGGCAGCGGCGCAGCAGCATGTCGAGCACCACCGGGCCGCCGTGGCCCTGCAGCTCGAGGACGTCCTCGCCGGTGAACGAATTGGGGCCGCGGAAGAACAGCAGCAGGCCCTGGTCGATCACCTCGCCGTCGTCGGCGAAGAACTCGCAGTAGTAGGCGTGGCGCGGCTCGGGCTCGCGGCCGCTGAGGCTGATGGCGATCGGCCGGGCGCGCGGCCCGGATACGCGGACGATGCCGACCCCGCCGCGGCCCTGGGCGGTGGCGACGGCGGCGATGGTGTCACGGACGGGTTGCATGGCGGCCTCCGGGGATAAAAAGCAAAACGCCCCACGAGGGGGCGTCTGCATTCGGCGGGGGAATCAGGCCTTGGCGGCCTGCTCAATCTGCCGGGTAATGTACCACTGCTGGGCGATGGACAGGCAGTTGTTGACCACCCAGTACAGCACCAGGCCGGCGGGGAACCACAGGAAGAAGAAGGTGAAGATGATCGGCATCAGCTTCATCACCTTGGCCTGCATGGGGTCCGGCGGGGTCGGGTTCAGGGTCTGCTGGAGGAACATGGTGGCGCCCATGACGATCGGCAGGATGAAGAACGGATCCTTGATCGACAGGTCGACGATCCAGCCCAGCCACGGCGCCTGGCGGATCTCCACGCTTTCCAGCAGGGTCCAGTACAGGGCGAGGAACACCGGCATCTGCACCAGGATCGGCAGGCAGCCGCCCAGCGGATTGATCTTCTCCTTCTTGTACAGCTCCATCATGCCCTGCGACAGCTTCTGGCGGTCGTCGGCGTACTGTTCCTTGAGCGCCTGCAGCTTCGGCGCGACGGCACGCATGCGCGCCATGGACTTGTAGCTGGCGGCCGACAGCGGGAAGAACGCCAGCTTGATCAGCACGGTCAGGGCGATGATCGACCAGCCCCAGTTGCCGATCAGCTTGTGGATAACTTGCAGCAGCCAGAAGATCGGCTGGGCGATGAACCACAGGATGCCGTAGTCGACGGTCAGTTCCAGGCCGGGCGAGAGTTCCTTGAGCTTGCCCTGGATCTTCGGACCGGCGTACAGGGTGGCGCCGGTTTCCGCGCTGGCGCCGGCGGCGATGCTCAGCTGCGGGCCGACGAAACCGATGATGTAGTTGCCCTGGCTGTCCTTGCGGGTGCTGACCTGGTTGGCGCTGTCCTTGGCCGGTATCCAGGCGGTGACGAAGTAGTGCTGCAGCCAGGCGATCCAGCCGCCCTGCACGGCCTCACGCAGCGGCTTGTTGTCGATGTCCTTCATCGACACTTTCTTGTACGGCGTGTCCGGGGTCCACAGCGCGGCGCCCAGGTAGGTGGACATGCTCGAGGCGCTGGCCTTCGACGGATCGTCGCTGGCGTCGCGCTTGAGCTGGGCGAACAGGTTGCCGCTCCACGGCTTGTCGCTGTGGTTGGCGATGCGGTAGTCGACGGCGAAGTCGTAGTCGCCACGCTTGAAGCTGAAGCGCTTGACGTAGTCGACGCCGTTGTCGCTGAACTTCAGCTCGACCACCAGCTGGTCCTGGCCGTCGGCCAGGCGGTACTGGCTCTTGTCGCTGGCGTACAGCGGCCGGCCGCTGGCGCGGGCGTCCGGGCCGTCGCCGACCAGGCCGCTCTGGGCGATGTAGGTGCGCTCGCTGCCGTTGTCGAACAGGGTGAACGGCACGTCGCGGTTGTCCAGGCTGCGCGGGTATTTCGGCAGGCCGAGCTGCACCACGTCGCCGCCCTGCGGGTCGATGGCCAGCTTGAGCACATCGGTTTCCACCTGGATCAGGCCGTGGCTGGCGCTGGCGGCCTGGCTGGCCGGGGCGTTCTGCTGGGGGCTGGCGCTGGGCACGTCGGCGTTGGCCTTGCCTTGGACATCGCCTGCCGGCAGGGCCGGAACGGCGCTGTTGGTCATGGCCTGCGGCGGCAGTTGCGGTTGACCGTAGTCCTGGTTCCACTTGAGAACCATCAGGTAAGACACGATTGCCAGAGCGACGATCAGTATCGAGCGTTGAATGTCCATGGTTTTATTCGGCCATCGATGAGGGTCGGGACGTGCGGGACGGGGGTACCGGATCGAAGCCTCCGGCATGCCAGGGATGGCAGCGGGACAGCCGGCGCAGGGACAGCCAGCCACCGCGAGCGAGGCCATGCGTGCTGATGGCTTCGTGAGCGTAGCAGGAACAACTGGGATAGAAGCGACAGCGACCGGCCATCAGCGGACTGATGGCGTAGCGATAGAACTGGATCAGGGCGAGGGCCAGTTTACGCATGGGTTCCGTCGGCTGGAGGCTGTTCGGGACGGGCATCCGTGCGCGGACGGCTGCGCGCCAGGCGTTTCCAGAGCTTGACGAACTGCTGGTGCAGCTCGGGATTGTCCAGATCGCCGAGGCCCTTGCGGGCGACCATGACGATATCCAGGCCGGCGAGCATCTCCTGATGCAGGCGGAAGGAATCGCGGATCAACCGCTTCAGGCGATTGCGCTCGACGGCAAGCTTGACGCTCTTCTTGCCGATCACCAGGCCGAGGCGCGGATGATCGAGCCCGTTGTCACGGGCCAGGAGCAGCACACACTTGCCGGGAGCCTTGCCGGTGGGGGAGTCGAAGACTGCCGCAAACTGTCGGGACGTCAGCAGTCGCTTGTCCCGGCCGAAACTCCGACTCACCACCCGTTCCGGGCAATCAAACGGTGGTCAGACGCTTGCGGCCCTTGGCGCGGCGACGCGACAGGACTGCACGACCGTTCTTGGTTGCCATGCGCGCACGGAAGCCGTGGGTGCGGGCGCGCTTCAGATTGCTGGGCTGAAAGGTGCGTTTCATTGGTCAGTTACCTAGTGATCGCAGGGCTCTCGAAGGAGGGCCCCAGTTAAAGAGACCGGCGATTCTAGTGAAAGTGGCGGCACAGGTCAATTTCCAACCAGCAGCCTTTATCGGTCATCCACAGCCCGGCCGCTCGCCGTTCTGGTGCGCGACTGTGGATAGCTTTCTCTTGCTCCGCATCAATCGGACGAATGACCCGCACCAGGCTCGCCATGCCGCTCGGGCTGCGGGTTTTGCACCGTCCACAACCAACACAAACAAGGCAGATTTTTAAAAGATCGTTCTGGTTATGGTGAATGGGAAGGCTCTTTTCTGTGGATAACTGAGCGCATGCCTTTATTCACAATGGCTGGCGGAGATGACAAGTCTGTCGAGAACGGGTGCGGCGGATGTGCGGCGGCTTGGGGGAAGCTGGGGATGGAAAGAGGTTTTATCCACAGGCGAGTTGTCTACGAGGTTTTCCAGAAGGCTCAGGCGCCCTTTGCGGCCCGGTTATCCACATCGATCGCCGCGCCACCGGCGCAACGCTGGGGCAAGCGACCAAGACGGGCCGTCCCGCATGTGGATAACTTTTCGGCGCGGCGCTACAATGCCGCCTTTGCCCTGTCTATCAAGACGCTTTCCTAGCGAGGGAAACCGAGTGTCCGTGGAACTGTGGCAGCAGTGCGTGGAAGTCCTGCGCGACGAGCTGCCTTCCCAGCTGTTCAACACCTGGATCCGTCCGCTGCAGGTCGAAATGCACGGCGACGAGTTGCGCGTGTATGCGCCCAACCGCTTCGTGCTCGACTGGGTCAACGAGAAGTACATCGGCCGCCTGCTGGAGCTGATGGGCGAGCGCGGCGACGGCCAGGTGCCGGCGCTGTCGCTGCTGATCGGCAGCAAGCGCCCCGCGCCGCCGCGCCCGGCGCCCGCCCCGGCTCCTGCGCCGGCTCCTGCGCCGGTGGCGGCGCCCGCGCCTGCCCCGGTGTTCGCCGCGCTCGACAGCGAAACCGAGCCGGTGGCCCTGGCCGAGCCGGTGGTCGCGGAAGTGGCCGAGGCGCCCGGCGCGCCGGCGGTGCGCACCGTGCAGGTCGAGGGCGGCCTCAAGCACACCAGCTACCTGAACCGCAACTTCACCTTCGAGAACTTCGTCGAGGGCAAGTCCAACCAGCTGGCGCGCGCCGCCGCCTGGCAGGTGGCCGACAATCCCAAGCACGGCTACAACCCGCTGTTCCTCTATGGTGGCGTGGGCCTGGGCAAGACCCACCTGATGCACGCGGTGGGCAACCACCTATTGAAGAAGAACCCGAATGCCAAGGTGGTCTACCTGCATTCCGAGCGCTTCGTCGCCGACATGGTCAAGGCGCTGCAGCTCAACGCGATCAACGACTTCAAGCGTTTCTACCGCTCGGTGGACGCCCTGCTGATCGACGACATCCAGTTCTTCGCCCGCAAGGAGCGCTCCCAGGAGGAGTTCTTCCACACCTTCAACGCCCTGCTCGAGGGCGGCCAGCAGGTGATCCTCACCAGCGACCGCTACCCGAAGGAGATCGAGGGCCTGGAGGAGCGCCTGAAGTCGCGCTTCGGCTGGGGCCTGACCGTGGCGGTCGAGCCGCCGGAGCTGGAGACCCGGGTGGCGATCCTGATGAAGAAGGCCGAGCAGGCCAAGGTCGACCTGCCGCACGACGCCGCGTTCTTCATCGCCCAGCGCATCCGCTCCAACGTCCGCGAGCTGGAAGGCTCGCTGAAGCGGGTGATCGCCCACGCCCACTTCACCGGCAGCGAGATCAGCATCGAGCTGGTCCGCGAGTCGCTGAAGGACCTGCTCGCCCTGCAGGACAAGCTGGTCAGCGTCGACAACATCCAGCGCACCGTGGCCGAGTACTACAAGATCAAGATCGCCGACCTGCTGTCCAAGCGCCGCTCGCGCTCGGTGGCGCGCCCGCGCCAGGTGGCCATGGCCCTGTCCAAGGAGCTGACCAACCACAGCCTGCCGGAAATCGGCGATGCCTTCGGCGGCCGCGACCACACCACCGTGCTGCACGCCTGCCGCAAGATCGCCGAACTTCGCGAGGAAGACGCCGACATTCGCGAAGACTACAAGAACCTGCTGCGCACCCTGACCACCTGACGGGCGCCCCACCAGAGGCCAAGGATTCAAGATGCATTTCACCATTCAACGCGAAGCCCTGCTCAAGCCGCTGCAACTGGTCGCCGGGGTCGTCGAACGCCGGCAGACCCTGCCGGTGCTGTCCAACGTCCTGCTGGTGGTGCAGGGCCAGCAGCTGTCGCTGACCGGCACCGACCTCGAGGTCGAGCTGGTCGGCCGCGTCGCCCTGGAAGAGCCGGCCGAGGCCGGCGAGATCACCGTGCCGGCGCGCAAGCTGATGGACATCTGCAAGAGCCTGCCGTCCGATGCGCTGATCGACATCCGCGTCGACGAGCAGAAGCTGCTGATCAAGGCCGGGCGCAGCCGCTTCAGCCTGTCCACCCTGCCGGCCAACGACTTCCCCTCGGTGGAGGAAAGCCAGGGTTCGCTGACCTTCGCCGTGGCGCAGAGCAAGCTGCGCCGGCTGATCGAGCGCACCAGCTTCGCCATGGCCCAGCAGGACGTGCGCTACTACCTCAACGGCATGCTGCTGGAGGTCAACGCCGGCCGCCTCAGCGCGGTGGCCACCGACGGCCACCGCCTGGCGCTGTGCGCGCTGGAAGCCGGCCTCGAGGCGCCGGACAAGCACCAGGTCATCGTGCCGCGCAAGGGCATCCTCGAACTGCAGCGCCTGCTCACCGAGCCGGACGAGGCGGTCAGCATCGTCCTCGGCCAGCACCACATCCGCGCCACCACCGGCGACTTCACCTTCACCTCCAAGCTGGTCGACGGCAAGTTCCCGGATTATCAGCGCGTGTTGCCGCGCAATGGCGACAAGCTGGTCCTCGGCGATCGCCAGGCGCTGCGCGAGGCGTTCAGCCGCACGGCGATCCTCTCCAACGAGAAGTACCGCGGCATCCGCCTGCAGCTGGCCAGCGGCCTGCTGAAGATCCAGGCCAACAACCCCGAGCAGGAGGAGGCCGAGGAAGAGGTGCAGGTCGACTACTTCGGCGACGCCCTGGAGGTCGGCTTCAACGTCAGCTACCTGCTCGACGTGCTCGGCGTGATGACCGCCGACCAGGTGCGCATCACCCTGGCCGACGCCAACAGCAGCGCCCTGCTGCAGGAAGCCGACAACGACGATTCGGCCTACGTCGTGATGCCGATGCGCCTGTGACCGAGCTGGGCGGATCCTGTGGATAAGATGTCGACAGCCCTGCCACAGGGTCTGCCCTGCCCCGGTTTTCGCGTGCTACACGCGGACAACCCTGTGGATAACGCTGTGCGCAAGTTTCCCGAAGCCCTTATCCACAGTCGTTTCCGGCCATGTCCCTGGTCCGCCTGAACGTCCGCGCCGTGCGCAACCTGCAGCCGCTGGAGCTGGTGCCCTCGCCGCGCATCAACCTGCTGTACGGTGCCAACGGCAGCGGCAAGACCAGCGTGCTGGAGGCCATCCACCTGCTCGGCCTGGCCCGCTCGTTCCGCAGCACCCGGCTGACCCCGGTGATCCAGCACGAGCAGGAGCGCGCCCTGGTGTTCGGCGAGGTGCGCCTGGCCGACGGCCGCCTCAGCCAGCTGGGCATCGCCCGCGAGCGCGGCGGCGACTACCAGATCCGCATCGACGGGCAGAACGCGCGCAGCGCCGCGCAGCTGGCCGAGGTGCTGCCGCTGCAGCTGATCAACCCGGACAGCTTCCGCCTGCTCGAAGGCGCACCGAAGATCCGTCGCCAGTTTCTCGATTGGGGCGTGTTCCACGTCGAAGCGCGCTTTCTCGGCGCCTGGCAGCGCCTGCAGGGCGCCCTGCGGCAGCGAAACTCCTGGCTGCGCCATGGTAGAATCGACCCCGCCGCGCAGGCCGCCTGGGACCGCGAACTGTGCCTCGCCAGCGAGGCCATCGACGAGTACCGCCGCGCCTACATCCAGGCGCTCAAGCCGGTGTTCGAACGCACCCTGGCGCAGCTGGTCGAACTGCCGGAACTGACCCTCAGCTACTACCGCGGCTGGGACCGCGAGCGCAGCCTCGACGAGGTGCTCAGGGCCGGCCTCGCGCGCGACCAGCAGCTCGGCCACACCCAGGCCGGACCGCAGCGCGCCGACCTGCGCCTGCGCATCGGCGGGCACAACGCCGCCGACATCCTCTCGCGCGGCCAGCAGAAGCTGGTGGTCTGCGCCCTGCGCATCGCCCAGGGCCACCTGGTCAACCAGGCCAAACACGGGCAGTGCGTCTACCTGGTGGACGACCTGCCCTCGGAACTCGACGAACAGCATCGTCACGCGCTGTGCCGCTTGCTGGAAGACCTCGACTGCCAGGTGTTCATCACCGGCGTCGACGGCGAAACCCTCAAAGACGGCTGGCGCACGGATACGCCGGTCGCCATGTTCCAGGTGGAGCATGGCCGTATTGAATCCTCGGGAGTGAAGGCATGAGCGAGAACAACACGTACGACTCCTCCAGCATCAAGGTGCTGAAAGGTCTGGACGCCGTACGCAAGCGCCCCGGCATGTACATCGGCGACACCGACGATGGCACCGGTCTGCACCACATGGTCTTCGAGGTTGTGGATAACTCCATCGACGAGGCGCTGGCCGGCCATTGCGACGAGATCAGCATCACCATCCACACCGACGAATCGATCACCGTGCGCGACAACGGCCGCGGCATCCCGGTGGATATCCACAAGGAAGAAGGCGTCTCGGCCGCCGAGGTCATCATGACCGTGCTGCACGCCGGCGGTAAGTTCGACGACAACAGCTACAAGGTCTCCGGCGGCCTGCACGGCGTCGGCGTCTCGGTGGTCAACGCGCTGTCCAAGGAGCTGGTGCTGACCATCCGCCGCAGCGGCAAGATCTGGGAGCAGACCTACGTGCACGGCGTGCCGCAGGCACCGCTGGCCGCGGTCGGCGACAGCGAGGGCAGCGGCACGCAGATCCACTTCAAGCCGTCCGGGGACACCTTCAAGAACATCCACTTCAGCTGGGACATCCTCGCCAAGCGCCTGCGCGAGCTGTCGTTCCTCAACTCCGGGGTCGGCATCCTGCTGCGCGACGAACGCAGCGGCAAGGAGGAGCTGTTCAAGTACGAGGGCGGCCTGCGCGCCTTCGTCGACTACCTCAACACCCACAAGACCGCGGTCAACCAGGTGTTCCACTTCTGCGTGCAGCGCGAGGAGGACGGTGTCGGCGTCGAGGTGGCGCTGCAGTGGAACGACAGCTTCAACGAGAACATCCTCTGCTTCACCAACAACATCCCGCAGCGCGACGGCGGTACCCACCTGGCCGGCTTCCGCTCCGCCCTCACCCGCCACCTGAACAACTACATCGAGGCCGAGGGCCTGGCCAAGAAGTTCAAGGTCGCCACCACCGGCGACGACGCCCGCGAGGGCCTCACCGCGATCATCTCGGTCAAGGTGCCGGATCCCAAGTTCAGCTCGCAGACCAAGGACAAGCTGGTCTCCAGCGAGGTGAAGACCGCGGTCGAGCAGGAGATGGGCAAGTACTTCGGCGACTACCTGCTGGAGAACCCCAACGAGGCCAAGGCGGTGGTCGGCAAGATGCTCGACGCCGCGCGCGCCCGCGAGGCGGCGCGCAAGGCCCGCGAGATGACCCGCCGCAAGGGCGCGCTGGACATCGCCGGGCTGCCCGGCAAGCTGGCCGACTGCCAGGAGAAGGACCCGGCGCTGTCCGAACTGTACATCGTCGAGGGTGACTCCGCCGGCGGCTCGGCCAAGCAGGGCCGCAACCGCAAGACCCAGGCGATCCTGCCGCTCAAGGGCAAGATCCTCAACGTCGAGAAGGCCCGCTTCGACAAGATGCTCTCCTCCCAGGAGGTCGGCACCCTGATCACCGCGCTGGGCTGCGGGATCGGCCGCGAGGAGTACAACATCGACAAGCTGCGCTACCACAACATCATCATCATGACCGATGCCGACGTTGACGGTTCGCACATCCGCACCCTGCTGTTGACCTTCTTCTTCCGCCAGCTGCCCGAGCTGGTCGAGCGCGGCTACATCTACATCGCCCAGCCGCCGCTGTACAAGGTCAAGAAGGGCAAGCAGGAGCAGTACATCAAGGACGACGAGGCCATGGAGGAATACATGACCCAGTCGGCCCTCGAGGACGCCAGCCTGCACGTCAACGACCATGCCCCGGGCCTCGCCGGCACGGCGCTGGAAACCCTGGTCAACGACTACCGCACGGTGATGAAGACCCTCGCCCGCCTGTCGCGCCTGTATCCGCAGGAGATCACCGAGCACTTCGTCTACCTGCCGCGCGTCGGCGTCGAGCAGCTCGCCGACCAGGCCGCCATGCAGGCCTGGGTGGAGCGCCTCGGCGAGCGCCTCAAGGCCGCGGAGAAGTCCGGGCAGACCCACCAGGTCAGCCTGCGCGAGGACCGCGAGCGCCACCTGTGGCTGCCGGAAGTGCAGACCGTCGCCCACGGCCTGTCCAGCTACGTCACCTTCAACCGCGACTTCTTCGCCAGCCACGACTACCGCAGCGTCACCGACCTGGGCAGCCAGCTCAACAGCCTGCTCGAGGACGGCGCGTACGTGCAGCGCGGCGAGCGCAAGAAGCCGGTCGCCTCGTTCAAGGAAGCGCTCGACTGGCTGATGGCGGAAAGCACCAAGCGCCACAGCATCCAGCGCTACAAGGGCCTCGGCGAGATGAACCCCGAGCAGCTGTGGGAAACCACCATGGACCCGGCGGTACGCCGCATGCTCAAGGTGACCATCGAGGACGCCATCGCCGCCGACCAGATCTTCAACACCCTGATGGGCGATGCGGTGGAGCCGCGCCGCGACTTCATCGAGAGCAACGCCCTGGCGGTGTCGAATCTGGATGTGTGATCGGAAAGTCTGTGGATAACCCGGTTATTCACAGTTGAAAACCCCGGCAGACCCTCGGTCTGCCGGGGTTTTGTTTTGCCGGCGGCGAATTGCCTCAAGTTGCGGCTGAAGGGTGCCGAAAATGAGGGTAACCCTTGGAGAAAGCGCTACCTATGGACAATATGGACGAGGCCCACCTGCCAGGCAGCAGTGTCGCCAGCGTAGTGGTCGACAATGCCG
>DASQBU010000205.1:0-5951 GCA_035635035.1 Pseudomonas sp.
AGGCGAGGAGGGCGTGGTGGTCCTCGACCGCACCCCGTTCTACGCCGAATCCGGCGGCCAGGTCGGCGACTGCGGCTACCTGAACGACGCCGACGGCACGCGCTTCGACGTGCGCGACACCACCAAGGCCGGCGGTGCCCACCTGCACCACGGCGTGGTCGCCGCCGGCAGCCTGCGCGTCGGCCAGCCGCTGGAAGCCCAGGTCGACGGTTCGGTGCGCGGCGCCACCGCGCTCAACCACTCGGCCACCCACCTGCTGCACGCCGCGCTGCGCCAGGTGCTCGGCGAGCACGTGCAGCAGAAGGGCTCGCTGGTCAACAGCCAGCGCCTGCGCTTCGACTTCAGCCACTTCGAGGCGGTGAGCGCCGAGCAGCTCAAGGCCCTGGAAGCGCTGGTCAACGCCGAGATCCGCAAGAACTCGGCGGTGGAGACCGAAGTCACCGACATCGAGTCGGCCAAGCAGAAGGGCGCCATGGCGCTGTTCGGCGAGAAGTACGGCGACAGCGTGCGCGTGCTGAGCATGGGCGACTTCTCCGTCGAGCTGTGCGGCGGCATCCACGCCAAGCGCACCGGCGACATCGGCCTGTTCAAGATCGTCAGCGAGGGCGGCGTGGCCGCCGGCGTGCGGCGCATCGAGGCGGTCACCGGCGCCGGCGCGCTGGACTACCTCAACGGCGCCGAAGAGCAGCTCAAGGAAGCCGCCGCGCTGGTCAAGGGCTCGCGCGACAACCTGCTGGACAAGCTGTCCGGCCTGCTCGAGCGCAACCGCCAGCTGGAGAAGGAGCTGGAGCAGCTCAAGGCCAAGGCCGCCAGCGCCGCCGGCGACGACCTGGCCGGCTCGGCCATCGAGGTGGGCGGCATCAAGGTGCTCGCCGCGCGTCTCGACGGGCTGGACGGCAAGGCCCTGCTGGCGCTGGTCGACCAGCTGAAGAACAAGCTGGGCAGCGCGGTGATCCTGCTCGGCGGCGAGTTCGACGGCAAGGTGGTGCTGGTCGCCGGCGTCACCCAGGATCTGACCGGCAAGCTCAAGGCCGGCGAGCTGATGAAGCAGGCCGCCGCGCTGGTCGGCGGCAAGGGCGGCGGTCGTCCGGACATGGCCCAGGGCGGCGGCGTGGACGCCGGCAAGCTGGGCGAGGCGCTGGCGCTGGTCGAGCCGTTCGTCGCGGCGGCCTGCTGACCGGCCACGGCTGAGCCCGCCCCGCGCCCGGCGGGCTCGCCGACAGGTTCAATGGGCGACTTTTTCGCGGCTAGGCGATATCCACATGGCATTGATCGTACAGAAATTCGGCGGCACCTCGGTCGGCAGCGTCGAGCGCATCGAGCAGGTGGCCGAGAAGGTGAAGAAGTTCCGCGCGGCGGGACATGACATCGTGGTGGTGGTGTCGGCCATGAGCGGCGAGACCAACCGCCTGATCGACCTGGCCAAGCAGATCATGCCGCAGCCCGATCCGCGCGAGCTGGATGCGATCATCTCCACCGGCGAGCAGGTCACCATCGGCCTGCTGAGCATGGCGCTGATCCAGCGCGGCGTGCCGGCGGTATCGTTCACCGGCAACCAGGTGCGCATCCTCACCGACAGCGCCCACACCAAGGCGCGCATCCTGCAGATCGACGAAGAGCGCCTGCGCGCCGAGCTGGCTGCCGGCCGCGTGGTGGTGGTCGCCGGTTTCCAGGGCGTCGACGCGCAGGGCAACATCACCACCCTCGGCCGCGGCGGTTCGGACACCACCGGCGTGGCGCTGGCCGCGGCGCTCAAGGCCGACGAGTGCCAGATCTACACCGACGTCGACGGCGTCTACACCACCGACCCGCGCGTGGTGCCGCGGGCCCGCCGCCTGGAGAAGATCACCTTCGAGGAAATGCTGGAAATGGCCAGCCTCGGCTCCAAGGTGCTGCAGATCCGCTCGGTGGAGTTCGCCGGCAAGTACAACGTCCCGCTGCGCGTGCTGCACAGCTTCCAGGAGGGGCCGGGTACCCTCATCACCATCGACGACGAAGAGGAATCCATGGAACAGCCGATCATCTCCGGCATCGCCTTCAACCGCGACGAAGCCAAGCTGACCATCCGCGGCGTGCCGGACACCCCCGGCGTGGCGTTCAAGATCCTCGGTCCGATCGGCGCCGCCAACGTCGAGGTGGACATGATCGTGCAGAACGTGGCGCACGATAACACCACCGACTTCACCTTCACCGTGCACCGCAACGACTACGACAAGGCGCTGGAGATCCTCAAGCAGACCGCCGCGACCATCGGCGCGCGCGAGGTGTCCGGCGACACCCAGATCGCCAAGGTGTCGCTGGTCGGCGTCGGCATG
Organism: Pseudomonas sp.; assembly: GCA_035635035.1. Classification (GTDB taxonomy): domain Bacteria; phylum Pseudomonadota; class Gammaproteobacteria; order Pseudomonadales; family Pseudomonadaceae; genus Geopseudomonas. The sequence goes on from DASQBU010000205.1 coordinate 2,316, forward strand.
CGCTCGCACGCCGGCGTGGCCAGTCGCATGTTCGAGGCGCTGGCCAAGGAGAACATCAACATCCAGATGATCTCCACCTCGGAAATCAAGATCAGCGTGGTGGTCGAGGAGAAGTATCTCGAGCTGGCCGTGCGCGCCCTGCATACCGCGTTCGATCTGGATGCGCCGGTCCGACAGGGCGAGTGATGCGTACTTGAGCAAAAGGCGCGTATTTTCCGCGCCTTTTGTCGTTTTTGGCCGGCCTCGGGACCTTATTCCTCCGGAGCTGGTCAATACTTGGTCGGTATCCGGCAGGTTCCTACCTGCGGATTTGGCCGTTTTTATCTTGCAGACAGCTGTCCTGAAACAGACGTAAGGAGAAATGGAATGCTTATTCTGACTCGCCGCGTGGGAGAGACCTTGATGGTCGGTGACGACGTGACCGTCACCGTGCTGGGCGTGAAGGGCAATCAGGTGCGCATTGGTGTCAATGCCCCGAAGGAAGTCGCCGTGCATCGCGAAGAAATCTACCAGCGCATCCAGAAAGAAAAGGACGAAGAACCAAGCCATTGATTTTTTTTCGATTTTTGTCGAATTAGGGCTTTGCAAGCGGGGTTTGCTTGGGTATAGTACGCCCCGTGTTGCGGAGAGGTGGCCGAGTGGCCGAAGGCGCTCCCCTGCTAAGGGAGTACACCTCAAAAGGGTGTCGGGGGTTCGAATCCCCCCTTCTCCGCCATTTTTCTGTCTTGCAGGTCTGTGTGGTTCTGCAAGGCAACTCGCGAAACGCACTCATAGCTCAGCTGGATAGAGTACCCGGCTACGAACCGGGCGGTCGGAGGTTCGAATCCTCCTGAGTGCGCCATCTTCGATCAGGCAGCTCCGGTTGCAGGGTCAGCCAGCGGTGATCTGGTTAAACATCACATACGCACTCATAGCTCAGCTGGATAGAGTACCCGGCTACGAACCGGGCGGTCGGAGGTTCGAATCCTCCTGAGTGCGCCATACAGAAAAGGCCTGCAGCGATGCAGGCTTTTTTTTTGCCCCTTCGCTGGCTGGCCGCCGCCGGCCATGCATGAACCATGACTGCCGGCAGTGGTCGTAATTGCTGGCAGTGGATGCCCCTGCGGAGCGCGATTCGCGTCTGTGGCGGGGCGGGCAAATGCTACCATTGCGCTTATCTGCCCCCAGCGAGTTGCGTGGATCTCCAGCCATGGACTTACCCAGTAGTCGTACCGAGCCTCGATTGTCCGTCTGCATCGTGAAAGATTGATCGCCCCTGGCGCGCGTCCCGCCGCTGGGGGACAGGGAGTGCGCCATCATGAGCGAAGCCGAAGCGAAAAAACCGCAGGAAAGCCTGCAGGATCGCCTGGCCCAGGTGGTCGACCTGCTGCACCGGCAGCGTCTGGTCGAGGATCTGGCCCGCCACCAGGAAGGCAGCCACCACGAGCTGGTGGAGAATCTGCTGCACCGGCAGAACCTGGTCGAGCTGCAGCGCCGGCTCGACGATCTGCACCCGGCCGACATCGCCTACATCCTCGAAGCCCTGCCGCTGGACGACCGCCTGACCGTCTGGCAGCTGGTCAAGGCCGAGCGCGACGGCGACATCCTCCTCGAGGTGTCGGACGCGGTGCGCGAGACGCTGATCGCCGACATGGACGATCACGAGATTCTTGCCGCGACCCGCGACCTGGATGCCGACGAGCTGGCCGATCTGGCGCCGGAGTTGCCCCACGACGTGGTGCTCGAGCTGATGGAGTCGCTCGACGCCCAGCAGCGCGAGCGGGTGCGTTCGGCGTTGTCCTACGAGGAAGACCAGGTCGGCGCGCTGATGGACTTCGAGATGGTCACCATCCGCGACGACGTGACGCTCGAAGTGGTCCTGCGCTATCTGCGCCGGCTCAAGGAGTTGCCGGGACACACCGACAAGCTGTTCGTGGTCGACCATGGCGGCTTGTTGCAGGGCGCGCTGCCGATCAAGCGCCTGCTGGTCAACGATCCGGAGCGCCAGGTGGCCGAGGTGATGGCCACCGATCCGGTGACCTTTCGTCCGGAAGAGGACGCCCACGAGGCGGCGCAGGCCTTCGAGCGCTACGACCTGGTCTCCGCGCCGGTCGTCGACCGCGACGGACGGCTGGTCGGGCGCCTGACCATCGACGAGATGGTCGACCTGATCCGCGAGGAGAGCGAGAGCGAAGTGCTCAACATGGCCGGCCTGCGCGAGGAGGAAGACATCTTCGCCTCGGTGTGGAAGTCGGTGCGCAACCGCTGGGCCTGGCTGGCGATCAACCTGATTACCGCGTTCCTCGCCTCGCGGGTGATCGGCCTGTTCGAAGGCTCCATCGAGAAGCTGGTGGCGCTGGCCGCGCTGATGCCGATCGTCGCCGGCATCGGCGGCAACTCCGGCAACCAGACCATCACCATGATCGTCCGCGCGCTGGCCCTGGATCAGGTCAGCACCGGCAACACCCTGCGCCTGCTGCGCAAGGAGCTGGGCGTTGCCCTGGTCAACGGTCTGGTCTGGGGCGGGGTGATCGGCGGCGTGGCCTGGTATCTATACGGCAACGGGTCGCTGGGAGCGGTGATGACCGGGGCGATGACCCTGAACCTGCTGCTGGCGGCGCTGATGGGCGTGCTGATTCCCATGACCCTGGCGCGGATCGGTCGCGATCCGGCCATGGGCGCCAGCGTGATGATCACTGCGATGACCGACAGCGGCGGTTTCTTCATCTTCCTCGGCCTGGCCACGCTGTTCCTGCTGTAGCGAGGCCGCGGGGCGCGCCGGCCGGACAGGGCAAGCCGCACGCGGGGCGGCCTGCTGTGGGGCGTTCAGCGGCTGGCGAGGTCGCCGCTGCCGCCGAGCAGGGCGATCAGGGCGCTCTGCTGGGGTTGTGGCAACTGGCGGAAGTGCTGCAGCAGGCGATGCTCATGGGGCGGCAGTTCGCCGGCCGGCTCGAGCGGCACGGCAGGCAGGTTGCCTTCGGCGCTCAGGCTTCTCTCCAGGCGCGCGATGATCTCGGAGTTCATGCTGCGGTGGTAGTGGCGGGCAACTTCGGCGATGCGCGAGCGCATGCCCTCCGGCAAGCGCACGACAAACTTGTCGGCAGTCCGGCTGGAGCGGGAGACGGGACTCTGTTTCATGGTTTCTCGATGGCCGCTGGTTCAGTGTGCTCGAATCGGTATGCAGGCATAGCAACGGTATGACCACGCGTGGGCGTGTCCGTTCAGCACTATTCATCCGCCATGCGCGGCATTGCTGTGCATGAGCCTTGCTGGCGCCTGCCGATCCCGAGTGTGCAGGCCGTCGGGGAGGGTGGCCAGTTTCCGGCTGCGGAAATGCGAGTGGTTCTACATCTGGCGTGGCTGGCGAGCGGCTGAAGTGTCATTCGTTCGCACGGAGGCGGTGATGGCGGGGCGGGACATGACAAGCGGCATCGCCTCGTTTAACATCGCCACCCGATTGCGCCTGTAGCTCAGCTGGATAGAGCGACCGCCTCCTAAGCGGTAGGTCGGGGGTTCGAATCCCCCCTCGCGCACCATGTTTGATGTAAATCAAAGGGTTGCATATCTAGATGCAACCCTTTTGCATTTCTATCGCAGTCATATGCAATGTATGCTGCGCTTCCCGGCCGTCGGCAGGCGTTCTCGCCGCCGTTGGCG
>DASQBU010000206.1:0-3790 GCA_035635035.1 Pseudomonas sp.
CCGACGTCGATCTGGCCGAGCACCTGGGCGCTGTCCACGTCGACCACGGTGACCAGCGAGTCGTTCTCGTTGGAGATGTACAGCCACTTGTCGTTGGGGTGCAGGGCGAACTGCTCGGGATCGGCGCCGGAGGGCAGCTCCTTGACGATCTTCTGCGTGGCCAGGTCCATCACCTGCACGCGATCGGAGTCGCTGGCGCAGATGTACAGCCGCTTGTTGTCGTGGGACAGCGCCAGGCCGCGCGGGCGCATGCCGACCTTGAGGGTCTGCACCACTTCCTGCTTGGCGAGGTCGATCACGCTGAGGGTGTTGTCCTTCTCGTTGGACACGTAGGCGGTGGCGGCCAGCAGCGGGCCGGCGGCGAGCGTCAGCGGGCCGGCGAGCAGGGTGGCGAGCAGGGTCTTGCGCATGGCGGGCCTCTTGTTCTGGTTATGGGCGACGCCGCTCAGGGAGCGGTCGCGGCCAGGTTGCAGCGGCTTTCCGGGCGGTCGTAGCCGAGGCTGTCGAGGTCGGTGACCGGGTGCAGGAAGCCGTCCTGCGGCGAGGTGCTGACCAGCGCGCGCGGCTGGACCAGCTCGATGGGCTGGCGCAGCTGGCCGTTCCAGTCGCGGAAGCTCAGCTTGCGGCCCTTGAAGCCGTCCAGCGGCAGCTCGGCGGACAGCGCCAGGCGGCGGAGCGCCTGCGGCTCGGCGCTGCCCAGCTTGTTGGCGGCGCTGGCGATGCTGCGCACGGCGATCCAGGCGGCGAAGTCGCGGTCGTTCATCCAGCGCCCGGCGAGTTCCTCGAAGCGCTTCTGCAGCTGGGCGGCGCCGTAGGTTTCCACGGTCTTGTGCCAGCCGGTCGGGGTCAGCCCCTGGGTGCCGGCCACCGGGCGCGGGTACCAGGTGTTGTAGGGCAGGTACTCGCCGAAGTCGCCGCGCTCGTCGGCCACCAGCACCACGTCGTACTCGGCGGTCTGGGTGAACAGCGGCATCTCGGCCTGGGCGGTGCGCCGCTGGTCGTTGTCGAAGCTCCACGGCTTCTCGGCGACGATCTTGTGGCCGAAGCGCTTGGCGGCGCGGCGCAGGGCATTGGCGTAGGCCTGGTCGTCCGCGGTCGGGCCGCTCACCAGCAGCCAGCGGTTCCACTTGCGCACGGTGAGGAACTGGGCGAGGGCGTCGGCGAGCATGGCGCGGCTGGGCAGGGTGTGCAGCACGTTGGCCTGGCACTGCTCGGTGCGCAGCGCGTCGTCGGCGCTGCCGGCGTTGAACAGCAGGCTGTCCGGCAGGGCGCTGGCGAGCTGGCGCAGGCTGTCGGCCGGGGCGTTGACCACGAACAGGCGCAGGCCGCCGTCGTGCAGTTCGCGCGCCCTGGCGAGCAGCTGCTCGGGGCTGTCCGCCTCGGCGCTGCGCAGCGCGTAGCGGTGCTTGAGGAAGCGCCCGGTGCTGTTGCTGTCGACGATCGCCAGCTCGGCGCCGCGGCGGCCGGCGTCGGCCGGTTCGGGGATGACGTTGGACAGCAGCGGGCCGCGGTCCGGGGTGTAGCCCAGGTAGCCGATCTGCACGTCGAGGTCGGCGCGGGCCGGGGCGGTCGCCAGCAGGCCGAGGGCCGCGAGCAGGCAGGGCAGCAGTTTGCGCATGGCAGCCTCCGGTGGGGATGCTGCCAGCTTAGGAAGGAGGGAGGGCCGGGCAAATATGCAGAAAGTACCGGCTGGCCAGTACCAAGGTACTGGTTCTGCGGGCGGGCGCAGCCTCTAGCATGGGCTCACGAGAATAAGAAAGGAGCCCTCCCCATGTCCCCGGCCCGACTGCTGTTGCTCGGTGTGCTGTTGATCCTCAGCCTGATCGGCTTCGACCGCGTCAGGGCCGCCGACCTGTCGCGCCATGCCGCTGTCGCGCCCGCCTGGGGGGCGGCCGCGCAGGTCGCCGCCCGCCTGCAACTGGCCGACCCGGCCCGCCACGGCCTGCCCGGGGTGGTATGGCGGCTGCGGGGGTAACACCAGGGTTTCTGCTACCAAGGGAGCAGAAGTCGGGCACCAAAGCAGAATACTGGCGCGCCCCGGGCCCTCCCTAAGATTTCGGCAACGGCGCTCGCCGCCCGAGCGCTTCCGCCTTGCACCGCATCGAAACGAGGGTCCTAGTCATGAACAACAAGAAACTCTTCCGCACCCTGCTGGCCTCCCTGGCGCTCGGCGCCGCCGGTCACGTCCTGGCCCACGGCGACGTCACCCCGCAGGCGGTCAACACCGACGGCCTGGAGAAGCTCGGCAGCGAGTGGCGTGACGAGAACCCCTACCGCAAGCCGTACGCCAACCACGACAAGGCGGTGGAGATCGGCACCTCCGCCTACACCCAGAACTGCGCGCGCTGCCACGGCCTGGAAGCCATCTCCGGCGGCATCGCCCCCGACCTGCGTAAGCTCGATCCGGGCATCGAGGGCGACGAGTGGTTCAAGGAGCGGGTGATCAACGGCGCGGTGCGCGACGGTCGCGTGTACATGCCGAAGATGGCCGACTACCTGAGCCAGGAAGCCCTGTGGGCGATCCGCACCTACCTGGAAAGCAAGCACATCGAGGAGTAAGCCGCCATGCGCCTGCTCGCCCTGGTCTTCTGCGGTCTGCTGACGCTCGCCCAGGGCGCGCTGGCGGCGGTCCGTCCGTTCGACGACATCGTCGCCTCCGGTGTGCTCAAGGTGGCGGTGTACGAGAACTTTCCCCCCTACAGCTTCCAGCAGGACGGCCAGCCGCGCGGCGTCGACGTCGAGCTGGCGCAGAAACTGGCCGACAGCCAGGGCCTCAAGCTGGAGCTGATGTGGGTCGCCGCCGGCGAGAAGCTCGACGACGACCTGCGCAACTTCGTCTGGAAGGGCCACTACCTGCGTCCCGGCGTGCTCGCCGACGTGATGCTGCGCGTGCCCTACGACCGCCAGTACCGCCTCAAGCGCAACGACGTCGGCGAGCTGGTCAACGAGCAGGTCAGCATGTTCGGCCCCTACCAGCGCGAGCGCTGGCAGGTGGCCTACGACAGCCGTCGGCTCAAGGAGGTGCCGAGCGTCGCGGTGTTCGCCTACAACACCGTCGGCGTCGAGGAAGACAGCGTGCCGTCGTTCTACTTCAACTCGGTGTTCGGCGGGCGCATGCGCAGCAACGCCAAGCACTACGCCAGCCCGCAGCAGGCCTTCGCCGGCATGCGCAAGGGCGAGGTGGACGCGGTGATGGCCATGCGCGGCGAGGTCGACTGGATGGTCCACGAGGCCGGCGACCCGCAGCTCAAGGAGGCGGAGAACGCCTACCCGGAGATGGGCCGCCAGGAGTGGGAGATCGGCATGGCCGTGCACGAGAGCAACCGCCAGCTGGCCTACGCGCTGGAAGGCGGGCTGGAGGAGCTGATCGACTCCGGCGAACTGGCGGCGATCTACGCCCGCTACGGCCTGCACTACGACGTGCCGGAGGAGTACCAGGGCCAGGCGCAGGCGCAGGCGCAGGCCCAGGTGCAGATCCCGACGCGCGGCGAGTAGCGCGCCGCGTCCGCAGGCCGGGCGCCGGAGCGCCCACCGGGTGGTACCCACGCGGGAGCGTGGGCACCATCAGGGGTAGGGCGCAGGACTGATCCTTCCCACGCTCCAGCGCGGGAACGCTTGCCGTGACGCGCCGCGTCGACAGGCTGGGCGCCATCAGGGGCGTAGGGTGTGCCGCGCGCACCATGACGCACCCCACACGCAAAGGAGGCAGGGCATGACGATCCGCACCATGGGCCTGGCCCTCGGCTGGCTGCTGCTGAGCAGCCCGGCCTGGGCCGGCGGGGCCGACCCG
>DASQBU010000207.1:0-2180 GCA_035635035.1 Pseudomonas sp.
GTGGCAGGCCGAGGCGAAGGCGGGGTGCTGGCTGCCGCCGGCGCCGGCCAGCACCCAGGACGCGGTGCCCATGCTGCCGCCGATCAGCACCGGCTGGCCGACCGCGCGGTACTCGACCGGCAGCTCGGGGTGGCCGGAGCCGAAGGCACGAGTGGCACCCTTGCGATGCACGAACAGGCGGCGGCGCTCGCCGTTGACGATGTGGCTCTCCTCCTTGGAGGTGTTGTGCGACACGTCGTAGAGCAGCGGCATGGCGATGCCGGGGAACAGCTCGGCGAACGCCTGGCGGGCCAGGTGGGTGAGGATCTGCCGGTTGGCCAGCGCGCAGTTGATCGCCGCGCGCATGGCGCCCAGGTAGCTCTGCCCCAGCTCGGAGTTGAGCGGCGCGCAGGCCAGTTCGCGGTCGGTCAGCTGGATGCCGGCGCGCGGCGCGGCGATCACCATCTCGCGCAAAAAATCGGTGCCGATCTGGTGGCCCATGCCGCGCGAGCCGCAGTGGATGGTGGCCAGCACGTCGCCCACCGCCAGGCCGTAGGCCTGCGCCGCCTGGAGGTCGAACAGCTCGTCGACCACCTGCACCTCCAGGTAGTGGTTGCCGGAGCCCAGGGTGCCCATCTCGTCGCGCTGGCGATGCTTGGCCTCGGCCGACACCTCGGCCGGCGCGGCGCCGGCCATGCAGCCGCCTTCCTCGATGCGGGCGAGGTCTGCCGGACTGCCGAAGCCCTGCTCGACCGCCCATTTCGCGCCGCCGCGCAGCATCGCGCCCATCTCCGCGCCGGTCAGGCGCAGCGCGCCGGTGCTGCCGAGGCCGGCCGGGATGCGCCGGTACAGCACGTCGGCCAGGCGCTCCTGCACGCGCTGGATGTCGGCCTCCTTCAAGCCGGTGTGCAGGCTGCGCACCCCGCAGGAGATGTCGAAGCCGACCCCGCCGGCGGACACCACGCCGCCCTCGTCGGCATCGAAGGCCGCCACCCCGCCGATCGGGAAGCCGTAGCCCCAGTGGGCGTCGGGCATGGCGTAGGCGGCGTCGACGATGCCGGGCAGCGCGGCGACGTTGGCCAGCTGCTCGCCGACCTTGGCGTCCATCGCCTCGAGCAGCTCGCGCGAGGCGAAGATCACCCCCGGCACGCGCATGGTGCCGTGCCGGGGCATTTCCCATTCGAACGGGCCGCGCTGGCGGAATTGGTCGAGGTTCATGCTGTGCTCCTGCCGGCCGCTTCGCGCAGCCGGCGCAGTTGTTCGTAGAGGCTGCGCTCCTCGGTGGACAGGTGGGCGGGCACCTTCACGTTCAGGCGCAGCAGCAGGTCGCCGCGGCCGGGGTGGCCGAAGTGCGGCAGGCCCTTGCCGCGCAGGCGCAGCACGGTGTCGGGCTGGGTGCCGGGCGGCACCTTGACCTTGGCGCTGCCGTCGAGGGTCGCCACCGCCAGCTCGGCGCCGAGTACCGCATCCAGCAGCGCCAGCTCCTGCAGGCGCCAGAGGTCGGCGCCATCGCGTTCGAAGCGCGGGTCGGGTTGCGAGCGCACCACCACGAACAGGTCACCGGGCGTTCCACCGGGTGGCGCCGGCATGCCGTGGCCGGGGATGCGCAGGGCCATGCCTTCCTCGACGCCGGCCGGCACCTTCACCGTCAGCGTCTCGCCGTGCTCCAGATGGCCGCTGCCGTGGCAGTCCGGGCACGGCTGGTCGATGAAGTGGCCGACGCCGTGGCATTCGGCACAGGGACTGATCTGCTGGTAGAGCACGCCGCCCTCGCGGCGGCTCTTCACCGCCTGGCCGCTGCCCTTGCAGCTCGCGCACGGGCGCGGCGCCGTGCCGGCCTTGGCGCCGCTGCCCTGGCAGGCCGGGCAGGGTTGCGGGCGCTCCAGGCGCAGCCGTTCCTCGCCGCCGTGCAGCACGCGCTCCAGCGGCACCTGCAGCAGCATCTCGATGTTCTCGCCTCGCGGCGGGCCGGCGTGGCGCGCGCGGCCGTGGCCGTGGCCAGCGAAGAAGCGCTCGAACAGCCCGCCGCCGTCGAAGCCCATGCCGCCGAACAGGTCCTCGAAGTCGATGCCGCCGAACAGGTCTTCCGGGCGCAGGCCCTCGACCCCGGCGAAGCCACCGGCGTCGTAGTCGGCGCGCTTCTTCGGGTCGGAGAGCACCGCGTAGGCCTCGGCGATCTCCTTGAAGCGCGCCTCGGCGCC
>DASQBU010000208.1:0-11448 GCA_035635035.1 Pseudomonas sp.
TTGAGGCTCAATTCGGAAACCACCACGGCAGCGGCTGAGTTTCGAATTTGCCGTGCCACGACCAGTACGGGTAAGCAGGAGCGTAAGGTCAAGGTATCTGCGACCGGACGAACCTCCGTTGACAAGACGACGGGGGGAGCCTGCTCGGCGTCTTGATGCTGATTGGCCTCCGATCACTGCATAAGGCTCTGAAAGGCGTAGACTCTGGCCCGTACCGGCATCAGCGGTACGGGCTTCGTTTTTTCTCAAAGGCACCCCCATGCACAACATCCTCATCATCGGCGCCGGGGCCATCGGCCTGCAGTCGGCGCGTCTGCTGGCCCAGGCCGGTTGCCAGGTCACCCTGCTCGATCAGTCCGCCATCGGCAGCGAGGCGTCGTGGGCCGGGGGCGGGATCGTCTCGCCGCTCTATCCGTGGCGCTACAGCCCGGCGGTGACGGCGCTGGCGCACTGGTCGCAGGACTTCTATCCGCGCCTCGGCGTGCGGCTGATCGAGGAGGGTGGCGTCGACCCCGAGGTGCACGTCACCGGGCTGTACTGGCTGGACCTCGAGGACGAGGCCGAGGCGCTGGCCTGGGCCGCGCGTGAAGGGCGACCGCTGCGCCCCGTGCCGATGGCCGAGGTCGAGGCGGCGGTGCCGGTGCTGCGCCACGGTTATCGCCATGCGATCCACATGGCCGGGGTGGCCAACGTGCGCAATCCGCGGCTGATCAAGTCGCTGCGGGCGGCGCTCGAGCGCCTGCCGAACGTCGAAGTCCGCGAGCACTGCCCGGTGACGGGCTTCCTGCGCGAGAACGGGCGGGTGGTCGGCGTGGCCAGCGCGCAGGGCGAGCTGCGGGCCGACGCGGTGGTGGTCGCGGCCGGGGCCTGGAGCGGCGAGCTGCTCAAGAGCCTCGGCCTCGAGCTGCCGGTGGAGCCGGTGAAGGGGCAGATGATTCTGTTCAAGTGCGCCGCCGACTTCCTGCCGGCGATGGTGATGGCCAACGGGCGCTACGCGATTCCGCGTCGCGACGGGCACATCCTGGTCGGCAGTACCCTGGAGTACGAAGGCTTCGACAAGACCCCGACGACCGAGGCGTTGGAGAGCCTGCGTGCCTCGGCCATCGAGCTGCTGCCGGCGCTGGCCGACGCCGAGGTGGTCAAGCACTGGGCCGGGCTGCGTCCCGGCTCGCCGGACGGCATCCCCTTCATCGGGGCGGTGGCGGAGCACGAGGGGCTGTGGCTGAACTGCGGGCACTTCCGCAACGGCCTGGTGCTGGCGCCGGCGTCCTGCCAGTTGCTCACCGACCTGCTGCTGGGGCATGCGCCGATCGTCGACCCGACGCCGTACGCGCCTGCCTTGCGTCTGCGCCGCGCGGAGTGATAGCCTTCGCGGCAGATTTTCATATGCCGGTGTAGCTCAGTCGGTAGAGCAGCTCATTCGTAATGAGAAGGTCGAGGGTTCGATTCCTTTCACCGGCACCACAGTTTCAAGCAAAACGGCCTGTCGCACTTAGCGGTGCGACAGGCCGTTTTGTTTTGCGCGACCGGCTTACAGGCTCAGGCGCATCGACAGGTCGATGGCCTTGATGTCCTTGGTCAGGGTGCCGATGGAGATGTAGTCGACGCCGGTTTCCGCGTAGCTGCGCAGGTTGTCGCGGTTGACCCCGCCGGAGGCCTCCAGCTTGGCGCGGCCGGCGGTGAGGGCGACGGCGGTGCGCATGTCGGCGTGGTCGAGTTCGTCGAGCATGACGATGTCGGCGCCGGCGTCCAGCGCCTGCTGCAGCTCGTCGAGGTTCTCCACTTCCACTTCCACCGGGCGGCCGGGGGCGATCTGGTGGGCGGTGGCCACCGCCTGGGCGATGCCGCCGCAGGCGGCGATGTGGTTTTCCTTGATCAGGAAGGCGTCGTACAGGCCGATGCGGTGGTTGTGGCAGCCGCCGCAGGTGACCGCGTACTTCTGCGCCAGGCGCAGGCCGGGCAGGGTCTTGCGGGTGTCGAGCAGCTTGACCGCCGTGCCCTCGACCAGGTCGGCGTATTCGCGGCAGCGGGTGGCGACGCCGGAGAGCAGTTGCAGGAAGTTCAGCGCGCTGCGCTCGCCGCTGAGCAGGGCGCGGGCCGGGCCTTCGAGGGTGAACAGGGTCTGGTCCTGCTCGGCGCGCTCGCCGTCGGCCACGCTCCAGCGTACCTGCACGCGCGGATCGAGCTGGCGGAACACTTCGTCGACCCAGGCGGTGCCGCAGATGGTGGCGGCCTCGCGGGTGATGACGCGCGCCTGGGCCAGCCGCTCGGCGGGGATCAGCTGGGCGGTGATGTCGCCGCTGCCGATGTCCTCGGCAAGCGCGGCGCGCACGTTGGCGGTGATTTCGGCGCCGAGGTCGGCAAGGCGAAGATTGGGCATGACGGGCTCCCTGTGCATTTTTCCGCGGATTATAGGCGCGTTTGTCGGCGACCGATGCCGTCGGCGTGTCGGCTTGCGTGGCAGTGCCGCCTTGGCCGGGGAGGGTGCCCTGCTCTAGAGTGACGCTACAGGCTGCCCGTTGCCGCCCGGACGCCCGGGCGGGGCGTCGTTCGCCGCCCAGGTTTTTCAGGAGTTCCGATGCACATCGATCCCCGTACGGGCTGGTGCGACAGCGCCCGCCGTTGCCCGTCGCCCAACTGCAACGCCCGTCCGGCCGGCGAGGTTTCGCTGCTGGTCATCCACAACATCAGCCTGCCGCCCGGGCAGTTCGGCACCGGCGAGGTGGAGAACCTGTTCTGCAACCGCCTCGACCCGCAGGCCCACCCGTACTTCGCCGGCATCGCCCACTTGCAGGTGTCGGCGCACTTCCTGATCGAGCGCGACGGCCGCCTGACCCAGTTCGTCTCCTGCAACGAGCGCGCCTGGCATGCCGGGGTGTCGTGCTTCGCCGGGCGCGAGCAGTGCAACGACTTCTCCCTCGGCATCGAGCTGGAGGGCACCGACGAGCAGCCCTACAGCGCGGCGCAGTACGCCACCCTGCAGGCGCTGACCCGCGAGCTGCTGCGCGTGTACCCCGCCATCACGCCGCAGCGGATCTGTGGCCACAGCGACATCGCGCCGGGGCGCAAGACCGATCCGGGGCCGGCGTTCGACTGGCCGCGCTATCTGGATGGCTTGGCCGCCGAGGTGCCGGCATGAATTTCCTGGTATTGATGCTGGTCCTGCTGCTGGAGAAGAACACCCACTGGCGGCACGCTGTCCAGCGCGACGAGCCGGTCCGGCGCGCGTTGCGCCGTATCGCGGCGACGCTGGCCGGCCAGCCGCGGCGGCAACTGCTGCTGGTGCTCGGCGTGCCGCTGCTGGTGCTCGGCCTGCTGCTGTGGAGCCTGGCGCCGCTGGCCTACGGCTGGCTGTTGCTGCCGGTGCATCTGCTGGTGGTGCTGTGGAGCCTCGGGCGGGGCGATACGCGGCGCCAGCTGGAGCCGTTTCGGGCCAGCTGGCAGCGTGGCGACCGGGAGGCGGCCTACCTCGACGCCCAGGGCGATCTCGGCGTGCAGGCCGAGGATGACGTCGCCCTGCTGGCGCAGGTGCAGGGCTATCTGCTCTGGCGGCTCCACCAGGGCTTCTTCGCGGTGATCTTCTGGTATGCGCTGCTCGGCCCGCTGCCGGCGTTGGCCTACCGCCTGCTGGTCCTCGTCGAGACGCAGGCCGGCGAGGAGCGGCTGGCTGAGCAGGCCCGGCAGTTGCGGGCGCTGCTCGACTGGCTGCCGGCGCGCGCGCTGGCCCTGAGTCTGGCGCTGGCCGGCAATTTCGTCGCGGCCTATCAGGTGCTGCGCCCGCGGCTGACCGAGCGGCGGGCGAGCGCCATGCCGCTGGTGGCCGATGTCGGCCGGGCCGCGGCGGATCTGCCGGCGGAGGGCGCCGGGGTGGAAAGCCTCGACGAGCTGTGGCGCCTGATGCAGCGCGCCACGCTGATCTGGTACTGCGCCATCGCGCTATGGGTGTTGCTGCCGCTCTGAGCGATCGCTCAGCGCCAGCCGAACAGCTCGCTGGCGTTGCGGCTGCTGGCGGCGGCCAGTTCGTCCGGCGGGATGCCGCGCAGCCCGGCGAGTACCGCGCAGATCTCCGCCAGGAACTCCGGACTGTTGCGCTCGCCGGCGTGCAGGCTCGGCGCCATGTCCGGGGCGTCGGTTTCCAGCACGATGGCCTCCAGGGGCAGTTGCGCCACCACCTTGCGCAGGCGGTTGGCCTGCTCCCAGGTGGCCGCGCCGCCCAGACCCAGGCGGAAGCCGAGTTTGAGATATTCGCGGGCCTCCTCGAGGCTGCCGGCGAAGGCGTGCACGATGCCGCCGCGTTGGGGGCGGTAGCGCTTGAGGGTGGCGATGGTCGCCGCATGGGCGCGGCGCACGTGCAGCAGTGCCGGCAACTCGAACTCGCAGGCCAGGGCGAGCTGGGCCTCGAACAGCGCCTGCTGGCGCGCGCGGTCCAGCTCCGGGAGGAACCAGTCGAGGCCGAACTCGCCGAGGGCGCACAGCTTGGGCTGGCCGGCGAGGCGCGCCAGCCGGTCGCGCAACTCGGCGAGATGTTCCGGGCGGTGCTGCTCCAGATAGATCGGATGCAGGCCGAAGGCCGCATACAGGCCATCCTCGCGCTCGACCAGCTCCCACAGGCGCTGCCAGTTGGCCTGGTAGACGCCGAGCACCACCAGCCTCTCCACGCCCAGGGCGCGGCAGCGCGCCAGCACGGCGCTGCGGTCGGCGTCGAAGTCGGGGAAGTCGAGGTGGGTATGGGTGTCGATCAGGCGCACGGCGAGGACCTCGGGGATGCTGGGTCGAAGGATATCCGCTCGGGCCGTACGTTGCAGGCGCTGGCGGGCGGATCGCTCGCGCGGCTCAGCGCCGCGTGTGGCCGGCGAGCGGTGGACGGCGGGGCGAGTTGATCGTCAGCACGCCCAGCACCACCAGCAGCACGCCGAGCGAGCGCTCCGGCGTCAGGTCGCCCCCGAAGCCCGGCAGCAGCACCGAGCCGAGGTAGACCAGCGCATAGCTGAGGCTCAGCAGGGCATAGGCGCGCCCCAGCGGCAGGTGGCGCAGGGCGCCCATCCAGCACAGCAGGGAGAGTGCGTAGCCGAGCACGCCGGTGGCCAGCACGACGAGGGCGGTCAGGTCGGGGCTGCTGGTCCGCCAGTCCGCCGGTGCGGGCAGGCGGGTCATGCTCCAGCGCATGCCCAGTTGCGCCGCGCTGACCAGGGCCACGCTGGCCAGCGCCAGGGCAATGCCGCGCCAGGCGCTCATGCCTGGCGCCCGAGCAGGATCACGCCGGCGACCAGCAGGGCGAGGCCGAACCAGTGGCGCGAGTCGATCGCTTCGCCGAAGCCGAAGCGCGCCACCAGGGTCAGCAGCACGAAGTTCAGGCTGAGCATGGGATAGGCGATGCCGACGTCCAGGCGCTGCAGCACCAGCAGCCAGAGCAGCAGGGCCAGGCCGAGGCTGGCCAGCGCCAGCAGCAGCCAGGGCGAGCGCAGGCGCGCGAGCAGCCCCGGTGCCGCGTTCCGCCAGCTGTCCACGGCGAGCTTCTGCGCGACCTGGCCGAGGCAGGTGAGCAGGCAGACGCCGAGCAGCAACAGCAGGCTCATGGCCCGCCCTGCGGCACCAGCAGGATCACCAGCTGGCCTTCCCGGTAGCGGGTCGCCGCGGCGGGCAGCAGGGCCAGCTCCTCCGCGTCGTTCTTGCTGTTGATCCGGATGAGCACGCCGACCGGGCCGTCCCGGCGGGCCTGCGCCAGCCAGCCGGCGAGCTGCTCCGGGGCCAGGCTGCGCCCGGTGCCCTCGGGTTGGGCGAGGCCGTACTTGAGTTCGCCCTCGGTGTTGAGCAGGGTCACGTCGGTGCGCTGCAGGCGCCAGGCCAGGGCGAAGGCGGCGCCCAGATCGTTGCTCAGCAGATGGCGGGCGCCACGCAGCTCGTCGAGGTGCGCGGCGACGAACTGGTCGGGCATCTTGCTGTTGACCAGCTGCCTGGGCAGCGCCGCCGGCAGCAGGGCGACCAGCAGCCACAGCGCCAGCGCTGGGGCCGCCCAGCACTGTGCCGGCCGCGCCAGCTGCAGGGCGCCGCAGGCCACCCAGGCAAGGCCGACCAGCGCCACCAGCGCCAGCTTCAGCGGCTCGTCGTGGTAGGCCGGGCGGGTCAGCTGCAGCCAGGCCAGGGCGAGCAGCAGCAGGGCGCCGAGCGTCAGGTTCAGCGCGCCGTTGGCGCGCAGCAGGCGCAGCCGGCCCTGTGCCAGGGCCTCGACCAGGGCGTTGGCCATCAGCAGGGCCAGCGGCAGGAAGCAGGGCAGGATGTAGGTGGGCAGCTTGCCGCGGCTGAGGCTGAAGAACAGGAACGGCAGGGCCAGGCTCAGCAGCAGGAAGCCGCTGCGGCGGTCGCGGCGCTGCTGCCAGCCATGGCGCAGCGCCGGGAACACCAGCAGCGTCCAGGGCAGGCTGCCGGCGAAGAGGATCGGCAGGAAGAACCACCAGGCGCCGTTGTGCTGGGCGTCCTCGCCGGCGAAGCGGCGGATGTGCTCGTGCCAGAAGAAGAAATGCCAGTAGTCCGGTTCGCGCAGGTGCACCGCCAGCGCCCAGGGCAGGGCGAGCAGGATGGCCACGCCGATGGCCAGCGGCCCGTAGCGCAGCAGCTCGCCCCAGCGCTTCTGCCACAGCGCATAGGGCACGGCGACGATCACCGGCAGCAGCCAGGCGAGGAAGCCTTTGGTCAGGAAACCCATGGCGCAGGCGACGCCGAGCAGCGCCCAGAGGCCCAGGCGGGCGTTGCGGCTGCCGGCGGCGAGGGCCAGCCACAGGGCGACCTGGCTGAGGTTGACCCACAGGGTGAACTGCGGGTCGAGGTTGCTGTAGCCGGCCTGCCCGGCGACCAGGGCGAAGCTCAGGTAGAGCAGCGCGGCGGCTCCGGTCTTGCGCGGGTCCTGCCACAGCTGGCGGGCGAGCAGCGCGGTCAGCAGGGTGCTTGCCGCGGTGGCCAGCGCCGAGGCCAGGCGCACGCCGAACAGGTTCTCGCCGAACAGCGCCTGGGCGGCGGCGATCAGCCAGTAGCCGGCCACCGGCTTCTCGAAATAGCGCAGGCCGAGCAGCTGCGGCGCTACCCAGTCGCCGCTGTGCAGCATGGCCTGGGCGATCTGCGCGTAGCGGGTTTCGTCGGGAATCCACAGGCCGTGGCCGCCGAGTGGCAGCAGGATGAACAGGACGAAGGCGCCGACCAGCAGCAGCGTCGCGCGCGGCAGGCTCATTGCTGGACTCCCAGCCAGCCATCACGGCCGGCGATCTGGCCGCGCACCAGCCGTCCGGCCGGCAGGTGCTGCGGGTCGGCGGGCAGCAACTGGCCGAGGGGCTGGAAGTGCACGTCGCGCTGGCGGGCTGCGGCCAGCAGGCGGCGGAAGGCGTCGGCCATGAGGATCCCCTCCACTTCGGCATGGGCGGTGTAGACGTTGAGGGCCGGCGGGCGCAGCTGCGCCAGCAGGTAGTCGTTGAAGGCCTCGGCGCCCAGGGCGGGGCCGACCACCTCGTCGAAGGTCGGCAGGGTCACCGGCACCTGCGGCGTGCCGAGGCGGCCGTCGGCCAGCTGCGGGCGGAACAGCGCGCGGCCGCGGCAGTCGCTGCTGTAGCGGAAGCCGAAGGCCTGCTCGGCTTCCGCCACGCGGGCGTCGGCGCGCCAGCCGGCGGCGGCGGCGCAGTCGACCCGCTGGCCGAGGATGTCGGCGAGGGTATCGACCCCGCGGGCGAGCTCCTGCTGCAGGCGGGCCAGGCTCCAGCGCCCGGCGTGGGCCTGCCAGGCGTGGTGGTCCCAGGCGTGCAGGCCGACCTCGTGGCCGGCGGCCAGGGTACGGCGCATCAGGTGGCCGAGGTCGCGGCCGATGGGCCGGCCCGGCCAGGCGGTGCCGGCCAGCAGGATGTCCCAGCCATAGAGGCTGGCCGCCTTCGAGCGCAGCATCTTCCACAGGAAGGTCGGCCGGGCCAGGCGCCACAGGTGGCGGCCCATGTTGTCCGGCCCGACGCAGAAGAAGAAGCTGGCCTTCACCTGCGCCTCGTCGAGCAGCTCCAGCAGGCGCGGCACGCCGTCGCGCGTGCCGCGATAGGTGTCGACGTCGATGCGCAGGCCGACCTGCATCAGAGGCGGTCCTTGTGCTCGACCAGCGCCGCCTTGAGGAAGAAGTCGAGTGTCTTGGCGATGGTGTCCTGCAGCGCGGTGGTCGGGGTCCAGCCGAGCAGGCGGCGGGCGTTGGCGATGCTCGGCCGGCGGTGCGCCACGTCCTGGTAGCCGTTGCCGTAGAAGGCGTTGCTCTCCACCTCGTGGAAGCCGGCGAAGGGCGGGAAGTGCGCGCGCAGCGGATGGGCCTCGAACTGGCGCAGCAGCTCCTCGCCGAGCTGGCGGATGCTCGCCTCGTTGTCCGGGTGGCCGATGTTGATGATCTGCCCGTCGCAGCGGCCGTCGCGGTTGTCGATGATGCGCGCCAGCGCCTCGATGCCGTCGTCGACGTCGGTGAAGCAGCGTTTCTGGCTGCCGCCGTCGACCAGCTGGATCGGCGTGCCTTCGACCAGGTGCAGGATCAGCTGGGTGATCGCCCGCGAGCTGCCGATGCGCGCCGAGTCGAGGCGGTCCAGGCGCGGGCCCATCCAGTTGAACGGGCGGAACAGGGTGAAGCGCAGGCCCTGCTGGCCGTAGGCCCAGATCACCCGGTCGAGCAGCTGCTTGGACACCGAGTAGATCCAGCGCTGCTTGTTGATCGGCCCGACCACCAGGTTGGAGCGGTCCTCGTCGAACTGCGGGTCGGTGCACATGCCGTACACCTCGGAGGTGGAGGGGAAGATCACCCGCTTCTGGTACTTCACGCAGTAGCGGACGATCTTCAGGTTCTCCTCGAAGTCCAGCTCGAACACCCGCAGCGGGTTGCGGGTGTACTCGATGGGCGTGGCGATGGCCACCAGCGGCAGCACCACGTCGCACTTCTTGATGTGGTACTCGATCCACTCGCTGTGGATGCTGATGTCGCCCTCGACGAAGTGGAAGTCGGGATGCTCCTTCAGCCGCTCGATGTAGTCGGAACCGATGTCCAGGCCGTAGACCTCGTACTGGCCGTCGCGCAGCAGGCGCTCGGACAGGTGGTTGCCGATGAAGCCGTTGACCCCGAGGATCAGCACCCGCGGGCGGCGCGGCGGGCGGCGCGGCTGGCCGTTGCGCAGCAGCGAGCCGGGCACCAGGCCCATCTCCCGCGCCAGCTGCGGGCCGCTCAGGTACAGGCCGTCGTCGCCCTGCTGGCCGGCGAGGACCAGCAGCGAGTCCTCGCCGCAGGCCACGCGCAGCGGCTCGGCGCTGATCACGCTGCCGGCCGGCTGGCCGGCGTTGCCGGCGACCACCTGGGCGCTCCACACCAGCAGCTTGCGCTCGCCGAGCAGGCAGAAGGCGCCGGGGTACGGCTGGGTCACCGCGCGTACCAGGTTGTACAGCTCGCGGGCCGGGCGGCGCCAGTCGATGCGCCCGTCCGCCGGGGTGCGGCGGCCGAAGTAGCTGGCCTGGCTCTCGTCCTGCGCGACCTCCACCAGCTCGCCGCGGTGCAGGCGCGGCAGCGCCTCGTCGAGCAGCGCGCGGGCGGCGGCGCACAGCTTGCGGTGCAGGCTCAGCGCGGTGTCGTCGTCGGCAATGGCGACCCGCCGCTGGGCGAGGATGGCGCCGGCGTCGGCGCGCTTGACCATGCGGTGCAGGGTCACCCCGGTTTCCGTTTCGCCGTTGACCAGCACCCAGTTGGCCGGGGCGCGGCCGCGGTAGCGCGGCAGCAGCGAGCCGTGCAGGTTGAAGGCGCCGTGGCTGGCGCAGGCGAGCAGCTCCTCGCCGAGCAGCTGGCGGTAGTAGAAGGAGAAGAGGTACTGCGGCTCGAGTTGGCGGATGCGCGCCAGCCACAGCGGATGGTTGGCGTCCTCCGGCGCGTGCACCGGGATGCCCAGGCGCGCGCACAGCTGCGCCACCGAGGCGTAGAAGTGGTTCTCCCCGGGGGCGTCGGCGTGGGTGAACACCGCCTCGATCCGGTAGTCGGCGGCCAGCAGGGCTTCGATGCCGGCGCAGCCGATATCGTGGTAGGCGAAAACGACGGTCTTCCGAGTCATGGCTGAGGCTGCCTTTGCGGGGGGAGGGGCGATTCGGCGGATGACGTGACGGTGTCGGCGCGCACCACCCGTTCGATGAAGAAGCGCGGGCGGGCGCGCACGTCGTGGTACATGCGCCCGAGGTATTCGCCGAGCAGGCCCATGCCGAGCAACTGGGCGCCGGTGAACACGAACAGGATGGCGAACAGCACGAACACCCCGTCGGCGGCCCAGTGGGCGCCGAACAGCAGGCGCAGCACGATCAGCAGCAGGCCGAAGAGGATGCCGAGCAGGGCCAGGCCGCCGCCGGCCAGGCTGAGCAGGCGCAGCGGGGCGGTGGTCATGCAGGTGACCAGGTCGAACATCAGGCTGATCAGGCGCAGGAAGTCGTACTTCGACTCGCCGTGCTCGCGCTCGGCGTGGGCCACGCGGATCTCGCTGGTGTGGCGGGCGAAGCTGTTGGCGAGGATCGGGATGAAGGTGCTGCGCTCGCCGCAGGCCAGCATGGCGTCGACGATGGAGCGGCGGTAGGCGCGCAGCATGCAGCCGTAGTCGCTCATCGCCACCCCGGTGGAGCGCTGCACCAGCAGGTTGATCAGCCGCGACGGCCAGCGGCGCAGGGCGGAGTCCCGGCGGTTGTCGCGCACCGTGCCGACCACGTCGTAGCCTTTGGCGGCCTCTTCCAGCAGGCGGGGGATTTCCTCCGGCGGGTTCTGCAGGTCGGCGTCGAGGGTGATCACCAGGTCGCCGCGGCACTGTTCGAAGCCGGCCATGATCGCCGCGTGCTGGCCGTAGTTGCGGTTGAGGAGCACCGCCACCACGGCGCTGTCCGGCTGCTGCGCCGCCTCCAGGAGCAGCGCCGCGGAGCCGTCGCGGCTGCCGTCGTCGATCAGCACGATCTCGTAGGGCCGCTGCAGCTGGCGGCAGGCCGCGTCGGTGCGGCGCAGCAGCTCGGGCAGGCTGGCTTCCTCGTTGTACACCGGGATGACGATGGACACCCGCTCGATCGGGTAGGGCTTGGGCGCATTCATCCGACGAGGGCCTCGATGGCTTCGACCACGCGGTCCTGGTCGGCCGCGGTCATGTCCGGGAACAGCGGGATGGAGCACAGCCGCGCCGAGTTCCACTCGCTGTTGGGCAGGCTCACGGCGGGGAAGCGCTGGCGGTAGTAGGCGTGCAGGTGGCAGGCGATGAAGTGGATGCCGCTGCCGATGTTGCGCGCCTGCAGGCCCTGCATGAAGGCGTCGCGGTCCAGCCCGCAGCGCTCGGCGTCGATGCGCAGGATGAACAGGTGCCAGGCGTGGCGCTGCGGGTGGCCGGGCAGGCCCAGCGGTTCCACCGGCAGGTGCGCCAGGCGCTCCAGGTAGCGCTCGGCCAG
>DASQBU010000209.1:0-6885 GCA_035635035.1 Pseudomonas sp.
CGCTGCACAAAGCAGGCCAGACGCCGGCGCGCTTGCCGGTGGCAGCGGACGGGTGTAGCTTGCTGCACGCAGGCCAGCGCACTGGCCAACGTCGCTCGGACGGTTCCGGGCGCTTACGTATCCCGAGGAAATCATGGCCGACCACGGCAAGCGCCGCTTTGCGCGCATCGATCGTCTCCCCCCCTACGTCTTCAACATCACCGCCGAACTGAAGATGGCCGCCCGCCGCCGCGGCGAGGACATCATCGACTTCAGCATGGGCAACCCCGACGGGGCCACGCCGCCACACATCGTCGAGAAGCTGGTGCAGGTCGCCCAGCGCGACGACACCCACGGCTACTCCACCTCGCGCGGCATCCCGCGCCTGCGCCGCGCCATCTCGCGCTGGTACCAGGAGCGCTATCAGGTCGACATCGACCCGGACAGCGAGGCCATCGTCACCATCGGCTCCAAGGAAGGCCTGGCGCACCTGATGCTGGCCACCCTCGACCATGGCGACACCGTGCTGGTGCCCAACCCCAGCTACCCGATCCACATCTACGGCGCGGTGATCGCCGGCGCTCAGGTGCGCTCGGTGCCGCTGGTGCCCGGCGTGGACTTCTTCGCCGAGCTGGAGCGGGCGATCCGCGAGGCGATCCCCAAGCCGAAGATGATGATCCTCGGCTTCCCCTCCAACCCCACGGCGCAGTGCGTGGAGCTGGACTTCTTCGAGCGCGTGGTGGCGCTGGCCAAGCAGTACGACGTGCTGGTGGTCCACGACCTGGCCTATGCCGACATCGTCTACGACGGCTGGAAGGCGCCGTCGATCCTGCAGGTGCCGGGTGCCAAGGACATCGCCGTGGAGTTCTTCACCCTGTCGAAGAGCTACAACATGGCTGGCTGGCGGATCGGCTTCATGGTCGGCAACCCGGAGCTGGTCAGCGCCCTGGCACGGATCAAGAGCTACCACGACTACGGCACCTTCACCCCGCTGCAGGTGGCGGCCATCGCCGCGCTGGAAGGCGACCAGCAGTGCGTGCGCGACATCGCCGAGCAGTACCGCCAGCGCCGCAACCTGCTGGTCAAGGGCCTGCACGAGATCGGCTGGATGGTCGAGAAGCCCAAGGCCTCGATGTACATCTGGGCGAAGATCCCCGACGCCTACGCCCACCTCGGCTCGCTGGAGTTCGCCAAGAAGCTGCTCGGCGAGGCCAAGGTCTGCGTCTCGCCCGGCATCGGCTTCGGCGACTACGGCGACGACCATGTGCGCTTCGCCCTGATCGAGAACCTCGACCGCACCCGCCAGGCACTGCGCGGCATCAAGGCGATGTTCCGCGCCGACGGCCTGCTGCCGGCCAAGCAGGCGAAGGACGACAGCTGATCCGTCTGTAGGGTGGGAAACTGCCGAAGGCATTTCCCACCATCGGGTCCTTTATGCGGTGACCAGCCACCCGACACAACTGGCTGGTGGACAAGGCTGCGCCGTTGTCCACCCTACCCAACCCCAGCTCAGCCCTCGCGGAACAGCCTTTCCACATCCTCCACCCGGCACAGCTCGGTGCCCGGCTGCATGATGGTCGCCGAGCCGGCGGCGATGCCGTAGCGCACGGCATCGTGCAGGCTGTGCCCGCGGCTCAGGGCCAGGACGATGGCACCGACCATGCTGTCGCCGGCGCCCACTGCGCTGCGCACCGGCACGTCCATGGCGCCGAAGCGCTCGATGCCGGCCTTGCTGGCCAGTACTGCGCCTTCGCCGCCCAGCGACAGCACCACGACTTCCGCCGCGCCCTGGGCGATCAGGGTGCGCAGTGCGGCGTCCTGTTCGGCGGCGCCGACGATCGGCCGGCCCATCAGGGTGGAAAGCTCGCTGAGGCTCGGCTTGAGCAGGTGGATGCCGCCGCGCGAGGCGGCGTACTGCAACGCCTCGCCGGAGCAGTCGAACACCAGTTTGGCGCCAATGCGCCGCGCCAGCGCGGCCATGCGGTCGAAGAAGCTCACCTCCACCCCCGGCGGGAAGCTGCCGCTGAGCACCAGGTACGCCGGCAGCGGATCGAGCGCAGCGATGGCATCCAGACAAGCCTGCTGCTCGGCGGCCGACAGCGCCGGCCCTGGCAGCACGAAGCGGTACTGCTGGCCGCTGCCGGTCTCGTCGACGGTGAAGCTCTCGCGGGTATCGCCGGCGATGGCCACGCGCACCTGCGTCAGCCCGAGGTCGGCGAGGATGCGCTCGAGCATGTCGCCGAACGGCCCGCCGGCCGGGTAGATCGCCACGCTATCGCCGCCCAGGGCCTTGACCACCCGCGCCACGTTGATGCCGCCGCCGCCCGGATCGTAGTGCGGCAGGCTGCAGCGCAGCTTGCGGGTCGGTTCGACACGCGCCGCACTGGTCGACAGGTCCATCGCGGGGTTGAGGGTCAGGGTGGCAATACGGGACATAGATCGCTCCAGGCTGGTCCGGGCGGCGCGCCGGTGCAGCGCCACAAGGGCACGGCATCGCGACTGGCCATGGCGCATTCTGCCCCAAGGGACACCTCGCGCCCATGCGCATGAGCGAGTCGGTCGGCGCATCGCGATGGCGCTCGAGCACAACGACCATCCATCGGTCGGCCCGCCGACAAAAGGCCGCTCCAGAGCCGCTGGGCTATACATCTGTTACCCCCGCCAACAGGAGCAGCCGATGCCTACCCGTTCCCGCCTTCTGCTTGTCCCCCTCGGATTGACCCTCCTCTGCGCCAGTGCCCACAGTCTGGCCGATGACGCCGCCCTCGAACGCGGCCGCTATCTGGTACGCATCGCCGGGTGCAACGACTGCCATACCGCCGGTTACCAGCTGGCACCGGACAAGGTGGCCGAAAGCGACTGGCTCAAGGGCGACCAGCTGGGCTGGTACGGCCCCTGGGGCACTACCTATCCCAGCAACCTGCGTCTGGTGATGCCCAGACTCAGCGAGCACGAATGGCTGGCCCTGGCACGCCAGGCCAACTACCGCCCGCCCATGCCCAACCAGACCCTGCGCGAGATGAGCGACCAGGACCTGCTGGCCATCTACCAGCTGGTCAAACACCTCGGCCCGGCCGGCGAACCGGCGCCGCCCGCGCTGCCGCCGGGCGATCCGCCCCTCGGCCCGGTGGTGATGTTCCCCATGCCGCCGAAACCCGCCCCGTAACCGGCCAGCCCGGCGCACGCCCCGTCGCGGCGCAAAACGTGCCGTGACGCCCCCTTTCGAGTCACCCGCCACGCCGCCTCGGCGGCAAGTCGCTGATTTCAAGCACCTTCCACGGTTGGCATCGCTCTTGCTGTATTTCCACCAGGAGTAGCCAACGGCGGCTGACTCCACCCGACAAAGGCGTCGCATCACCCAGCTCCGGCTGGCGTGGTGCGGCGCCTTTTTCGTTGGCCCCAACGCCGGGGGCCGCAGCCGGAGCGCGCCGCGCCCGGCGTACCCGATCGAACCGAGCCGCGCGGCCGAGCCGCACGGACGCCAACCCAACGATGAGGCGCCATACGATGAACACGAGTTTCTGGAAAGCCGGCCACGCGCCGACCCTGTTCGCCGCATTTCTCTATTTCGACCTGAGCTTCATGGTCTGGTACGTGCTCGGCCCGCTGGGCGTGCAGATCGCCGCCGACCTCGGCCTGACCACCCAGCAGCGCGCCATGATGGTCGCCACGCCGATCCTCGCCGGCGCGGTGCTGCGCTTCCTGATGGGCATGTTCGCCGACCGCACCTCGCCGAAGACCGCCGGACTGGTCGGCCAGGCCATCGTCATCGCCTCGCTGACCGCCGCCTGGCTGCTCGGCGTGCACAGCTACCAGCAGGCCCTGCTGCTCGGCCTGTTCCTCGGCTTCGCCGGCGCCTCGTTCGCCGTCGCCCTGCCGCTGGCCTCGCAGTGGTATCCGCCGCAGCACCAGGGCAAGGCCATGGGCATCGCCGGCGCCGGCAACTCCGGCACCGTGCTCGCCGCGCTGTTCGCCCCGGCGCTGGCCAGCGCGTTCGGCTGGACCAACGTGTTCGGCCTGGCGCTGATCCCGCTGGTGCTGACCCTGGCGATCTTCGCCGGCGCGGCCAGGAACGCCCCCGAGCGGCCCGCGCCCAAGGCCGTCGCCGACTACCTGAAGGCGCTGACCGAGCGCGACAGCTGGTGGTTCATGCTGTTCTACAGCGTCACCTTCGGTGGCTTCCTCGGCCTGGCCAGCACCCTGCCCGGCTACTTCCACGACCAGTACGGCTTCGACCCGGTCAAGGCCGGCTACTACACCGCCGCCTGCGTGTTCGCCGGCAGCCTGCTGCGCCCGCTGGGCGGCGCGCTGGCCGACCGCATCGGCGGCATCCGCGCCCTGCTGGTGATGTACACCCTGGCCTCGCTGTGCATCGCCGTGGTCGGCTTCAACCTGCCCAGCTCCGCCGCCGCGCTGGCCCTGTTCGTGGTCGCCATGCTCAGCCTCGGCGCCGGCAACGGCGCGGTGTTCCAGCTGGTGCCGCAGCGCTTCCGGCAGAGCATCGGGGTGATGACCGGGCTGATCGGCATGGCCGGCGGCATCGGCGGCTTCGCCCTGACCGCCGGCCTCGGCGCGGTAAAGCAGTCCACCGGCGACTACCAGCTCGGCCTGTGGCTGTTCGCCTCCCTCGGCGTGGTCGCCTGGATCGGCCTGCACAGCGTCAAGCTGCGCTGGCGCACCACCTGGGGCTCGGCCGCGGTCACCGCCGCGCGGGTCTGACCCGGCAACACCGAGCGTGACGTAGGCACGGTGCATCGAGAGTCGTAGGGTGGACAACGGCGCAGCCTTGTCCACCACCGGGCAACGCAAGACTCCCGGTGGAAAATCGCTGCGCGAGTTTTCCACCCTACGCGGGTCAGGACGGCAGGATGCGCCATGCGAACCCCACGAGCAGACAGGACACCCCATGCCCCTGCAACTGACCATCGGCGAAGCCAGTGCCACCGGCCCGCGCCGCGAGAACCAGGACGCCATCCGCGTGGTCACCCCCGCGCCGGCGCTGGCCGCCAGCAAGGGCCACCTGCTGGCGCTGGCCGACGGCGTCAGCCAGTGCGCCGACGGCGGCCTGGCCGCCCGCACCACCCTGCAGGCGCTGGCCATCGACTACTACGCCACCCCGGAAACCTGGGCGATCCCCCAGGCGCTGGAGCGCCTGCTCGCCGCGCAGAACCGCTGGCTGCAGGCCGCCGGCAACGGCCAGCCGCTGCTCACCACCCTCACCGCGCTGGTGCTGCGCGGGCGGCGCTTCACCCTCGCGCACATCGGCGACTGCCGCGCCTACCGCTGGCACGCCGGCCGCCTGCAGCGCCTCACCGAGGAGCACGTCTGGGAGCAGCCGGGCATGCAGCACGTGCTCAAGCGCGCCCTCGGCCTCGACCAGCATCTGGTCATGGACTACCGCGAAGGCGACCTGCAGGCCGGCGAGAGCTTCCTGCTGGTCAGCGACGGCGTGTGGGCGGCGCTCGGCGACGCCACCATCGCCGGCATCCTCGCCGGCGAGGAGCGCCCGCAGGCCGCCGCCGAGGCGCTGGTGTGGGCCGCCCACCGCGCCGGCAGCCAGGACAATGCCAGCGCCCTGCTGGTGCGCATCGACGCGCTGCCGCAGGGCAGCCTGGCCGACAGCCTCGCCCAGCTGCGCCAGTGGCCGCTGCCGCCGCGCCTGCGCGAAGGGCAGACCTTCGAGGGCTGGCGGATCGAGCGCCTGCTCGCCGAGAGCCGCCAGTCGCTGCTCTACCGGGTACGCGACGGGCACGACCGCGCCTGGCTGCTGAAGACCCTCAGCCCCGCACAGGCCGACGAGCCGCGCGCCCAGCAGGCGCTGCTGCAGGAGGAATGGTTCCTGCGCCGCGTCGCCGGCCTCGGCTTCCCCGAGGTGCACGGCCTGCCGCAGCGCCAGCACCTGTACTTCGCGATGCGCGAATATCCCGGCCAGACCCTCGCCGCGCGCCTCGCCGAGCAGGGCCCGCTGCCGCTGGCCGACTGGCTGGGCGTGGCGCGCAGCCTGCTGCGCGCGCTCGGCCAGCTGCACCGGCGCAACATCCTGCACCGCGACATCAAGCCGGAGAACCTGCTGGAGGACGACGCCGGCGTGCTGCGCCTGCTCGACTTCGGCCTGGCCTTCTGCCCCGGCCTGTCCGAGGACGAGGCGCACAGCCTGCCCGGCACGCCCAGCTACATCGCCCCGGAAGCCTTCGCCGGCCAGCCGCCGGACGAGCGCCAGGACCTGTTCGGCGCCGGCGTGTGCCTGTACCGCCTGCTCACCGGCCAGTATCCCTACGGCGAGCTGGAACCGTTCCAGCAGCCGCCCAACCGCGCGCCCACCCCGGCCAGCCGCCACCGCCCGGACCTGCCGGCCTGGCTCGACGCCCTGCTGCTCAAGGCCGTCGCCGCCCGCCCGGAACAGCGCTTCGAGACCGCAGAGGAATGGCTGCTGGCCCTCGACCAGGGCGAGAACCACGCCGCCGACCTGCCGCCGCGCCCGCTGCTCGAACGCGAACCGCTGCAGTTCTGGCGCGGCCTGGCGCTGCTCTCGCTGCTGTCCAACCTCGTCCTGCTGCTGGTGGCTCTCAGGCCATAGGCCCCGCAGGGTGGAAAACTCGCCCAGCGATTTTCCACCGCCCGGCGTGCCCGGCCGATCGGTGGAAAAGACCTGCGGTCGTTTTCCACCCTACGCACTTCGATTCGTTCGACATGGTTCTCTCCTTTTGTAATGTTCGGTCGACTCCTGCACCCAGCTTGGCCCAGCGGCCGGCGATCAGGCCAATAGGAAATGGGCATCGCATTGATAGTAGCCCCGGTGGCCGGGCGCGGACGGTGGGGCGACGGGGAGCGGAAGGCCGGCAGCTGCTGGCGGCGCCGGGAGCATTAACATCGCAATGAGGGGCTTGGCTTGGCTTTGTGCGGCGC
>DASQBU010000210.1:0-1858 GCA_035635035.1 Pseudomonas sp.
CAGCGGGGTGATCGACACATAGCCCTGCATCACCGCGTGGAAGTCGGTGCCCGGGCCGCCGTCCTCGACGTCGCCGGCCACCGAGATCCAGTAGCCTTCCTTGCCGCGCGGATTGACGATCTTCACCGGCGCCGCCGCCCGAGCGCGATGGCCAAGACGGGTCAGCTGCACGCCGCGGATGCGCTCCAGTGGCAGGTTGGGGATATTGACGTTGATCACCGTGCGCGGCGGCAACTCGAACTGGTCGTGCAGCTCCACCAGGCGGCGGGCGATGTGCGCGGCAGCCGGCAGGTTGTCGGGCTGACGCGACACCAGCGAGAAGGCGAACGCCGGCCGGTCGAGGAAGCGCCCTTCCAGGGCGGCGGCCACGGTGCCGGAATACAGCACGTCGTCGCCGAGGTTGGCGCCCAGGTTGATACCCGACACCACCATGTCCGGAGAGTGCTCGAGCAGGCCGTTGAGCCCCAGATGCACGCAGTCGGTCGGCGTGCCGTTGAGGCTGATGAAACCGTTGTCCAGCCGCTGCGGATGCAGCGGCCGATCGAGGGTGAGCGAGCTGCTCGCCCCGCTGCGGTCGTTGTCGGGAGCGATCACCGTGCACTCGGCGTAATCCGCCAGCGCGCCGTGCAACGCAACTATCCCGGGGGCGTATACGCCGTCGTCGTTGGCGATCAATAAGCGCATGGGGTGTCCGTGAGTTCTGTCGGCCGCAACCGGACGAGTTCGCGCACCACCACGGTGGCGAAGCAGCCGGCCGGCAGGACGAATTCCAGTTGCAGGATATCAGTGGCTGGATAATGCCACGTCAGGCCGCCGATGGGGAGGCGCAGGACGCGCCGTTCCTGCTCCAGGCCGGCCTCTGCCAACCAGTTCACCAGCACGGCATCGACCGCCTGCACCTGCTGCTCGAGCGCCAGCGCGGCGCCCTGGGTTTCCAGCGCGCCAGCGCCGAACAGCGGCCCGGTCGGGTGCAGGTCCAGCGCCGCCAGGCGCGGGTCGCTGCACTCGGCCTCGCCGGCCGGGAAGAAGCTGCGGCTGTCGGTGAACGCCAGCAGGTCGCCGGGCTGCGCGCGGTTCCAGCTGCCGTCGGCCACCCGTGCGGCCAGCACGCGGTTGAACAGGTAGCTGCGCGCCGCCGACAGCACCCGCGAGCGGCGGTTGCGCTGCTCCGGTAGGGTCTGGAGTCCGGCCCAGTGGCGCGCCTCGTGCAGGTTGCCGCCGTCGAAACCGAAGCGCTGCACGCCGAAGTAGTTGGGCACGCCGCCCTCGGCGATCTGCTGCAGGCGCGCGTCCAGCGCCGCGCGCTCGGCGTCCAGGGCGGTCAGGCGGATGACGAAGCCGTTGGCGGCATGCGCGCCGCGCTGCAGCTTGCGCGAATGGCGGGTGCGCTCAAGGATGCGCAGGTCGTCGCCCTCGGCGGCGGCCAGATCCGGATCGGCCTTGCCCGGCAGGTGCAGGCTGAACCACTGGCGGGTCAGCGCCTGGCGGTCCTTGAGGCCGGCATAGCTGATCGCCTTGGCTGGCACGCCGGCAGCACGGGCGATACGCCGTGCCGCGTCCTCGGTGTTGAGATTGCGCTTCTCCACCCACAGCCACAGGTGCTCGCCGCTGCCGGACATCGGAATATCGAGCACCTCGTTGACCTGGAAGTCCTCGGCGGTGTGCTTGAGCACCGCCTCGCCACACGGCTCGCCGCAGGCGGTGGGACCGAGCAGGGCCAGTTCGTCGAGAAGCCCGCTCATCGCGCCAGCAACAGGGCGACCGCATGCACGGCGATGCCCTCCTCGCGACCGGTGAAGCCGAGCTTCTCAGTGGTGGTGGCCTTGACGTTGACCGCGTCGAGCTCGACCTGCAGGTC
>DASQBU010000211.1:0-5475 GCA_035635035.1 Pseudomonas sp.
CCGCTGATGTAGCGGATCAGGGCGAGGATCGGCGTCAGCATGTCGCGGCTGTTGCCGTCCTGGCGCACTTCGCCGTTGAGGGTCAGGCGCACGCCGATGTCGGCGAGGTCGGCCACCGCGTCGGCGGGGACGAACGGCGACAGCGGGCAGGCGCCGTCGAAGGCCTTGGCGATCTCCCACGGGTGGCCCTTTTCCTTGAGCCGGTTCTGTACGTCGCGCAGGGTCAGGTCCAGCGCCACGCCGAAGCCGCTGAGGGCGTCGAGGATTTCCTCGTCGCTGGGCTGGCGCGACAGCGGCTTGCCGATCAGCACGGCGATCTCGGTCTCGTAGTGCACGCCGCCGCGCTCCTGCGGGATGGCGAAGCCGCCCTGCAGCGGCACCGCGGCGCTGGCCGGCTTGATGAACAGCAGCGGCTCGCTCGGCACCGGGTTGTTGAGTTCCTTGGCGTGTTCGGCGTAGTTGCGGCCGACGCAGACCAGCTTGCCCACCGGGAAGTGGATGCGGGTGCCGTCGACGTACTGGTGCTGGTAGCTCATGCAGACTCCTGATGATCCTGGGGCGGGAAAACGCCCGGGGGCGTTTTCCTCCGTGTGCGACCTGGGGTGGCAAACGCGGCGCGGTCTACCACCTTGCACGAATCAGGCCGGGAAGATCTTGCCCGGGTTCATGATGCCGTTGGGGTCGAACACCGCCTTGATGGCCTGCATCACGGCGATCTCTTCCGGCGAACGGCTGTAGCCCAGGTAGTCGCGCTTGGTCATGCCCACGCCGTGCTCGGCGCTGATCGAGCCGTTGTACTTCTGTACGGTCTCGAACACCCACTTGTTCACCGTGGCGCACTTGGCGAAGAACTCTTCCTTGGCCATGGCGTCCGGCTTGAGGATGTTCAGGTGCAGGTTGCCGTCGCCGATATGGCCGAACCAGATGATCTCGAAGTCCGGGTAGTGCTCGCCGACGATGGCGTCGATTTCCTTGAGGAACGCCGGCACGCGCGACACGGTGACCGAGATGTCGTTCTTGTACGGAGTCCAGTGCGAAATGGTTTCGGAGATGTACTCGCGCAGCTTCCACAGGTTCTGCAGCTGCTGCTCGCTCTGGCTCATCACGCCGTCGAGCACCCAGCCCTGCTCGACGCAGTGCTCGAACAGCTCCAGCGCGGCGTTGGACACTTCCTCGCTGCTGGCTTCGAACTCGAGCAGCGCGTAGTACGGGCACTCGCTCTCGAACGGCGCCGGCACGTCGCCGCGGGCCAGCACCTTGGCCATCGCCTTGTCGGAGAAGAACTCGAAGGCGGTCAGGTCGAGCTTGCCCTGGAAGGCGTGCAGCACCGGCATGATCGAGTCGAGGTCGGGGGTGCCGAGGACCATCGCGGTGAGGTTCTTCGGCGCGCGCTCCAGGCGCATGGTGGCCTCGACGACGAAGCCCAGGGTGCCTTCGGCGCCGATGAACAGCTGGCGCAGGTCGTAGCCGGTGGCGTTCTTGATCAGGTCGCGGTTCAGTTCGAGGATGTCGCCCTTGCCGGTGACCACCTTCATGCCGGCCACCCAGTTGCGGGTCATGCCGTAGCGGATCACCTTGATGCCGCCGGCGTTGGTGCCGATGTTGCCGCCGATCTGGCTGGAGCCGGCCGAGGCGAAGTCCACCGGGTAGTACAGGCCCTGCTCCTCGGCGAAGTTCTGCAGCTGCTCGGTGACCACGCCGGCCTGGCACACCACGGTGCGGTCGAAGGCGTTGAAGTCGAGGATCTTGTTCATGTAGTCGAACGACACCACCACCTCGCCATGGGCGGCGACGGCGCCGGCGGACAGGCCGGTGCGGCCGCCCGAGGGCACCAGGGCGACCTTGCGCTGGTTGGCCCAGCGCACGATGGCCTGCACTTCCTCGATGGATTTCGGGAAGGCGATGGCCAGCGGCGCCGGGGCGAACTGCTTGGTCCAGTCCTTGCCGTAGGCATCCAGGGAGTCGGCGTCGGTGAGCACCTTGCCGGGCTCGACCAGGGTCTTCAGTTCATCGATCAGGGCAGCTTGAGTCATCTGCGGAAATCTCGGCCAATTCATGGTCACCCTGAGCAGGCTTCATGCTCGGGGATGGGGCGCTTCGCGGGGGTGCTATGGTAGCATACGCCCCCCGCCGATCGCGCCCGCCGCCGACTTGCGGGTCGGCTACAGCCCGCGCTGTCCAGCGCCCAGACCACTTTCCGGGACAACAGGTTACGCAGATGAGCAAGACGACCTCTCTCGACAAGAGCAAGATCAAATTCCTTCTTCTCGAAGGTGTCCACCAGAACGCCGTGGATACCCTGAAGGCCGCCGGCTACACCAACATCGAGTACCTGAAGGGCGCGCTGTCCGAGGAAGAGCTCAAGGAAAAGATCGCCGACGTGCACTTCATCGGCATCCGCTCGCGTACCCAGCTGACCGAGGAAGTGTTCGACTGCGCCAAGAAGCTGGTCGCCGTCGGCTGCTTCTGCATCGGCACCAACCAGGTCAACCTGAACGCGGCCCGCGAGCGCGGCATCGCCGTGTTCAACGCGCCCTATTCCAACACCCGCTCGGTGGCCGAGCTGGTGCTCGCCGAGGCCATCCTGCTGCTGCGCGGCATCCCGGAGAAGAACGCCTCCTGCCACCGCGGCGGCTGGATCAAGTCGGCGGCCAACTCCTTCGAGATCCGCGGCAAGAAGCTCGGCATCGTCGGCTACGGCTCGATCGGCACCCAGCTCTCCGTGCTGGCCGAAGCCATGGGCATGCAGGTGTACTTCTACGACGTGGTGACCAAGCTGCCGCTCGGTAACGCCCAGCAGGTCGGCTCGCTGCACGAGCTGCTCGGCCTGGCCGACATCGTCTCCCTGCACGTGCCGGAGCTGCCGTCCACCCAGTGGATGATCGGCGAGAAGGAAATCCGCGCCATGAAGAAGGGCGGCATCCTGATCAACGCCGCGCGCGGCACCGTGGTCGAGCTGGACCACCTGGCCGCCGCGATCAAGGACGAGCACCTGATCGGCGCCGCCATCGACGTGTTCCCGGTCGAGCCCAAGTCCAACGACGAGGAGTTCGAGAGCCCGCTGCGCGGCCTGGATCGCGTGATCCTCACCCCGCACATCGGCGGCTCCACCGCCGAGGCGCAGGCCAACATCGGCCTGGAAGTGGCCGAGAAGCTGGTCAAGTACAGCGACAACGGCACCTCGGTGTCCTCGGTGAACTTCCCGGAAGTGGCCCTGCCGTCGCACCCGGGCAAGCACCGCCTGCTGCACATCCACCAGAACATCCCGGGCGTGCTCAGCGAGATCAACAAGGTGTTCGCCGACAACGGCATCAACATCTCCGGCCAGTTCCTGCAGACCAACGAGAAGGTCGGCTACGTGGTGGTCGACGTCGACAAGGAATACTCCGACCTGGCCCTGCACAAGCTGCAGGAAGTCAACGGCACCATCCGCTGCCGCGTGCTGTTCTAAGCGTCCGCCGGATATGAAAAAGGGAGGCCTCGGCCTCCCTTTTTCGTTGCGTCGCGGTTACTTGACGTTGACGGTGATCTTCTCGGAAATCACCGGCGGGTCGAACGGCACGTGGTTCTTGTCGCCGACCAGCAGCTGCAGGGTGTGCTTGCCCGGCGGCAGAGTCACTTCGGTCTCGGTCTGGCCCTTGCCGAAGTGGCGGACGTTGTCGCTGGCCGGCAGCGGCTTGTCCAGTGCCGGCAGCTCGGCGACGTCGACCAGCAGGTGGTGGTGGCCGGTGGCCGGCGCCTCGCTGCCGGCCGGCGCCACGCCCATGCCCTTGAGGCCGAACTTGACGGTGAAGGTCTTGTCGACCGTGGCGCCGTCTTGCGGCGCGATGAAGTACACCTTGGCGCCTTCCGGGGCCGGGGTGCGCGGGGTGTCGGCCATGGCCGGGGCGGCCAGGGCGCAGGCGGCCAGCAGGCCGCAGGTGGCAAGCAGGGATTTCATCGCAAGGTTCCTTTGCTGGAGAAAGCAGGAAAAGGTCTGAAGCAGACTAGCGTTTTCTGCCAAAGGTTCCAGTGCAAAATCGCGGATTAGAGCGGCCCGT
This sequence comes from Pseudomonas sp., assembly GCA_035635035.1. Lineage (GTDB taxonomy): Bacteria > Pseudomonadota > Gammaproteobacteria > Pseudomonadales > Pseudomonadaceae > Geopseudomonas. Next base: position 4,041 of record DASQBU010000211.1, read on the forward strand.
TGCCGCGGCGGCGATACCAGCCGGTGAGCGACAGGCGCTCGCGGCCGGCCGGCAGCACCTCGTGGGGGAAGTCGGCGGACATGAACACCACCAGGGTGCCGGCGGCCGGCAGCACGTCCAGCTCCTCGCCGTCGGCCAGCGCCATGCGCAGGGCGCCGCCGTGTTCCGCCAGCCAGTCCTCGTTGAGGTAGAACACCGTGGTCACCGTGCGCCGGTCGTCGTCGCGGAAGCGGTCGAGGTGGCGGCGGTAGAAGCTGCCCGGCGGATACAGGGCGAAGTGGCACTCGTAGTCCTCGAGGCCGAGGAACAGCTCGCGGTTGAGGCGCTCGCGCAGGGTGTCGAGCAGGCCGAGGTAGGCGTCGGTGGCGGCGGATTCGCCGGGCGCCAGCCACTGGATGTGGTCGCCGCGGATGCCCTCGTCGAGCAGCTGGCCGTGGCCGCGGCCGATGGCGGCGCGGGTCAGCGCGCCGGCGGCGTGGCGGCGGCGGCACTCGGCGGCCAGCGCGGCGCACAGCTCGGCCGGCACGGCCAGCGGCTGCACCGACCAGCCCTGGCGGGCCAGGTCGTCGAGGATGGGTTCGAGGCAGGGGAGCGGCGTGTTGAAATCGGTCATGGCGCATTCTAGGGAGGCGCCCGGCGTACAGGCAACCGCGTCTGTCGCTCCGGCCGCGCCAGGCGGGCCGCCGCGGGGGCAATCCGACTGGATGAGCGTGATCGGCGCCGCCGGTGCCTCGACAAGTCGGGCGCTCGGAGTCGACAATACGTCCCTGTTTCGCGGGAGTTCCCATGCGTGTTCTGATCGCCCTTGCCCTGAGCCTTGTCAGCCTGTTCAGCCGCGCCGACGAGCACGACGAGCTCTACCAGCTGGCCGGCTGGCCGCAGCAGCGGGAGCATTTCAACGCCGCCCTGGTCGCCGCCCAGCAGCGCTACCAGAACAGCCTGCCGCCGGCGGTGTATCAGGCCCTGGTGGACAACAGCAATCGCCGCTTCGCGCCGCAGGCGATGGACCAGCGCGCGCTGGCCAGCCTGCGCCGCAGCCTGCCCGATCCGCTGCCGGCGATCCGCTTCTTCGACAGCCCGCTGGGCCGCGCGGTGATCCAGCGCGAGGTGCGCGCCACCGCCCCCGCCGAGCTCAGGCAGCACGCCAACGGCCTGCCGCAGGTGCAGGCCTCGGCCGCCCGCCAGGCGCTGGTCAAGCGCCTGGGCAACGCCCTGCCGGCGCGCGAGGCCGGCGCCGAGGTCAGCCTGGCGCTGGCCGGGGTGGCCGCCGACAGTCTCAGCCAGATGCTCCCCGGCCTGCCCGGCATGCTGATGGGCGGCGGCTCGCCGCAGCAGTTGCTGAACGGCCAGCGCGAGCGGCTGATGCAGCAGATCGGCAGCGAGCTGGACCGCACCCTGCTCTACGTCTACCGCGACCTCAGCGACGCCCAGCTCG
>DASQBU010000212.1:0-2711 GCA_035635035.1 Pseudomonas sp.
CGGATAGTTGCGGGTGAGCATCGCCAGCCACTGCTTGAGCCGCCCCGGCGCGTAGCGCGGGGCGAGCTTCTGCCGCGCCTTGCGCCAGAACAGCCGCAGCAGCGGCTGCAGCTCGCCCCAGGAAAGCGGCACCGGCTCGCGGCCTGCCTGGGCGGCGGCGATCTGCCGAGCCAGGTCGGGGCGCGACACCAGCCCGCGGCCGAGCATGATGTGCTGCGCGCCGCTCACCGCGCAGCAGCGCCGCCAGTCGCCGACGCTCCAGATCTCGCCGTTGGCGTAGACGGGGATGTCGACCACCTCCTGCACTCGCGCCACCCACTCCCAGTGGGCCGGCGGCTTGTAGCCGTCGACCTTGGTGCGCGCGTGCACCACCAGCATGGCCGCGCCGCCCTCGGCCAGCGCCCGCGCGCAGTCGATGGCGCCGTCCGGGCTGTCGTAGCCCAGGCGCATCTTGGCAGTCACCGGCACCTCGGCGGGCAGGCTGCGGCGCACCTCGCGGACGATGGCGTGGAGCAGCTCGGGCTCCTTGAGTAGCACCGCGCCGCCGCGCGACTTGTTCACCGTCTTCGCCGGGCAGCCGAAGTTGAGGTCGATCACCGGCGCGCCGAGTCCGGCGGCGAAGGCCGCGTTGTCGGCCAGGCAGGCCGGATCGGAGCCGAGCAGCTGCAGGCGCATCGGCGTGCCGCTGGCGGTACGCCAGCCGCTGTCCAGCTCCGGGGCCAGCTTGCGGAAGCTGGCGAGCGGCAGCAGGCGGTCGCAGACGCGCACGAACTCGCTGACGCACCAGTCGACGCCGCCGACCTCGGTCAGCAGCTCGCGGAGGATTTCATCGACCAGCCCCTCCATGGGCGCCAGGGCAATCTGCACGGGAAAAGTCTCGGGAAAAACGCGGGGCGCGGATTCTAGCAAGTCAGGCCCGCGCGTAGGGTGCGCCATGCGCACCATTGCGGATGCGGAGAAATCCGGCGGTGCGCATGGCGCACCCCGCCTACGACACGGATATCAGCGCCTTGCCGTAGCCCTCGGCGAACTCCGCCGGCATGCGCCGCGGCTTGCCGCTGGACAGCTCGATGCAGGCGAAGCGGGTGCTGGCGCGCAGCAGGGTGGCGCCGTCGGCCGGGCGGCGCAGCTGGAAGCGCCGGCGGATGCTCAGCCGGCCGTCCGCCTCGACGATCCAGGTGCCCAGCTGCAGGGATTCGCCGCGGTAGGCGGCGGCCAGGTAGTCGATCTCGTGGCGCACCACCGCCATGGCGCGGTCCAGCCGGCGGTATTCGTCGATGCACAGGCCGAGCGACTGCGAGTGCGCCCAGGCGCACTGCTCCAGCCAGCCGACGTAGACCGCGTTGTTGACGTGGCCGAGCACGTCGATGTGCCCGTCCGCCACGGCGATGTCCAGCACGAAGGGCGCCGGCAGGTCCCAGCTCACGCGCCGCGCTCCAGACTGGCGGACAGCGCGCAGGCCTCCTGCGCCAGCTGGGTGATCTGGTCCCAGGCGCGCGCGCGCACCAGGCTGCTCGGCGCCACCCAGGTGCCGCCGACGCAGGCGACGTTGGGCAGGCGCAGGAAGGTCGACAGGTTGTCCTGGTTGATCCCGCCGGTCGGGCAGAAGCGGATGCCGTTGAACGGCTCCTTGAAGCTCTTCAGCATCTTCACGCTGACATCGCCGTTGGCCGGGAACAGCTTGAGCGAGCGGTAGCCCTTCTCGATGGCGAACAGCACCTCGGAGGGCGTCATCACCCCCGGCAGGTAGGGCAGCCCGCAAGCCTCGGCGGCATTGGCCAGGTGCTCGGTGCAGCCGGGGCTGACCGCGAACTGCGCACCGGCGTCGCGCGCCTCGGCGAACTGCGCGGCATGGATCAGGGTGCCGGCGCCGACCAGCAGCTGCGGCAGCGCCTGACGGATCGCCGCCAGCGCCTCCAGCGCCCGCGGCGTGCGCAGGGTCACTTCCAGTACCTCGACGCCGCCGGCGTACAGCGCCCGCGCCAGGTCGACCGCCAGACCGGCATCCTCGATCACCAGCACCGGCAGGACCGGGCGAGCCCGCGTCAACACCTCGTCCATCGTCAGACTCATCTTCATTCCTCCCAGTCCACAATCGAACCGCCGCGGTCGGCCGGCCCCGCCAGCCGCCGCTGCAGATTGAACAATTCCAGGCCGTAGCCGACCGCCTGCGCCTGGCTCGGCTCGGCCGGCGTGCGCCGCGCCCACTCGCCCTCCTCCACCGCGGCGGCCAGCACGCCGCGCGCGGCGTCCACTTCCAGCAGGTCGCCGTCGCGCAGCAGCGCCAGCGCTCCGCCGGCGGCCGCCTCCGGGGTGACGTGCAGCGCCGCCGGCACCTGCCCGGAAGCACCGGACAGCCGACCGTCGGTGACCAGCGCGACCCGCTGGCCGGCTGCCTGCAGGTTGGCCAGCAGCGGCATCAGCTTGTGCAGTTCGGGCATGCCGTTGGCGCGCGGCCCCTGGAAGCGCACCACCAGCACCAGGTCGCCCTGCAGCTCGCCGGCCTGGTAGGCCGCCTGCACCGCCGCCTCGCTGTCGAATACCCGCGCCGGAGCGCGTACCCGCCAGTGCGCCGGGTCCACCGCCGAGGTCTTCAGCTGGGCGCGACCGAGATTGCCGTCGAGCAGCACCATGCCGCCTTCCGGAGCGAACGGCTCGCCGAGCGGGCGGACGATCTCCGGAGCCGGGCTGCGCGCCGGCAGCTCGCGCCA
>DASQBU010000213.1:0-3246 GCA_035635035.1 Pseudomonas sp.
AAGGCCCCTGTAGGGGCGAATTCATTCGCCCAAAACACCCCGCAAAGGCGAATGAGTTCGCCCCTACAGCCGCCGTTCAGCACGCCGCCAGCTTGTTCTGCACCGACAGGCGCATCACGTAGCCGAGCTTGACCAGCGACGGCCCGACGATGGTCAACATGTGCGCGCCGACCAGCAGGCCCAGGCCGATCTGCTTGTCGAAGCCATAGGCGCCGAGCACGCCGACGATCAGGATCGCCACGCCGGACAGGATCAGCCTATTCGCCAGATTGAAGACGTTTACCGGGGATTCGAGCACGCCAGACATTTTGGAACCTCCACAACGGGTTGCAGCAGTTGCGGATTACCAGTCAGGAAGCGTGCCAGGCGTGCGGGGCCTTGCAGATCAATAACCTACAGTTTTGCTCGGAAATATGCGGTCGTAACGACACGGAAATTTGCGGTCATCGCGACTACCCAGCGAGTCGGAATGACCCGCACGCTCCTCCAGGGCAATCGCATGAAGCCTCCCTCCCGGCTGCCCCCTGTAGGGGCGAATTCATTCGCCCAAAGGCCTCGCACAGGCGAATGAATTCGCCCCTACAGCAGGCACCGGGCCTGTCAATCCAGCGCCACCACGCTGCACAGCAGCAGCTGCACCAGCGCGGTCTGGCGTTTGACGCCGGTCTTGGCGAACACCGCGCGCAGGTGGGTGCGCGCGGTGTTGCGGCTGATGCCCAGGCGCGTGGCGCTTTCCTCGAGGGTCAGGCCCTCGCCGAGCAGCACGGCCAGCGCGGCCTCGGCCGGGGTGAGCTGGTAGAGCTGGCGCAGCAGCGGTTCGGAGGGCTGCGCCGGGCGGGTGCTGTCGCGCAGGATCAGTTCGACGGCGGCTGCGCGGCCGGTCTCGGCGCTGGCGGCCAGCGGGATGCTGCGCACCAGCACGCTGAGCCCGCCGGGCTGGCCGCCGCGGTCTAGGGCGATGGCTTCCACCAGGCCGCTGCCGCTGCGCCCGGCGGCGGCCTGCTTGATCAGGCGCCACAGGCGACGGTCGTCGCGCGGCGACACGGCCTCGAGCATGCCGTTGTGCAGCTGCAGGCCGTCGCCTTCGGCGAGGATGGCCTCGGCGACGCGGTTGAGCCGGCAGATGCCGCCGTTCTCGTCGAGCAGGATCGAGCCGATGCCGATCCGCTCCAGGGTGCCGACGTACAGCCGGCAGGCGCTCTCCACGCGGTCGAGGTGAGCGTACAGGCGCAGCGCGCGCCTGAGGTGCGGCAGCAGCAGCCCGCACAGCGCCCGCTCGGCCTCGCTGAACGGCCCGCTATCCGGCGGGCGGCTGACGCGCAGGCGGAACTCGCGCTCGCCGCCCTCGTCGCTGCGGATGTCGGCGCCCATCATGTAGCGCACCTGCAGCGGTGCGAGGAAGTCGCGGTAGATCACGCGGTCCAGCCACGCGCGCTCGTCGATCAGCTCCTCGAGCATCACCACGGTGTCGCGCGGCAGGTTGACGAAGGGGTCCACCGCGTACAGCGAGCTGGTGTAGATGGCGTGGATGTGCGGCCGCGCCTCGCCGGCGAACACCACCAGGCCGCGATCCTCGGCGCTCGGCAGGCGGATGGTCAGCGACACGTAGTTGGCCCCGAACTGCCGGCGCAGGGCATCGAGCAGCCCGGTCCACGGCTTGTCCTCGAGCAGGCCGTCGTAGACCAGGCCGATCAGCCCCTGCAGCTCGGCGTAGCTGGTGGCCGCGGCGTGGCAAGGGGCGCACGCGCCCCCTGCCCCGTCCATCACAGACCGCCCCGCCGGGCGGCCTCCGGGCCGAACAGCGCCGGTTTGACCGTCAGCGACGCCTCGTGTCGGGGCGACTCGCCCGGTTTAAGGGTGGGCAAGGTGTGCAAAGTCCCGCAGCCCAACGCCACAGCCAGCGCGAGCAACTCGCGCAGACGCCGCGGCTGGCCGTTACGCCGGCGATCCTTTCTTTCTGCCTTGGGCATACTGCCTCCGGATTATTGTTGTTCTGGCATCGCAGGCCCGCGCGGGCTAAGCCATCACGCCGGCCGGTCCGTGTCCCCGCCGCGCTTGGCGCCGGCACGGCGGGGACGGGGCCAGTTTGGGAAACGCCGGGTGCAGGCACATCACCCGTTTGGGGGAGGCCGGCGGATCAGCCGGCCGGCGCGTTGAAACCCACGCCGAAGTCGTGCCCCCAGACGCTCACCTCGCTGGCCTCAAAGACGCTGTGCCGCGTCCAGTCGAGGACTAGGCCGCCGAAGCCGTACTCGATGGCGAAGCCCGAGGGGGTGGCCATGTAGAAGGAGGTCATGCGGTCGTTGACGTGCTGGCCGAGGGTGGCCATCAGCTTCACGCCCGCGCGCTGCATGCGGTCATGGGCGCGACCGACCTCCACCAGGTTCTCCACCTCCACCATCAGGTGCACGCAGCCGCTCGGCACCGGCCCGCCGAACAGCGCCAGGCTGTGGTGGCGGCCGTTGTTGCAATGCAGGAAGTAGATCGGGATGGCCGGCGCGTCCGGCGCGGGCCGGAAGCGGTGGATGTCGGACAGGCCGAAGCCCAGCACATCGCGCAGGAACGCCCAGGTCTGCGCGAAGTTCGGCGCCGGCAGCACGGTATGGCCCATGCCCAGCTCGCCGGTGACGAAAGCCGGCACGCCGGCCGGCGAGACGAAGCGGCGAAAGTCCGAGCACACGCCCCACACCAGCTCGTGCAGGTTGCCGGACGGGTCGCGCAGGCTGGCCAGGCCGTTGACCCGGCGCACCGCGCACAGCTCGGCGCAGCCGCGCTCGAACGGCACCCCGGCGCGCTCCAGTTCCGCGCAGGCCTGCTCGAAGGCTTCCTCGTCCGCCAGCTCCCAGCCGCTGGCCACATAGCGGTCGGCCGGACCGCTGGAGACGAACAGGCGGAACGGCCGCTCGTCCATCTTGATATAGAGGTCGCCCAGCGGCCCCTCCTCCACCATCATGCCCAGCACGTCCTCGGCCTGCCGGCGCCAGGCGGCCAGGTCGCGGCTGCTCGCCACCACGTAGGCCAGTCCACGAATGTCCATCATCGGATTCTCCTCATCGCGGCGCCGGACTCCCCAGTAGGGGCGAATGCATTCGCCATGGGCCGCAGCGCGGCCCCCGATGTTGCCAAGGGCAGGCCGATGGCCTGCTTGGCGAATGAATTCGCCCCTACAGGGGATAACCCAGCGCCGCGACGAGGAGAATCCGATGATGGACATTCGTGGACTGGCCTATGTGGTGGCGTCGAGCC
>DASQBU010000214.1:0-10839 GCA_035635035.1 Pseudomonas sp.
GGCAGCCAGGAGCAGCGCCCGGTGAAGAGCGGCTCGGCCGACGACGCCGCCTTCCTGCTCGGCAACGCCGACAGCGTGATCATCGTCCCCGGCTACGGCCTGGCGGTGGCCCGCGCCCAGCACGCGCTGATGGAGCTGACCGAGAAGCTGACCCACCGCGGCGTGTCGGTGAAGTACGCCATCCACCCGGTGGCCGGACGCATGCCCGGGCACATGAACGTGCTGCTCGCCGAGGCCGAGGTGCCCTACGAGCAGGTGCACGAGATGGAGGACATCAACCCCGAGTTCGGCCAGGCCGACGTGGTGCTGGTGCTCGGCGCCAACGACGTGGTCAACCCGGCGGCGAAGACCGACCCGCACTCGCCGATCGCCGGCATGCCGATCCTCGAGGCGTACAAGGCGCGCACCGTGATCGTCAACAAGCGCTCGATGGCCAGCGGCTACGCCGGCCTGGACAACGAGCTGTTCTACCTGGACAAGACCATGATGGTGTTTGGCGACGCCAAGAAGGTGGTCGAGGACATGGTCAAGGCGGTCGAATAATCACCGCCGAAGCACCGGGAACTGCCGCCCTACACGGTTTCGGCGGCAGTTTCCTGCGGCAAATTGTTGCACTTTCGACAAAATACCTCCCAGCGCATTGCGACTTTAGTCGTAAAGGCTTAACGATGGTGAATCCTTAGACTCGGCGCACCGTGTTTCGCCATACCCCGAATAAAGGAACCGCCATGCACAACGATCGTATTCGCCTGCCTGCCCTGCGCGACAAAGTCGTTTCCGCAGCCGAAGCTGCCAAGTTCATCAAGGACGGCATGACCGTCGGCATGAGCGGCTTCACCCGCGCCGGCGAAGCCAAAGCCGTCCCGCTGGCCCTGGTCGAGCAGGCCAAGACGAATCCGCTGAAGATCTCCCTGGTGACCGGCGCCAGCCTGGGCAACGACATCGACAAGAAACTGACCGAAGTCGGTGCCCTGGCCCGTCGCATGCCGTTCCAGGTCGACACCACCCTGCGTAAGGCCATCAACGACGGCAAGGTGATGTTCATCGACCAGCACCTGTCGGAAACCGTCGAGCAGATGCGCGCCAACCAGATCGCCCGCCCGGACATCGCGGTGATCGAAGCGGTCGCCATCACCGAGGAAGGCCACATCGTTCCCACCACCTCCGTGGGCAACTCGGCCAGCTTCGTGCAGTTCGCCAAGCAGGTGATCGTCGAGATCAACACCACCCTGAGCACCGACCTGGAAGGCCTGCACGACATCTACCTGCCGGAAGAGCGCCCCAACCGCACCCCGGTCAACGTGCTGAAGGCCAGCGACCGCGTCGGCAGCACCGCCATCGCCGTCGATCCGTCGAAGATCGTCGCCATCGTGTTCAGCGACCTGAAGGACTCGCCGTCCAACAACCTGCCGGCCGACGACGAAACCCAGGCCATCGCCGACCACCTGATCGACTTCCTCAAGCAGGAAGTGAACGCCGGTCGCATGCCCAACAACCTGCGTCCGCTGCAGGTCGGCATCGGCACCATCGCCAACGCCGTGACCGGCGGCCTGGTCAACTCGCCGTTCACCGATCTGGTGCAGTACTCCGAAGTGCTGCAGGACTCCACCTTCGAGCTGCTGGATGCCGGCAAGCTGAAGTTCGCCTCGGCCAGCTCCATCACCATCTCGGCCGCCTGCGCCGAGCGCGTGTTCGGCAACATCAACGCGTACAAGGACAAGCTGGTCCTGCGCCCGCAGGAAATCTCCAACCTGCCGGAAATCGTCCGCCGCCTCGGCACCATCAGCATCAACACCGCGCTGGAATTCGACATCTACGGCAACGTGAACTCCACTCACGTCAACGGCAGCAAGATGATGAACGGCATCGGCGGTTCCGGCGACTTCGCCCGTAACGCCCAGCTGGCCGTGTTCGTCACCAAGTCCACCGCCAAAGACGGCCTGATCTCCAGCGTCGTGCCGATGGTCAGCCACGTCGACCACACCGGCCACGACGCCGACGTGCTGGTCACCGAAGTCGGCCTGGCCGACCTGCGCGGCCTGGCGCCGCGCGAGCGCGCCCGTGCCATCATCGACAACTGCGTGCACCCGTCCTACCGCGACGCGCTGAACGACTACTTCGAGCGCGCCTGCGCCAAGGGCGGCCAGACTCCGCACATCCTGCGCGAAGCCCTGCAGTGGCACGTCAACCTGGAAGAAAAAGGCACCATGCTGCCGCAGTGATCGGCCTAGACTGACTCACTGACCGCTGCAAGACTGCGCCGCCTTCGGGCGGCGCAGTCGTTTCCGCCCGACCACGGGGCGAACCCCGCGGCCGCCGCGTGGTCCTACCGTCACACCAGCCGAACAGGATTTCACTCATGACCCGCCTCCAGATGCTCACCGCCGCCGGCCTGCTGGCCGTCGTCAGCGGCGCCTCGGCCTCCAGCTTCATCGCCACCACCGACACCCTCGGCAGCGCCACCGCCAATGCCAGCGAAAGCACCAGCGACGCGACCTCCAAGTCGCGCGACGACAAGGTCGTCCTCGCCGCCCGCCCGGACGCCGCCAGCTTCGTCGCCAGCGACGGGGCGATCCGCGGTGCCCGCCTGGAAGCCGCCCTGCAACGCCTGCGCGAGCAGAACCCCCAGCTGCAGGGCGTCGGCGACCGGCAACTGGCCGAGGCGATTCTCGCCCTCTGAGACGACGCAGCCCGCGGCGTCGCCCCGGTCACGCCGCGGGTCTGTGCCACTGGCACAAGCCCCGGCGAATCAATACATTACGCGCCTCGTTCCACAGCCCCAGAGACTCGTCATGCGTCGTACCCTGCTTCTCGCCGCCTCCCTCGCCCTGCTCGCCGTCGGCAGCGCCGAGGCCCAGACCCTCAAGGCCACCAGCAACATCATCGTGCGGGCCTCGGGGCGCACCATCGACTTCACCTCCGACACCACCACCTCGATCCGCGACATGAAGGTGGTCCGCGAGGCCCGCGACGACGCCGCCAGCTTCATCGCCAGCGAGGGCAGCATCCGCGGCGCCCAGCTGGAGGCCGCCCTGCGCGCCCTGCGCGAGCGCCTGCCGGAAACCCGCCAGGCCAGCGACGTCGAGCTGGCGCAGGCCATCCTCGCCCTGTGACCGGCCTGCGCGCGGCGCTCGGCGCGCTCGCCCTGCTGCTGGCCGGCACCTTCGCCGGCCCCGCGGCAGCGGACGCGCCCGCTGCCGCGCCTCCCGACGGCCTGCACCTGCAACTGCAGGACACCGGCCTCACCACTGCCGAACGCCAGGCCAGCCAGGCCCTGCTCGACGAGGCGCTGGCCGCCCTGCCGCCGCGCCTGCGCGAGCAACTGCCACGCACGGTCGCGGTGCGCTGGAGCCACGCGCTGCCGGCCAAGGTCTATGGCCGGCTGACCCAGCTCGACGCCTTCGAGCTCAACGCCGGCCTGCTGCCGGCGCTGGCCGACGGCAGCGCGGCGACCCGCCCGACCGGGCGCAGCCACGGCACCCTGCGCCGCGAGCTGCTGGCCACCCTGCTCCACGAGCTGACCCACCTCTACGACCGCGCCCGCGCCTGGCCCGCGGCCGAAGCACAGCTGATCCAGCGCTGCCGGCGCCAGGCCGAACGCCACGGTGCGGTCGGCCTGCCGGGCGAATGCCGCGGGCAGACCGAGCGGCGCTTCACCCTGTCCGACGACCCGCGCCTGCTCGACCTGGCCGGCTGGAGCCAGCGGGTCGGTCGGCGCGGCGTGCGCGAGGCGGACAACCCGCAGGAACTGCGCAGCCCGGACCCCTACGAGCTGAGCAACCCGCGCGAGTTCGTCGCGGTGAACCTCGAGTACTTCCTCCTCGACCCCAGCTACGCCTGCCGCCGCCCGGCGCTGCACCGCTACCTGCGCGAACACTTCGCCTGGGCGCCGCCGGCCAGCGCCTGCGCCGGCAACCTGGCCTTCCTCAACGCCGGCAGCGACTTCGCCCGCCAGCCGCTCGGCCAGCTCGACCCCGAGCGGATCTACGCGGTGGACTACCTGTTCGCCGAGGCCAACGACAGCTGGGTCAGCCGCTGGGGGCACACCATGCTGCGCCTGGTGGTCTGCGCCCCCGGCCGGCCGCGCGGCCCGGACTGCCGACTGGACCTCGACCAGCACCTGGTGCTGTCCTATCGCGCCTTCGTCGGCGACGTGCAGCTGTCCAGCTGGGACGGCCTGACCGGCGCCTACCCCTCGCGGCTGTTCGTCCTGCCGCTCGGCCAGGTGATCGACGAATACACCAAGGTCGAGCTGCGCAGCCTGGCCTCGGTACCGCTCAACCTGTCCCGCGCGCAGATCCGCGCGCTCGGCGAGCACGCCGCCGAGCTGCACTGGAGCCACGACGGCGACTACTGGTTCCTCAGCAACAACTGCGCGGTGGAGACCCTCAAGCTGCTGCGCAGCGGCACCGCCGACCCGCGCCTCGCCGACCTCGACAGCATCACCCCCAGCGGCCTGCTGAAGCTGCTGGAAGGCCGCGGCCTGGCCGACCGCCGCGTGCTCGACGAGCCGCGCGAGGCGCTGCGCCTGGGCTACCGCTTCGACTCGTTCCGCGAGCGCTACCAGGCCATGTTCGCCATCGCCCGCCAGCGCCTGGCGCTGCCGCAGGCCGGGGTGGAGGACTGGCTGGCCCTGCCGGCCGCCGAGCGGCGCCGCCGCTTCGCCGGCGCCGACCTGCGCGCCAGCGCCGCCCTGCTGCTGCTCGAACAGGCTGCCCAGCGCCGCCAGCTGCAGCTGGCCCAGGACGACCTCAAGCAGGACTACCTCAGCCGCCGCGCCCGCGGCGCCAGCAACGCCGAGGCCGACCGCACCCTGCAGCAGCTGCTCGCCGACAGCGGCTTCCTCAGCCGCCCGGCGGAACTGCTCGACGGCGGCTACGGCCTGCCGCAGGCCGGCGAATGGCAGCACCTGGAGCAGGCCAGCCGCCAGCGCCAGGCCCACCTGCGCCAGCTCAGCGACCAGCTCGACAACCAGCTGCTGGCCCTGCTGCGCCCCGAGCGGCGCCGCGAGCTGGACGCCACCGAGGCCAACGTCAAGCAGCTCGGCGTGCAACTGCGCGAGCTGCACCAGGCGACAGGCGGCCTGCAGCTGCCCTGAGCGCATGAAAAAAGGCGCCGTCCGTGCGGAGGGCGCCTCGTTCACCAGCCGGCCGGTCTACTCCGGCTTCTTCAGCTTCGGATTGGGGAAGAACTGCACGGTCTGCACCTTGGGATCGGCGGCCTTGGGCGTCAGCGCGCTGACGTTGACCCGGGTCGGCAGCTCCTTGGGCACCGAGTTGCCGTTGGGGTCGAGGGTGTCGGCGAAGCCGCAGGTCACGCAGTGCCGGTGCGGCGTGCCCTCCTCGTTCCACATCTGGATGGTGTCCATGGCCTCGCAGGCCGGGCACACCGCGCCGGCGATGAAGCGCTTCACCGGGGCGCCCATGTCGTATTCGCTCATGCTGCCTCCTGAGTCAGGCCGCTGTGACGCAACAGGGCGTCGATGGAAGGTTCACGGCCACGGAAGTCGACGAACAGCTCCATCGCCTCCCGGGAGCCGCCGCGGGCGAGGATCGCCTCGCGGAAGGCGCGGCCGGTGGCCGGGTTGAGCACGCCCTCCTCCTCGAACTTCGAGAAGGCGTCGGCGGACAGCACCTCGGCCCACTTGTAGCTGTAGTAGCCGGCCGCGTAGCCGCCGGCGAAGATGTGCGCGAAGCTGTTGGCGAAGCGGTTCCAGCGCGGCGGCTGGAACACCGACACCTCGTCGCGGATCGCCTGCAGCACCTCGAGCACGCTGCGGCCGTCGCCGTGGGTGGCGTGCAGCTCGAAGTCGAACAGCGAGAACTCCAGCTGGCGCAGCATGCCCAGGCCGGACTGGAAGTTCTTCGCCGCCAGCATCTTGTCCAGCAGGTCCTGCGGCAGCGGCTCGCCGCTCTCGAAGTGCCCGGAGATCAGCGCCAGGCCTTCCGGCTCCCAGCACCAGTTCTCCATGAACTGGCTGGGCAGCTCCACCGCGTCCCAGGCCACGCCGTTGATGCCCGATACGCCGGCGTAGTCGACGCGGGTCAGCAGGTGGTGCAGGCCGTGGCCGAACTCGTGGAACAGGGTGGTCACCTCGTCGTGGGTGAGCAGCGCCGGCTGGCCGTTGACCGCCGGGGTGAAGTTGCACACCAGGTTGGCGACCGGGCTGATCCGCTCGCCGAAGGCGTTGCGCCAGTGGTCGCGGGCGCCGTCCATCCAGGCGCCGCCGCGCTTGTTGGCGCGCGCGTAGAGGTCGAAGAAGAAGCGCCCGACCCGCTGGCCGTGCTCGCGGATCTCGAACAGGCGCACGTCCGGGTGCCAGGTGTCGAAGTCCTTGAGCTCGGCGATCTGGATGCCGTACAGGCGCTCGACGATGGCGAACAGCCCGGACAGCACCTTGTCGATCGGGAACCAGGCGCGGATCTGTTCCTGGGAAATGCTGTAGCGGCTCTGGCGCAGCTTCTCGCTGAAGTAGCCGACGTCCCAGCTCGAGAGGTCGCTGACGCCCTGCGCGGCGGCGAATTCGCGCAGCTCGGTCAGATCCTGCCCGGCGAACGGCTTGCTGCGCACCGCCAGGTCGCGCAGGAAGCCGAGCACCTGTTCGGTGGACTCGGCCATCTTGGTGGCCAGGCTCAGCTCGCCGTAGTGCTGGAAGCCGAGCAGCTGGGCCAGCTCCTGGCGCAGGTCGAGGATCTCGGCCATCAGCGGGCCGTTGTCGTGCTGGCCGGCGTTGGGGCCCTGGTCGGAGGCGCGGGTGCTGTAGGCGGTGTACACCTCCTCGCGCAGCGCGCGGTCGTCGGCGTAGGTCATCACCGCGTAGTAGCTGGGGAACTCCAGGGTCACCAGCCAGCCATCGAGGCCCTTGGCCTGGGCGGCCTGCTGCATCTGCGCGCGGGCCGACTCCGGCAGGCCGGCCAGCTGCGCCGCATCGGTGAGGTGCTTGGTCCACGCCTGGGTGGCGTCGAGCAGCTGGTTGGAGAACTTGCTGGACAGCTCGGCCAGGCGCATCTGGATCGCGCCGTAGCGCTGCTGCTGCTCGGCCGGCAGGTCGATGCCGGACAGGTGGAAGTCGCGCAGGGTGTGCTTGACGATGGTCCGCTGGGCCACCTCGAAGCCGGCCGCCGCCGGGCTGGCGGCCAGCGCGTGCCAGGCGTCGTACAGCGCGCGATTCTGCCCCAGTTCGGTGTAGTAGGCCGACAGCTTGGGCAGGCAGGCCTCGTAGGCGGCGCGCAGCTCGCTGCTGTTGCACACCGCATTGAGGTGGCTGACCGGGCTCCAGGCGCGCGCCAGGCGCTCGTTCAGCTCGTCGAGGGCCAGCACCAGGCCGTCCCAGTCGGGCGCGTCGCCCTGGCTGGCGAGGATGCGCGCCAGGGCGGCGCGGTTGTCGGCGAGGATCTGGTCGACGGCCGGCTCGACGTGTTCCGGGCGGATCGCCGGATAGGGCGGCAGATCGAAGGCTTGCAGCAGAGGGTTGGTGGCAGTCACGGCAGAGTCCCTGGATTCGAAGGAGTCACATGCGGCCATGGTAATGAGAAATGGCCGCGGGCGCAGCCGGCAGGCGGCGTATGGCGCTAGAACAGCGTGAGCTGTTGCCCCGGCGGGGCGAAGCGCATGCAGTCGAGGGGCTCCAGCTCGCCACTGCGCTTGAAGCCCAGACGCCGCTGGGCGACGGCGAAACGCCGGGCGAGCAGCTCGGCGAACGGCCCCTCGCCACGGAAGCGCTGGCCGAAGCGCGCGTCGTACAGCTCGCCGCCGCGGCACTGGCGGATCAGGCTGAGCACGTGGGCGGCGCGCTGCGGCAGGTGGGTGGCCAGCCAGTCCTCGAACAGCGCGCCGACCTCGCGAGGCAGGCGCAGCAGGGCGTAGCCCGCGCTGTCGGCGCCGGCCTCGCGGGCGGCGGCGAGCAGGTGCTCCAGCTCGGCGTCGTTGACCTGCGGGATGATTGGCGCGCACAGCACGCCGGCGGCGCGCAGACGGCGGATCACCCGCAGGCGCGCGGCCGGGGCGGCGGCGCGCGGCTCGAGGATGCGCTTGAGCCCGTCGTCGAGGCTGGTCAGGCTGACGAACACCCGCACCAGATTCTGTGCAGCGAGCGCCTGCAGCAGGTCGAGGTCGCGCAGGATCAGCGCGCCCTTGGTGACGATGGTCAGCGGGTGGCGATAGCGCAGCAGCACCTCCAGGCAGCCGCGGGTCAGCCGGTACTGGCGCTCGATCGGCTGGTAGGGGTCGGTGTTGGCGCCGAGGCTGATCGGCGCGCAGCGGTAGCCCGGGGCGGCCAGCTGCGCCTCGAGCAGCTCGACGGCATTGCTCCGCGCGATCAGCCGGGTCTCGAAGTCGAGGCCGGGCGACAGGTCCCAGTAGGCGTGGCTCGGCCGCGCGTAGCAGTAGATGCAGCCGTGCTCGCAGCCGCGGTAGGGATTCAGCGAGCGGTCGAAGGGCAGGTCCGGCGAGGCGTTGCGGCTGATGATGGTCTTCGAGCGCTCCTCGCGCACCTCGGTGGCGATCGACGCCGGCACCTCCGCCGCCCAGTCGTCGCACGCCTCGCTGCGGGTCGGGGCGAAGCGGTTGGCCGGGTTGCTGGCAGTGCCGCGACCGCGCAGCGGGCCGGCTGACGACATGGCGAAGCTCCGATAGCTGTATTCATATACAGTATCCTAGCCACGCCAGAAGACAAGCCGACGCCGACGCGCGGCCGCTCGCGCTCAGTGGGCCGGCGCCCCGGCGCGCCGCGCGTAGCGCTGCGCCAGCACCGCGCAGACCATCAGCTGGATCTGGTGGAACAGCATCAGCGGCAGCAGCGCCGCGCCCGCCGTACCGCCGGCGAACAGCACCTGGGCCATCGGCACGCCGGCGACCAGGCTCTTCTTCGAGCCGCAGAACACGATGGCGATCTCGTCCTCGGTGGCGAAGCCCAGCCGCCGGCTGAGCAGCGTGGTGGCCAGCAGCGCCAGGGCCAGCAGCAGGCAGCAGGCCACCACCAGGATCAGCAGGGACGGCAGCGGCACGGCGCGCCACAGGCCCTCGACCACCGCGGCGCTGAAGGCGGTGTACACCACCAGCAGGATCGAGCCCTGGTCGACGACCTTCAGCCAGGCGCGGCGGCGGTCCAGCCAGTCGGCCAGCCACGGCCGCGACAGGTGGCCGGCGAGGAACGGCAGCAGCAGCTGCACCAGGATGCGGCCGATGGCCTGCAAGGGCGAGCCAGCGGCGGTCTCGGCGCCGAGCAGCAGGCTCACCAGCAGCGGGGTGAGGAAGATGCCGAGGATGCTCGAGGCCGAGGCGCTGCACACCGCGGCCGGCAGGTTGCCGCGCGCCATCGAGGTGAAGGCGATGGCCGACTGCACGGTGCCCGGCAGGGCGCACAGGTAGAGCATGCCGACGTACAGCTCGGCGCCCAGCCAGGGTCCCAGCAGCGGCTGCAGGGCCAGGCCGAGCAGCGGGAACAGCGCGAAGGTGCAGGCGAACACCAAGAGGTGCAGGCGCCAGTGGCTGGCCCCGGCGATGATCGCGCTGCGCGACAGGCGCGCGCCGTGGAGGAAGAACAGCAGGCCGACGGCCAGCTTGGCCAGCCCGTCGAACAGCGCCGCACCGCTGCCGCTGCACGGCAGCAGGCTGGCGACGGCGACCGTGGCGAGCAGGGCGAGGGTGAAGCGGTCGAGCAGGGGACGCAGGAAGTTCATGGCGGTCTCGGCTTGCCAACGCAGGGCAGGCCACGTTAGCGTGCCGGCCAACTTCCGGCTAACGCTAAAAGGCCAGAGCATGTCGCCGAACGGACAGCCCACCGCCCCCGCGCGCAGCCCCGACGAGCTGCAGTGCCTGCCGCGCCCGGTCTACGGGCAGACCACCGACGCCCTGCCGCACCGCATCCTCGGCTACCGCCACCGCCACGCCTGGGGCCAGCTGTCCTACGCCGCGCAGGGCGTGTTCGAGATCCGCACCGACCGCGGCCGCTTCATCGCGCCCAGCCAGCGCGCGGTGTGGATTCCCGCCGGGGTGAGCCACAAGCTGTACTGCCCGCCCGGCAGCCACGTGCGCAGCCTGTACTTCGCCGCCGAGCTGACGCCCTGGGACGACGGCCGCTGCCGGGTGCTCGGCGTCGGTGCGTTGCTGCGCGAGCTGATCCGCGCCTTCAACGCCCTGCCGGTGGAATACGCCGAGGACGGCGCCGCCGGCCGGCTGGTCGGCGTGCTGCTCGACCAGCTGGCCACCGCACCGGAACAGGAACTGGTGCTGCCGCTGCCCGGCGAGCCGCGCCTGCGCCGGCTGTGCCGCAGCCTGCAGGCCCACCCGGATTCCGCCAGCGGCCTCGGCGAGTGGAGCGCGCGCCTCGGCGTCTCGGAGAAGACCCTCAGCCGGCTGTTCCGCCGCGAGACCGGGCTGACCTTCCGCGCCTGGCGCCAGCGCCTGCGCCTGTTCAGCGCCCTGCCGCGCCTGGAACGCGGCGAGCGGGTCACCGACGTGGCGCTGGCCTGCGGCTACGAGTCCACCTCGGCGTTCATCGCCGCCTTCCGCGAGCAGTTCGCCACCACCCCCGGCGAATTCCTCCGCCCGGCGTGAGGCCGGCCAGTCGCCGGCGGCGGCGAAGCGTGCTAATTAGATCGCTCCGACAACCCAACCCAGGAGCTTCAGCGTGACCATCCGAACCTATCAGGGCCAGACCCCGCAGCTCGGCGCGCGCGCCTTCGTCGACGCCAGCGCCGTGGTCATCGGCGACGTGGTGCTCGGCGACGACTGCTCGGTGTGGCCGCTGGCGGTGATCCGCGGCGACATGCACCGCATCCGCATCGGCGCGCGCACCAGCATCCAGGACGGCAGCGTGCTGCACATCACCCACGCCGG
>DASQBU010000215.1:0-5801 GCA_035635035.1 Pseudomonas sp.
GGATGGCGCGCAGCAGGCAGGCGCCGACGATCGGGTAGTGCTCCGGGAGGATCTGCAGCGACACGTGCTTGTGGACGATCTGCCCGACCAGCGGGCCGAGCTCCTGCAGACGGTCGATGTGGCGGGCGTACATCAGCACGCCGTTGGCCAGCGCGCGCGGCTGGTCGCCGCTGGCCTGGTGGGCCTGGTTGAACAGCACCTTCACCTGCGGGTACTCGCCGAGCATGATCTTGTAGAAGTGCTTGGTGAGGGTTTCGCCGCCGGTTTCCAGCAGCGGGACGGTGGCCTTGATGATGGCGGTTTGTTGAGCGGACAGCATGGACAACTCCTGAACGGAACCAAAGGTTGAGCGGCAATCGACAAGCCGCATGACTGCAAGCACAATGGAGATATCAGGTTCCGTGCCAGATTTTTTATCCTTTAAAATCAACAACTTATGTTTTTAAAGGGTTGATTTGACAACAGCCGTTCGCTGTCATCACGACAACGCGTTATCGAAATGACCACACATCCACTGCTCAACGCCCTGATCCCCCTGGTGGCCGACCTGTCTCGCGAGCTGCCCGAGGCGGAACGCTACCGCCGCCTGCTCGGCGCCCTGCGCGCGCTGCTGCCGGCCGACGCCGCCGCCCTGCTGCATCTGGAGGGCGACACCCTGGTCCCGCTGGCAGTGGACGGCCTCAGTCCCGACACCCTCGGCCGGCGCTTCCGGGTGGCCGAGCACCCGCGCTTCGAGAGCCTGCTGGCGCACCGCGGGCTGACCCGCTTCGCCGCCGACTGCGCGCTGCCCGACCCCTACGACGGCCTGGTCGAGGGCCTGCACGGTCACCTGGAGGTGCACGACTGCCTGGGCTGCCCGCTGTACGTCGACGAGCAGCCCTGGGGCCTGCTGACCCTCGACTCCCTCGATCCGTCGCGCTTCGACCATGTCGACCTGGCCAACCTGGAAGCCTTCGCCAGCCTGGCCGCCGCCACCGTGCGCGCCGCCGAGCGGATCGACGCCCTGACCCGCCGCGCCGAGCATGACGAGCAACTGGTCGAGGTCTATCGCCAGGCCGCCGGCCAGCAGGCCAGCCGCGAGCTGATCGGCCAGAGCCGCGAACACCGCCACCTGCTGGAGGAGATCGCCCTGGTCGCCGGCAGCGACCTGAGCGTGCTGATCAGCGGCGAGACCGGGGTCGGCAAGGAGCTGGTGGCGCAGGCCATCCACGCCGCCTCGCCGCGCGCCGCCAAGCCGCTGGTCAGTCTCAACTGCGCGGCGCTGCCCGACACCCTGGTGGAGAGCGAGCTGTTCGGCCACGCCCGCGGCGCCTTCTCCGGCGCGGTGAGCGAGCGCCACGGCAAGTTCGAGCTGGCCGATGGCGGCAGCCTGTTCCTCGACGAGGTCGGCGAGCTGCCGCTGGCGGTGCAGGCCAAGCTGCTGCGCGTGCTGCAGAGCGGCCAGCTGCAGCGGGTCGGCTCGGACCGCGAGCATCGCGTCGACGTGCGGGTGATCGCCGCCACCAACCGCGACCTGGCCGAGGAAGTGCGCGCCGGACGCTTCCGCGCCGACCTCTACCACCGCCTGAGCGTCTACCCGCTGGCGGTGCCGCCGCTGCGCGCGCGCGGCCGCGACGTACTGCTGCTGGCCGGCTACTTCCTCGAGGAGAACCGCGCGCGCCTCGGCCTGCGCAGCCTGCGCCTGACCGGCGAGGCCCAGGCCGCGCTGCTGGCCTACGACTGGCCGGGCAACGTGCGCGAGCTGGAGCACCTGATCGGCCGCGCCGCGCTCAAGGCGATGGCCGGCGGCGAGCGCAAGCGCATCCTCAGCATCGGCGCCGAGCTGCTCGACCTGGCCCTGCCCGGCGCCCCCGCGCAGCCACCCGTCGGCGAAGCCGCCGCCGCGCCACCGCCGGTCGGCGACCTGCGCCTGGCGGTCGAGCAGTTCCAGCGCCAGCAGATCGTCGCCGCCCTGGAGCGCCACGCGCACAACTGGGCCGCCGCCGCCCGCGAGCTCGGCCTGGATCGCGCCAACCTGCACCGCCTGGCCAAGCGCCTGGGGCTGCGCTGACCCGGCGCGGCCTCGCTACAGCGCATCGGGAAACGCTGTTATTCTGCGCGCTTAAGAATTGATTAAGCCTTGCTCGCTAGCCTTGTCGATCATCACGACCTGTCACTGCATGCTTACCGGCCTTGGCAACAACCCTCTGCTACAAAGGATCCTCCATGTCGCCCGCTAATCCGCGTCGCGTCGACGCCTTCTACTGGCTGCTCACCTGGCTGGCCGTGGCCCTGCACCTGGGGAGCTTCTTCGAGCTCGGCGCCAAGCCGCTGCTGGTGCTCTACCAGAGCGTGCTGATCGGCAGCTACGCGCTGATGTTCGTCGCCCCGGCCTGGGTCGTCAGCCGCCTGGTCGGCCGCTGGCTGCCGAAGACCGGTACCGCGCTGGCCGTCCTGCTCGCCGGCGTGGTGCAGATCGCCCTCTACGGTGACCACCTGCTGTGGAAGATGTACGGCTTCCACCTCAACGGCTTCGTCTGGAACATCCTCACCACCCCGGGCGGCATCACGGCGCTGGGCTCCTCGGCGTCCACCGAGCGCGAGTTCGCCCTGCTCGCCGGCGGCATCCTCGGCGCGCAGTTCCTGGTCCGCCTGCTGGCCCACGGCGTCGCCCGCCTGCGCCTGCCGACGCCGCGCCTGGCCTGGGTGCTGCCGCTGTTCCTGGTCGCCACCCTCGGCGAGCGGCTGAGCTTCTCGGTCAGCCACTTCTACGGCTACAGCCCGCTGCTGGAGCTGTCGCAGCGCGTGCCCTTCTATCAGCCGCTGACCATGCGCGGCCTGTTCGTCAAGCGCCTGGGCCTCAAGCAGCCGCAGCAGATGGAGATCGCCAACGCCAAGCTGGACGGCGGCAAGCTGCGCTATCCGCAGTCGCCGCTGCGCATCCAGCCGCCGGCCAAGCCGCTGAACATCGTCTGGCTGGTCTCCGAGTCGTGGCGCGCCGATACCCTCAACCCGCACGTCATGCCGCAGACCTACGCCTTCGCCCAGCAGGCGCAGCACTTCCTGAACAACTTCTCCGGCGGCAACGGCACCCGCATCGGCATGTTCAGCCAGTTCTACAGCCTGCCGGCCAACCTGTGGTTCCCGGTGCTCGACGGCCGCGTCGGCAGCCCGCTGATCGACGTGCTGCAGCAGCAGAACTACCAGATCAAGGTGTTCACCAGCGCGCGCTTCAGCTACCCGGAGTTCGACAAGACCATCTTCGTCAAGCTGCCGCATGAGCAGATGGTCGAGGACGAAAACGGCATCCAGTGGGAGCGCGACCGCCGCAACGTCGGCAACCTGCTGGACTTCATCGACAAGCGCGACCCGTCGAAGCCGTTCATGACCTTCCTGTTCTTCGAGTCGCCGCACGCCAACTACAACTTCCCGCCGGAATCGGTGATCGAACCGGACTACCTGCCGGACTTCAGCTACGCCAGCATGGACCTCAAGCGCGACATCGGCGGCATCCACAACCGCTACCTGAATGCCGTGCACCATCTGGACAGCCAGCTGGCCCGCGTCACCGAGTACCTCAAGCAGCACGACCTGCTGGACAACACCATCGTGGTGATGACCGGCGACCACGGCGAGGAGTTCATGGAGAAGGGCCGCTGGGGCCACAACTCCACCTTCGTCGACGAGCAGGTGCGCACCCCGCTGGTGCTGTGGATCCCCGGCCGCGCGCCGCATGAGGAAAGCCTGCGCACCAGCCACGCCGACATCCTGCCGACCATCATGCCGCTGCTCGGCGTGCAGAACCCGACGCAGGACTACGCCATCGGCCGCAGCCTGTTCGATCCCAAGCCGGGCCGCCTGCTGGTCTGCGGCGACTGGGACCGCCTGGCCTTCTTCGGCGAAGACTACAAGGTGGTACTGCCGTTCAAGAGCGGCAGCTTCGCCAGCCTGGACATCAGCCGGGCCGACAACGACGGCGCGGTCGGCGACCGCACCTCGGTGCTGCAGTCGCGCCTGCCGACCATCCAGACGGAAATGAGCAGCCTGCGCCGCTTCCTGGCACGCTGAGTCGCCCGCCGCGCCCGTTTCGCAGACGGGCGCGGCGCCTCGGCGTTTATTTTTCGGCAACAAACCGCGCCTATCCTTGTCGCCACCATGCTGTCGACGGTACGGCCACCATGCTTCAATACGCCAGCGACGTTCCTGACACAAAAAAACATAACGACGGGAGCCATAGATCTTGGAATCGCTAGTCAAACCGGCGGCCGTGCTGCCCAACCTGTGGAAGAAGACCCTGAGCACCCGCAAGGGCGGCATTGCCGCGCTGGCCGCGGTCGTGGCGTTGGGCGCCGCCGTTCTGCTGGCGCAACCGCAAGCGGTCGCGTCGCCCGACCTGGCCCACGGCGATCCGGCGCGCATCGCCGACCTGCGCGCCCACTGGCGCTATGGCGACATCGTCGTGCTGATCCGCCATGTCGAGCGCTGCGACCGCTCCGACGCCCCCTGCCTGGCCGGCCATGACGGCATCACGGTGCGCGCCAGCGAAGTCGCCCGCGAGATCGGCAGCGAGTTCCAGCACCTCGGCCTGGGCAACGCCGACATCTACAACAGCCCGCTCCCCCGCGCCCGGCAGAGCGCCGAATACATGTTCGGCCCCGCCAACAGCGTGACCCAGGACTGGCTGTACCAGTGCAAGGGCAGCATGCTGCGCGACATGCTCGAGCACAAGCAGGAGCAGCGCAACCTGGTCCTGGTGACCCACAGCGAGTGCTTCGACGCGCTGATGCACGACCTGAAGCTGCCGGACGGCGCCACCCCGGCCTACGGCTCGGCGCTGTTCGCCTTCGCCGACAAGGCCAGCGGCGCCACCCAACTGCTCGGCCATATCGACGCCGCCGACTGGCGCGTGGCCTTCCCGCGCTGAGGCCGTCTCAGCCCGGCGCCGGCCGGGCGACCGGGAACGTCATGCGGAAACGGGTCAGCCCGTCCGCCGATTCGCAGACGATGCGCCCGCCGTGGGCCTCGACGATGGAGCGGGTGATCGCCAGGCCCAGGCCGGCATGGCTACCGCCCTCGCGACGCGCCGGATCGGCGCGGTAGAAGCGGTCGAACAGCCGGCCCAGATGCTCGGCGGGCACCGTCGGCCCGGGATTCTCCACGCTCAGCGTCACCTGCTCGCCGACCCTGGCGATATGCACGCGGATGCAGCCGCCGGCGGGGGTGTAGCGCAGCGCATTGCTCAGCAGGTTGGACAGCGCCCGGCGCAGCATGCCGGCGTCGCCAGCGATGCGGCCCTCCCCCTCCAGCGCCAGCGCGATGTCCCCCTCCTCCGCCAGCAGGCGGTAGTAGTCGAGCAAGCGCTCCGCCAGCTCGTGCAGCGCCACCGCCGCCCGCTCGGGCACGATCAGGCCGTTGTCGGCCTTGGCCAGGAACAGCATGTCGTCGATCATCCGCGCCATGCGCTTGAGATCCTCCAGGTTGCCGTACAGCGCGTCCTGGTACTCCTCCAGGCTGCGCGCCCGGCCGAGCACCACCTCGGTGTGGGTCATCAGCTGGGTCAGCGGCGTGCGCAGTTCGTGGGCGATGTCGGCGGAGAAGTTGGACAGCCGCACGAAGGCATCGTCGAGGCGCGCCAGCATGCCGTTGAACGCGGCCACCAGCGGGCGCAGCTCGACCGGCAGCGCCTGCTCGGGAATCCGCTCCTTGAGCGAACGGGCGGACACCGTGGCCGCCACCTGGGCGACCTCGCGCAGCGGGCGCAGGCCGCTGCGCGCCACCAGCCAGCCGAGCCCGGCGCTGAGCAGCGCGCAGATGCCCAGGGC
>DASQBU010000216.1:0-6915 GCA_035635035.1 Pseudomonas sp.
CCGCGCGCGCCACCACGTCGACGTCGACCGGCCAGGCGCAGCCCGGCTCGGCCACCAGCACCTTGGGCGCGCCGCCGCCCAGGCCGATCTCGCTGGCGATGGCCGCGGCGGTCAGCGGGTGGTCGCCGGTGACCATCACCACGCGCAGGCCGGCAGCGCGGCACTCGGCCACCGCCTCGCGCACCCCGGCGCGCAGCGGGTCGGCGAAGGCCAGCAGGCCGGCCAAGGCGAAGCCCTGCGCCGGTTCCTCCGCCGGGCAGGCATCCAGCCGGCGGCTAGCGCAAGCGATCACCTTGCGCCCGGCGGCGGCCTGGCGCTCCACCTCGCCGCGCCAGGCGGCCAGCGCCGCGGCGTCCAGCGCGCAGAGGGCGAACAGGGTTTCCGGCGCGCCCTTGGTCACCGCCTGCCACTGTCCCGGACCATCCGCCCAGATCGCCGTCTCGCGGCGGCGCGCCTCGGTGAACGGGAACAGCGCGGCGCGCGCCGCCGCATCCGGCGCCGTACCGGCGGCCAGCAGGGCGGCGTCCAGCGGGTCGTCGGCCTCGCTGCGCACCGCGTGCAGGGCCAGCGCCAGCAGGCTGGCGGCGTCGTGGCCGGGCGCCGGCCGGCGCTCGACCAGGGCCAGGCAGCCGGCGGTGAGGGTGCCGGTCTTGTCGGTGCAGATGCAGGTGACCCGGCCGATGTTCTCCACCGCCACCGCGCGGCGCACCAGCGCCTTGCGCCGCGCCAGACGGTAGACGCCGACGCCGAGGAAGAAGGTGAACACCACCGGGAACTCCTCGGGTAGCGCCGCCACCGCCAGGGTCACCGCGCTGAGCAGCGCGTCCACCACGCCGAAGCCCTGGATCAGGCGGATGGCGGCGAGCAGCAGGCACATCGCCAGCGCCGCCCACAGCAGCACCGCGACCAGCGCGGCGATGGCGCGCTGCAGCGGCGTGCGCGCGTGGCTGCCTTCGCGGGCGCTGCGCACGATCTCGCCGTAGCGGGTCTCGCCGCCGGTGAACAGCACGCGCAGGCGGGCCTCGCCGCCGAGCAGGCGGGTGCCGGCGCAGGCCCAGTGGACGTCGTCGGCCTGCGCCGGCCAGGGCGCCGCCAGCACCCGCTTGCGCACCGGCAGCGCCTCGCCGGTGAGGGTCGACTCGTCGACCAGCATCTCGCGGCCGGCCACCAGCACGCCGTCGGCGGGGAAGTATTCGCCGGGGCCGACCAGCGCCAGGTCGCCGGGCAGCAGCTCGCGGGCGGCGATCTCGACCAGCGCGCCGTCGCGCAGCACCCGCGCGCGGGCGGCCAGGCGGCTGGCCAGCCCGGCGGTGGAAGCCTGGGTGCGCCGGTGCAGCCAGGCGTCCATGCCGAGCAGCGGGACCACCGCCAGCAGCAGGGTCAGCGCCTCGGCGCGGTCGCCGAGCAGGGCGAACAGCAGCGCGGTGCCGAGCAGGAACCACAGCATCGGGTCGCCGAGGGTCTCGCGCGCCAGGTCGTACCAGTGGCGGGCGCCGTCGCCGAGGATGTCGTTGCTGCCGTAGTCGCGCCGGGCGGCGAGTTCGGCGCCGCCCAGCCCGCGCTCGGGCGCGTCCAGGCCGTGCAGGCGGTCGAGGGGCAGGGCGCGGCGCATCGGCGGATACCTCGTCGGGGACGAACGCCCATGACACTAGCACGACCGCAGCACGCGGGCGGTGCGCGCCACGGTTTGAGCCGGCATGCCGGCGACCGCTATCCTTGGGGCAGATGACGCCAGCACGGGGCAACCAACGGCATGTTGTGGAAACGGGGACGACGCAGCGACAACGTGATCGACGAGCGCGGTGACGGCCCGCGCCTGGGCGGCGGCCGGCTCAGCCTCGGCGGCATCGCCCTCATCGTCGTCATTGGCCTGCTGAGCGGCAAGGACCCGCTGCAGATCCTCGGCCAGCTCGGCGGCGAACTGCTGCAACAGCAGGCCTCCGCACCGGCCAGCCGCGTGGAGAGCGGCCGGCCCGGCGACGCGCAGAGCGACTTCGTCCGCGCCGTGCTCGGCGACACCGAGGACACCTGGCGCGACCTGTTCCAGCGGGTCGGCCGGCAGTACCGCGATCCGCAGCTGGTGCTGTTCAGCGGCCGCGTGCGCTCGGCCTGCGGCCTGGCCAGCGCGGCGGTCGGCCCGTTCTACTGCCCCGCCGACCAGCGCGTCTACCTCGACCTGGCGTTCTTCCGCGAACTGGCCCAGCGCTTCGCCGCCGCCGGCGACTTCGCCCAGGCCTACGTGATCGCCCACGAGGTCGGCCACCACGTGCAGAACCTGCTCGGCATTCCGGCCAAGATCGACGCCGCCCGCCAGCAGGGCGCGAAGCTGGAGGGCGCCAGCGGCCTGTCGGTGCGCCAGGAATTGCAGGCCGACTGCCTGGCCGGGGTCTGGGCGCACCACGCCCAGCAGCGTCTCGCCTGGCTGGAGGCGGGCGATCTGGAGGAGGCGCTGAACGCCGCCAACGCCATCGGCGACGACCGCCTGCAGCGGCAGGCCCGGGGCCAGGTGGTGCCGGACGCCTTCACCCACGGCACCTCGGCGCAGCGGGTGCGCTGGTTCCGCACCGGCTTCGACAGCGGCAATCCGAACCGCTGCGATACCTTCAAGGCCGCGCGCCTGTAATTCCCTCGCCCCCTGCGGGGCGCCGCCCACGCCCGGCCGATCCCCGCCTAGCCTGGCGCCCGCCCGCCGTCCGCCAGCAACCACTCGTTCAGCTGCGCGCAGTCGCGGGCGAACAGGTCGGTGAGCTCCGGCCAGGGGTTTTCCGGGTGGTTGACCAGCACGCTGCGCGCCCCGGCGGCGCGGGCGCAGGACAGGTCGTGGACGAAGTCGCCGACCATCGCCAGTTCGCCCGGCGCCACCGCCCAGCGCGCCGCCAGCTGCAGCAGGCCGTGCGGCTGCGGCTTGGGCGGCGCCTCGTCGCGGCCGAGGATGTCGTGCACCGCGAAGCAGTCGAGCAGGCCGATGGCCTCGAGGGTGACCAGCGCCAGCGGGCGGGCGTTGCGGGTGAGGATGCCGAGCCGGCAGCCGCGCGCGTGCAGGGTGCGCACCAGCGCCACCGCGCCGGGTGCCGGGCGCGCCGCCTGGGCCAGCTCGCGCTCGTGGGCCAGCAGCCAGGCGTGCTTGGCGGCGGCCAGCTCGGCCGGCAGGGCGGCGAGGTGGGCGAGGATGTCCTCCTGCGGCGGGATCTCCAGGGCCCGGCGGATCGCCGCGAAGTCGTGCACGGCCACCGTCAGGGTGCCGTCCATGTCGAACACCCAGTGGCGCAGCCGCGCCAGCGCCGCTCCCCCGCTGGACGTGCTCATCGCCTCACGCCCAGTCCGGCCGCTGGCGGATCAGGCCTTCCTGGGCCATGGAGGCAACCAGCTCGCCGGCGCGGTTGAAGATGCTGCCGCGGGCGAAGCCGCGGCCGCGGCCGGCCCACGGGCTGTCCATGGCGAACAGCAGCCAGTCGTCGGCACGCAGGTCGTTGCGGTGGAACCACAGCGAGTGGTCGAGGCTGGCGACCTGCATCGAGCGCTGCAGGAAGGACACCCCGTGCGGCAGCAGCGCGGTGGTCAGCAGGCCCAGGTCGGTGGCGTAGGCCATCAGGTACTTGTGCAGCGCCGGAATGTCCGGCAGCGGGCCGGCGGCGCGGACCCACAGGTACTTGATCGGTTCGCGCGGCTCCGGGTGGCGGGAATAGTTCTGGTTGACCGGGCGGATCTCGATCGGGATCTCGAAGTGCAAGCGCTGGCGCAGCACTTCCGGCAGCTCCTCGGCGTACTGCCGGCTCAGCTCCTGCTCGGAGAGCAGGCCTTCGGGGCCGGGCACCTCGGGCATCGTCTCGATCTGGTGGTTGAAGCCCTCCT
Source organism: Pseudomonas sp. (assembly GCA_035635035.1). Taxonomy (GTDB): domain Bacteria; phylum Pseudomonadota; class Gammaproteobacteria; order Pseudomonadales; family Pseudomonadaceae; genus Geopseudomonas. The sequence continues at coordinate 3,853 of DASQBU010000216.1, forward strand.
CGTCCAGCTGGAAGGACACGCTGTTGCTGAAGATCGGCCGGCCCTTCTGGATCGCCAGCACGCGGCGGGTGCTGAAGCTGCCGCCGTCGCGCACCCGGTCGACCTGGTAGACCACCGGCAGGGTCGCATCGCCCGGGCGCAAAAAGTAGCTGTGCATGGAGTGCATGTGGCGCTCGGGCGGCACCGTCTGGCTGGCCGCCGACAGCGACTGGCCGATCACCTGGCCGCCGAACAGCTGGCGCAGGCCGAGATCCTGGCTGACGCCGCGAAACAGGTTTTCCTCGATGGTTTCCAGACTGAGCAGGGCTACCAGCTCATCGAGTACGCGGGTCATGGACATCTCCTTGCAACACGAAGCCGGGCCGCCGCTCAACGGGGCGGCGGCCAGCGTAAATGGGGGTAGGCCGGGAGACTGCTCAGACGAGCGTCCCACTGCGCCTTGCCGATGGTGAAATGGTAGAGATTTTGCCAGCGACTGTCGGCCATGCCGAGCAGTTCGTGCACTGCAAGATCGAAGAAGCAGCCGATGCCGGTGCCCGACAGGCCGGCCGCCTCGGCTTCCAGGTAGAGCAACTGGCCGAGACGCCCGCACTCGCGGTACAGCTCGGCGTACTGCCAGGGCCCGGCGGCCAGCGCCGCGTCGAAGCGCGCCAGCATGGCGAAGGCCACGCAGCCGTCGCTGGCGATGTCCTGGTCGCAGGACAGGAACTGCGCCAGGCCGCGGGCGTCGCCTTCGAGCAGGCGGTACAGCGGCAGCTCGGCGTCGGCGCGCTGCCAGAGGAAGTCGTCGCGCAGGCCGGTTTTCAACACCTCGGTCGCTTGATTGCCGCGCGCCAGCCAGTACAGCCCGGGCGCCAGGCCCTGCACGCGGTGGACGAACAGCAGCAGGTCGACCTGCGCCGGCGCGCCGGCGACACCCAGCGGCACCGGCGAGCTGGCGGGCAGCAGGCGCGCCAGCCAGGCGCGCAGCAGCTCGGCGCGGATGCCGCTGCGTGCGTCGTAGGCCTGGGCGCTGCGCCGGCGGTGCAGCAGCGGGCGCAGCAGCAGTTGCGGGTTGTCGGCAGTGGCCCGGCCGGGCGGCGTCGCCCAGCCCTGCGCCGGCTGCGCCGGGGCGCGGCCGAGTTCGAGCATGCGCGACAGCTCCGGCCACTCGACCTGGGTCGGCGACAGGCGGTTGGGGGTGCCGTCCAGCTCCAGGCTGGCCAGCGCCTCGACCAGCGCCGCCGGCAGGACGAACTCGCGGGCCTGCGGCGGGCCGACGTAGAGCAGGCAGTCGACCAGCTCGCGCTCGGCGAAGCCGGGGCGATCCACGCCGAACAGGCTGTCCAGCCGGCGCTCGTCCAGGCCGCCGAGCTGGCGCAGCTGCCAGCCCAGCGCGCCGGCGGCCAGCGCCACGGCGGCCTGGGCGTGGCCGAGGTCGAGCTGGCAGTAGCGCCAGGCGCGCTCGCCGTACTTCCACGCCTCACGCCAGGGAATGCTGGCCAGCGCCAGCAGGCCGCCGCCGGCCGGCAGCGCCGCGGCCAGCTGCCGGCCGAGCGCGGTGGGCAGCTCGGCGCGCACTTCCAGCGCGTGCGCCTCGGGGCAGTAGTGGACCAGTACGCCGGCTTCGCCGAGCGCGCCCGGTGGCAACAGCAGGTAGGCCTCGGTGGGATGCAGGTTGCCGGACGACGGGTTGACGCGCAGCGCCCAGCGGCTGCCGCCGGCCTCCTTCCACGCCGACAGCGCCAGGCTGTCGTAGAGCAGCTGGGAAATCCCCAAATGGTCGAGCGGCGCCGGCGCGCCCTGCGGCGCGGCGAACGCCGTGTCGTAGGCCGGCGACTGCTCCAGCGGGCGCTGCCACAGCTCGACCAGCCGGCAGCCGGCGTAGCGGCGGAACGGCGCCGGCTGGCTCGCCCAGTCCAGCCCGTGCGGGCCGGGCGCCGGGCGTTCCGGACGGTGCATGCTCAGGCGGTGGTAGGCGCGCACCTGCTCTTGCGGATTCATCGATTCTCTCCTGCGCCGGGGCGCGCATAATGGCCATTCCCCGTGTCTCGACGCCGCCGATTATGCCGCTGCCGCTGGTCTATCACGACGACTACAGCCCGCCGTTCCCGGCGGAGCACCGCTTCCCGATGGAGAAGTTCCGCCTGCTCCACGAGCACCTGCGCGCCAGCCTGCCGGCGGCGGACTACCATGCCCCCGCGCTGTGTCCGGCGGAGATCCTCGCCCTCGCCCACGACCCGGCCTACATCGCGCGCTACCTGGCCGGCGAGCTGCCGCGCGACGAGCAGCGCCGCCTCGGCCTGCCGTGGAGCGAGGCGCTGGCGCGGCGCACGGTGCGCGCGGTGGGCGGCTCGCTGCTCACCGCCGAGCTGGCCCTGCGCCACGGCCTGGCCTGCCACCTGGCCGGCGGCACCCACCACGCGCACTACGACCAGCCCTCCGGCTTCTGCATCTTCAACGACCTGGCGGTGATCGCCCGCTCCCTGCTGGCGAGCGGCCGGGTGCACCGCGTGCTGATCTTCGACTGCGACGTGCACCAGGGAGACGGCACCGCGCGCCTGCTGGAGGACTGCCGCGACGCGGTGACTGTGTCGCTGCATTGCGACCGCAACTTCCCGGCCAACAAGGCGCACAGCGACTGGGACATCCCGCTGCCGGCGGGCATGGGCGACGCCGCCTACCTGCAGACGGTAGAGGACGCACTCGGCTACCTGCTGCCGCTCTACCAGCCGGATCTGGTGCTGTACGACGCCGGGGTGGACGTGCACCGCGACGACGCCCTCGGCCTGCTGGAGCTGAGCGACGCCGGCATCGCCGCGCGCGACGCGGCGGTGCTGCGCCACTGCCTGGGCCGCGACATCCCGGTGGCCTGCGTGATCGGCGGCGGCTACGACCACGACCGCGCCGTGCTGGCGCGCCGCCACGGCATCCTCCACCATAGCGCGGCGCGGGTGTGGGACGAATTCGGCCTGGGCTGAGGTCGTGCGTAGGGTGCGCCGCGCGCACCGCAATACCACAGGTGCGCACGGCGCACCCTACGGGAGAGTCTTGCTGCGCCCGCCGGAGCCGCAGGGTAGAAGA
>DASQBU010000217.1:0-20315 GCA_035635035.1 Pseudomonas sp.
TCGGCGCTGCCGTAGCGCAGGCGCAGCAGGGCCAGCGCCGAGCCGAGGCCGAGGAAGCCCATGCCGTGGCGACGCTTGGCGACGATCTCCGCGCGCTGCGCTGCCAGCGGCAGGTTGCTCAGCTCCACCACGTCGTCGAGCAGGCGGGTGAAGATGCGCACCACCTGGCGGAAGCGCTCCCAGTCGAAGCGCGCATTGATGGTGAACGGTTCGGCGACGAAGGCGGTGAGGTTGACCGAGCCGAGCAGGCAGGCGCCGTAGGGGGGCAGCGGCTGTTCGCCGCACGGATTGCTGGCGCGGATCTCTTCGCACCACCAGTTGTTGTTCAACTGGTTGACCCGGTCGACCAGCAGGACGCCGGGCTCGGCGAAGTCGTAGGTGGCGACCATCAGCATGTCCCACAGGTGGCGGGCGCGCAGGCTGCCGTAGACCTTGCAGGCCACCTTGCCGTCGTCGCGCACGCGGTAGCCCGCCTCGTGCAGCGGCCAGTCGCGCCAGCGCACCTGGGCCGGGTCGGCGAAGTCGAGGCCGGCGGCCTCGCGCGGGTGCACGGGGAACAGCAGCGGCCAGTCGGCGTCGTCCTCCACCGCCTGCAGGAAGTCGTCGCCGATCAGCAGGCTGAGGTTGAACTGGCGCAGGCGGCCGTCCTCGCGCTTGGCGCGGATGAACTCGCGCACGTCGGGGTGGGCGACGTCGAAGGTGGCCATCTGCGCGCCGCGCCGCCCGCCGGCGGAGCTGACGGTGAAGCACATCTTGTCGAACACGTCCATGAACGACAGCGGCCCGCTGGTGCGCGCCCCGGCGCCGGCGACCAGCGCGCCGCGCGGGCGCAGGGTGGAGAACTCGTAGCCGATGCCGCAACCGGCCTTGAGGGTCAGCCCGGCTTCGTGGAGCTTGCCGAGGATGTCGTCCATCGAGTCGTGGATGGCGCCGGAGACGGTGCAGTTGACCGTCGAGGTGGCCGGGCGCTGCTGCTGCGCGCCGGCATTGGCGACGATCCGTCCGGCGGGGATGGCGCCGTTGCGCAGCGCCCAGAGGAACTCGCCATACCAGTGCTCGCGCAGCTCGGGCCGCTCCACTTCGGCGACGGCGCGGGCGATGCGCTGCCAGGTGGCGTCGAGGTCGGCGTCCAGCGGCGTGCCGTCGTCGGCGCAGAGGCGGTACTTCTGCGCCCAGACCTCGCGGGCGGCGGGTTGCAGGGGGATGCCGCCGGCCGGGGCGGTTGCGCCGTGCTTGGCCATGGGCCGGGACCTCGCTGCGGCTGAAGGATGCATTCACCTTAGCCGCTGCGCCGAACGCATGCCCGGCTCCGCGGCGGATCGCTCGCCCTGGCGCAGGCCGGTGCGACGCCGCGTTGGCGGCACTTGCCACGCCGGCGTCTCCTTGCAATGCTCCCTCGCTCTACCTAGAGTTCAGCCGGCATTCGAGACGCCTCCGTGGCTGTCTGGCACGGAGGCTCCAGCAGGTGATGGAGCGGCCATGATCGAAATAGAACAACTCACCAAACGCTTTGCGCAGCACACCGTGGTGGACGATCTGTCCTTCCGCGTTCAACCCGGCGAGGTGCTGGGTTTCCTCGGCCCCAATGGCGCCGGCAAGTCGACCACCATGAAGATGCTCACCGGTTTCCTCGCGCCGAGCTCGGGCACCGCGCGGCTGTTCGGCTTCGACATCCAGAAGCAGACCCGCAAGGCCCAGCAGTTGCTCGGCTATCTGCCGGAGGGCGCGCCCTGCTACGGCGACATGCGCGTGCGCGGCTTCCTCGAGTTCATCGCCGAGGTGCGCGGCTTCCGCGGGGCCGAGAAGAAGGCGCGGGTGGCGAAGGCGGTGGAGCAGGTGGAGCTGCAGGCGGTGCTGGAGCAGTCGATCGACACCCTGTCCAAGGGCTTCAAGCGCCGCGTCGGCCTGGCCCAGGCGATCCTCCATGACCCCAAGGCGCTGATCCTCGACGAGCCCACCGACGGCCTCGACCCCAACCAGAAGCACCAGGTGCGCCAGCTGATCCAGAACTTGGCGACCGACAAGATCATCATCATTTCCACGCACATTCTCGAGGAAGTCACCGCGGTGTGTTCGCGCGCGCTGGTGATCGCCGCCGGCAAGCTGGTCGCCGACGGCACGCCGCTCGAGCTGGAAAGCCGCTCGCGCTACCACCAGGCGGTGACCCTGGTCGGCGACGCGCCGCTGGACGAGGCGGCGCTGGCCGCGCTGCCGGGGGTGGCGGGGGTCGAGCGCAACGCCCGCGAGCACAGCCTGACCGTGCTGGCGCAGGCGGGGCAGGTGATCTTCCCGCAGGTCAGCGCGCTGGTGCAGGCGCGCGGCTGGCACATCAAGGAAATGGACGTGGAGCGTGGTCGCCTCGACGAGGTGTTCCGCACCCTGACCCGAGGAGAGGCGGCATGAAGCAGTTGCCGGTAGTGTTCAAGCGCGAGCTGGCGAGCTATTTCGCCACGCCGCTGGCCTATGTGTTCATCGTGATCTTCCTGGTGCTGTCCGGGGTGTTCACCTTCTATCTGGGCAGCTTCTTCGAGCGCGGCCAGGCCGACCTGGCGTCGTTCTTCACCTTCCACCCGTGGCTGTACCTGTTCCTGGTACCGGCGCTGGCCATGCGCCTGTGGGCGGAGGAGCGCAAGAGCGGCACCATCGAGCTGCTGATGACCCTGCCGATCACCCGCGCCGAGGCGGTGGGCGGCAAGTTCCTCGCCGCCTGGGCGTTCGCCGGCCTGGCGCTGCTGCTGACCTTCCCGATGGTGCTGACGGTCAACTACCTGGGCGAGCCGGACAACGGCGCGATCCTCACCGGCTACCTCGGCAGCTGGCTGCTGGCCGGCGGCTACCTGGCCATCGGCTCGTGCCTGTCGGCGCTAGCCAAGAACCAGGTGATCGCCTTCATCCTTACCGTCTGCGTGTGCTTCGTGTTCGTCGCCAGCGGCTTCCCGCTGGTGCTCGACGCCTTCCGCGGCTGGGCGCCGCAGGTGCTGGTGGACGCGGTGGCCTCGCTGAGCTTCCTGACCCGCTTCGAGGCCATCAGCAAGGGCGTGCTCGACCTGCGCGACCTGCTGTATTTCGCCAGCCTGATCCTGGCCTGGCTGATGGCCACTGCGGTGGTGCTCGACCTGAAGAAAGCCGACTGAGGACGCCCGATGAAACGCATCATTTATTCCGGCACCGGCCTGCTGCTGATCGCCCTGGTGTTCCTCGTCTTCAACATGGTCGCCAGCCTCGGCCTGCCCGACGCGCGCCTGGACCTGACCGAGCAGAAGCTCTACACCATCAGCGACGGCACCAAGCGCATCCTCGGCGAGCTGGACGAGCCGATCAACCTGTACTTTTTCTACTCCAACAACGCCACCCAGGACCTGGTGCCGCTGCGCAACTACGCCAAGCGGGTGGAGGAGATGCTGCACGCCTACGAGCGCGCCGCGGGCGGCAAGATCAAGCTGCAGGTGATCGACCCGGCGCCGTTCTCCGAGGACGAGGATCGTGCCGCCCAGTTCGGCCTGCACGCGGTGCCGCTGCAGCAGGGCGGCGACAAGCTGTACTTCGGCCTGGCCGGCACCAACGCGCTGGACAACGTGCAGGCCATCCCGTTCTTCCCGCTCGACCAGGAGCAGTTCCTCGAGTACGAGCTCAGCCGCCTGATCCAGGGGCTGGCCAAGCCCCAGCGGCCGGTGGTCGGCGTGTTGTCGGGGCTGCAGATGGAGGGCGGCTTCAATTCGCTGACCGGCCAGGCCGGCACGTCGTGGATGGTGCTGGAGGAGATTCGCCAGCAGTTCGCCATCAAGAGCCTGCAGGGCAACGTCGACCGCATCCCGGACGAGGTGTCGGTGCTCCTGCTGGTGCATCCGAAGAACCTGCCGGAGCCGACCCTGTACGCCATCGACCAGTTCGTTCTGCGCGGCGGCAAGCTGCTGGCCTTCGTCGATCCGTTCAGCGAGAGCGACAACGGCGGCCTGATGGGCGACGGCCAGGGCAACGCTTCCGATCTCGAGCCGCTGTTCAAGGCCTGGGGGCTGCGGATGCGGCCGGGCCAGGTGCTGGCTGACGGCACCTACGCCATGTCGGTGGGCATGGGGGCGGAGCAGCCGCCGGTGCGCCATCCGGCCTGGCTGAGCCTGCCGAAGGCGGCGCTGGATGCGAGCGACGTCATCACCGCCTCGCTGGAAAGCATCAACGTCGCCAGCGCCGGCATCCTCGAACCGCTGGAGGGGGCGAAGACCCGTTTCACCCCGCTGCTGCAGAGTTCGGAATACGCCATGCCGTTCGACGCCCAGCGCCTGGCCGGGCTGCGCGACCCGCAGACGCTGATGCGCGAGCTGGAGCCGACCGGCGAGCGCTACACCCTGGCGGCGCGGATCAGCGGTCCGGTGCAGAGCGCGTTTCCCCAGGGCATCGAGGGGCGCAAGGACGGCCTGAAGAGCGCCGAGCGCATCAACGTCATCGTGGTCGCCGATACCGACCTGCTCGCCGACCGCCTGTGGGTGCAGGTGCAGGACTTCTTCGGCCAGCGCGTGCCGCAGCCGTTCGCCGACAACGCCGGTTTCGCCATCAACGCCCTGGACAACCTGGCCGGCAGCGATGCGCTGATCAGCGTGCGCTCGCGCGGGCGCTACAGCCGGCCGTTCACCGTGGTGGAAAAGCTGCAGCGCCAGGCCGAGGCGCGTTTCCGCGAGAAGGAGGAGGTGCTCAAGCAGCAGCTGGCGCAGACCGAGCAGCGGCTGAACGAGCTGCAGCGCAGCGACAAGCCGGAACAGGTGCTGGAGCTGACCCCGGAGCAGCGCGCCACCCTGCAGCAGTTCATGCAGGACAAGCTGACGATCCGCAAGGAGCTGCGCGAGGTGCGCTACCAGCTCAACGCCGAGATCGAGGGGCTGGGCCGGGTGCTGAAGTTCGTCAACATCGCCCTGGTGCCGCTGCTGCTGACCCTGGGCGTCGTCGTGCTGTGGCTGTGGCGGCGGCGTCGGGCCTGACGGGGTTGAACCACCGCCGGGGTGGCGCTGTCCATGAGCGTCGTTGAATTCAAGGAGGTTGCATGCGTCGTTCCGTGTTGCTGATTCTGCTGCTGATCGCGCTGGGGCTGGGCGGTCTGTTCGCCTGGTTGCAGCGCTCCGCCGAGGGGCCGCAGCAGGCCGCCAGGCCGCTGTTGCTGCCGGCGCTGAGTGGGCACCTCGGGCTGGTGAACGCCTTGGAGATCCGCCACGGCGACCTGCCGGAGATTCGCATCGAGCGCCGCGATGGTGGCTGGGTCGTGCCGGCCAAGGCCGGTTTCCCGGCGGCGGCGGCCGAGGTCAATCGGCTGCTGCGCGCCGTAGCCGAGGCGCACAAGGTCGAGGCCAAGACCGCCAACCCGGCCAACCATGCCCGCCTGGACCTGGCGGAGCAGGGCGAGGGCGCGGCCACGCGGCTGACCCTGGAGGGCGTGGGCCACGTGCCGCTGACCCTGCTGATCGGCCAGGCCTCGCAGCAGGGCGGCCAGCTGGTGCGCTTGCCGGGCGACAACCAGGTGTGGCTGGTCGACCAGTCGCTGCAGCTGGTGGACAACGAGCTGGCCTGGCTGGACCGGCGCATCAGCCGGATTCCCTTCGCCAGCGTGCGCGAGCTGGAGGTGCGGCACGCCGACGGCGAGCAGCTGAACGTCGCGCGCGACACCCCGGAGCAGGCCAATCTGGCCCTGCGCCAGTTGCCCCAGGGGCGTGCCCTGGCCTATGAGGGCGCGGCCAACGGCATGGCGACGCTGTTCGCCGCGCTGGATTTCGCCGACGCCGCGCCACTGGCGCAGATCGGCTTCGAGGACCGGCCGGAGCTGGAGTTCAGCCTGCATACCTTCAATGGCGGCCTGCTGCGCGGCGCCTTTCATCAGCGGGGCGGCCAGCACTGGCTGGTGCTGGGTGAGAGCCGCGGGCTCGACGGTCAGCTGATCGCCGGCAAGGACTGGGCCTACCGCCTGGAGGAGCAGCAGTTCCGCGCGCTGGCCAAGCGGGTCAAGGACCTCCTCGGCCCGCCTGCCGGCTGATTCGCCTCGGCAAGCTTGCGCCTTGTCATAGGTCACGCCGAGGGGGCTTTTCAGGGCAGGCGCTTTGTTTATACTCGGGATAGCGGTCGTCAAGAACGCCATTCGAAATACCCGCTCCAGACGCCTCGCGGCGGCGGAGGTCGGATATAACAAGAAGAACGTTTTCAACGTACCGTCCCGAGCTGCTCCTGTTGGGAGCAATGAAACTTTGCGAGTCTGGAGAGAGTTGGAATGGCTGATCGTGAGATTGGAACCGTCAAGTGGTTCAACGATGCCAAGGGCTATGGATTCATTCAGCGCGAAAGCGGCCCTGATGTCTTCGTGCACTATCGTGCGATCCGTGGCGAAGGCCACCGTTCGCTGGTCGAGGGGCAGCGCGTCGAGTTTGCGGTAGCCCAGGGTCAGAAGGGGCTGCAGGCGGAAGACGTCTCCAAGCTCTGAACCGGGCGCAACAGCCCGGCGGGATGCCTGATGCCCGTCAGTCAGGGCATCGATCCGGCAGGGTGAGAAGAAAACAGGCTCATGGGAATCCATGAGCCTGTTTTTTTATGTCCCTTCGATAAGCGCTCCAGCCGACTGCTGGCGTCGCCACAGCGCCAGGCAAATGGGCTGCGAATCCCGGGTGATGACTGCCGCCAGGTACGGGTAGCCGCCCCCGCAGGCCGGCAGGTTCAACCTCCCATGAGCCGCGGCGTCATGCCTCAAACCGGATTGGGTGCTGGCGTGGGGGACGGCGCGGGCACGGGATCGGTGGCCGAGGTGGGCGGCGGAGCCGGAGTGGGCGCGGGAGCCGGCGTGGGGTCTGGCGCAGGGGCGGGGGCGGGCGCCGGCGTGGGGGCCGGTGCGGGAGTCGGGTCTGGCGCCGGGGTGGGTGCCGGGGCGGGCGTGGGGTCAGGCGCCGGAGAGGGCGCGACCGCATCGGTCGAGTGCGTAGGGTGATCATCGCGCGTGCTCACATACCCCGCACTCAGCACCGGCGCGTTGAGCAGCAGGTCATAACCCAGGATTCCCGCAACATGGCTGCCTTGGTAGCCCAGGCCAATCGGGATGCCGAATCTGGAGCCGGCAGCCAGCGGGTAGTAACTCACTCCGGCGGCCACTACGCCGCGGTCCTCGTCGCGCGTGGAGGTGGCCTGAAGCGTCAGGCCAACCCCTCCGTTGGCGCCGAATGCATAGGTGACACCGAAAAGCGCGCCAACATCTGCATGGGCATTCACTGCTCCAAACGTGAGAGCGCCGGCCAGAACGATTTTCTTCATGAGACATGCCCTGTGAGTTCGCGGTGTGCTAGTCCATCGATGGCTCCTTCGACGTGTTGTTGGCGCGCACGGCTCGAACGCGTCGTTGATCTGCCGGCGCGCCCAACCGTAGACGACCCCATTCCATTGCCCCCCATAGCAGCGTAGGTCGCGACCATGCCCTGTCAAAACGGCGCGCGCCTGCTGCTGCCCAGAGGCTTGACGCAGAGTGGCCCCGCCAACCGACAACCGGCATGGCCCATGCAAAGGCAGCAACTACGCTTCCTTCGGGGCCAACAGCGCAGGGTATGAACATGGGCAAGGGCATAGCCGCCACACTGACACGCAGCCAGGAGATTTCCGCCAAGGCTGGGAAACTGTTCCAAAAACGCCTTGGCATCGCCCAGGAAAACTTCGGGGCCCGGCTGAACAAGGCCTACCAGCGGGAGCTGGCCGGATTGGCGACCCAGCCCCATGCGCTCTGGGGCCTGTGGCGCGACTGGTACGATTATGCGGTGGACTGCGCCGAACGCTCGGTGCTGTTCTGGGACACCCTGCGCCAGCGCGGCAACGACTATCTGGAGCACCTGCAGCAGGGCCAGCCGCCGCTGTTGCACTTCGACTACGAGACGGTGCTGGACGGGCGTACCTTCGCGCGCCCGGTCAACTACGCCCTGTTGCGCATCGTGCCGCCGGCCGGGCTGCAGGTGGACCCGCAGCGGCGCCCCTACCTGATCATCGATCCGCGGGCCGGGCACGGGCCGGGCATCGGTGGCTTCAAGGACGATTCCCAGGTGGGCGTGGCCCTGCGCGCGGGGCACCCGGTGTACTTCGTGATCTTCTTCCGCGAGCCGGAGCCGGGCCAGACCCTGCTCGACGTGTGTTCCGCCGAGCAGCGCTTCGTGCGCAAGGTGCGCGAGCTGCATCCGCACAGCCACAAGCCGGTGCTGGTGGGCAATTGCCAGGGCGGCTGGGCGGCGATGATGCTGACCGCTTCGGTGCCGGACGAGGCCGGCGCGGTGGTGATCAACGGCGCGCCCATGTCCTACTGGGGCGGCGCCTGGCAGGAGGGCGAGGGCGACAACCCCATGCGCTACAGCGGCGGGCTGCTCGGCGGTACCTGGCTGGCCTCCTTCACCGCCGATCTGGGCAACGGCATCTTCGACGGCGCCTGGCTGGTGCAGAACTTCGAGAACCTGAACCCCGCCAACACCTACTGGGACAAGTACTACCACCTGTTTGCCCACATCGACAGCGAGCCACCGCGCTTCCTGGCGTTCGAGCGCTGGTGGGGCGGCTACTTCCTGATGAACCGCGAAGAGATCGAGTGGATCACCCGCAACCTGTTCGTCGGCAACCGGCTGTGGTCCGGCGAGACCCGTGACGCCCGCGGCGAAACCTTCGACCTGCGGGCGATCAAGTCGCCGATCATCCTGTTCGCCTCCCTGGGCGACAACATCACCCCGCCCCAGCAGGCCTTCAACTGGGTGGCGGATGTCTACGGCAGCAGCGAGGAGATCAAGGCCCGCGGCCAGGTCATCGTCGGCCTGCTGCACGAGGAAGTCGGCCACCTGGGCATCTTCGTGTCCGGCAAGGTGGCCCGCAGGGAGCACGCGCAGATCGTCTCGGTCCTGCAGCACATCGAGATGCTGCCGCCGGGCCTGTACGGCATGGAGATCATCGAGCGGCGCCGCGACGACGGGCAGGTCGAGTACGAAGTGGCATTCCACGAGAGGCGCCTGGAGGACATCGCCGCCCGGCTCAACCGCTTCCAGCGCGCCGACGAGCAGGCCTTCGAGGCGGTAGCCGAGCTGTCCGAGTTCAACCAGCGTGCCTACCAGCTGTTCGCCCAGCCCTGGGTGCAGGCGATGAGCAGCGACTTTTCCGCCGAGCAGCTACGCGAGCTGCACCCCTTGCGGGTGCAGCACTGGGGCATTTCCGACCGCAACCCCTGGCTCGCGTGGCTGGCTCCCGCCGCCGGGCTGGTCAGGGCGCAGCGGCAGACAGCGGATACGCACACCCCGCCCTACCACTGGGAAAGGTTCGCCTCCGCGCTGATCAGCGCGTCCCTGGACCATTGCCGGGCAATGCGCGATGCGCTGGGCGAGGCGGTGTTTTTCCAAACCTACGGCAACCTGTTCGGCTTGTACCTGGGCGAGCGGCCCGTGGCGAAGGCCTCGGCGGAGACCGGCGCGGTCGAGCCGCGCGAGCTGCCCTTCGTCCAGGAGGCGCTCGCCTCGCTCCACGAGGGCGGCTACGCCGAGGCCTTCGCCCGCGTCACGGCGCTGCTCGCCCGCCGGGGCGAGCTGGCGCTGTCGCTGCTGGCCACCCGTCAGGAGATAGCCGCGGACTATGCCGACCTGCTGCCCGAGCTGCCGCCCGAGGCCTGGCGGCGCATCCGTGGCGAGCAGGGCATCATCGTCCACTACGAACCCGAGCAGGCCATCGCCAGTCTGCCCGGCCTGCTGGCCGATAGCGCCGACCGCGAGCGCCTGCTGACCCTGCTCGGCCGCCTGCTGCAGGACCCGCGCGTCCAGCAGGCCGAACCGACCCCGGAGCAGCTCGCCATGCTGGAGCGCCTGCGCCGCGTGCTGGGCGACAAGCCCGCCACCCGGTCGCGGGCCAACGCCAGGCGCCGGGAAAGGCGGAGCACCCAGGTAACCCTGGAGCATCACCATGACCGGCAGGCATGAGAAGTACCACCGCCTGATCGACTACTGCCGCGAGCTGCCGCCCACCCCCACGGCGGTGGCCTGGCCCTGCGACCCGAGTTCCCTGCAGGGCGTCGTGGATGCGGCGCAGCAAGGGCTGATCGCGCCGATCCTGGTCGGCCCGCGGGCGCGGATCGAAGCCCTGGGCGCCGAGCACGGCATCGCCATCGCCGGCTTGCCCATCGAGGAGGCCCCCGACAGCCAGGCCGCTGCCGCCCGCGCCGTGGAGCTGGTGCGCGAAGGCCGTGCCGAGGCGCTGATGAAGGGCAGCCTGCACACCGACGAACTGATGGGCGCGGTGGTCAAGCGCGACAGCGGTCTGCGCACCGCGCGTCGGGTCAGCCACTGCTTCGTGATGGACGTGCCGGGACACCCACAGGCACTGATCATCACCGACGCGGCGGTGAACATCGCGCCGACCCTGGCCGACAAGCGGGACATCACCCAGAACGCCATCGACCTGGCCCACGCGCTGCTGATCGACGAGGACGACCGGGAGGTGCGGGTGGCGATCCTCTCGGCGATGGAGACCGTCAATCCCGCCGTGCCCTCCACGGTCGAGGCGGCCGCGCTGTGCAAGATGGCCGATCGCGGGCAGATCAGCGGCGCCATCCTCGACGGGCCGCTGGCCCTGGACAACGCCATCAGCGGGGAAGCCGCCCGGATCAAGCAGATCGCCTCGCCGGTGGCGGGGCGCGCCAACGTGCTGGTGGTACCCGACCTGGAAGCCGGCAACATGCTGGCCAAGAGCCTGACCTTCCTCGCCGGCGCGGATGCCGCCGGCATCGTGCTGGGCGCGCGGGTGCCGATCATCCTGACCAGCCGCGCCGACTCGCTGACCACCCGCCTGGCCTCCTGCGCCGTGGCGACCCTGGTGGTCCGGGCCAGGCGCGAAAGCGCCGGCAGACCGGGCGGGTGAGCCGATGGAGGCGGTCATCCTGGTCCTCAACGCCGGCTCGTCCAGCCTCAAGTTCTCCCTGTTCGCCGACTGTCCGGACGACCCGCAGCTGCGTCTGCGCGGCCAGTTCGAGGGCATCGGCGGCGCAGCGCACTTCATCGCCTACGATGCGCAGGGCGCGGTCCTCGCCGAGCGGCGCTGGAGCGAGCCGCTCGACCAGGCCGGCGCGGCGCTGCAGCTGGTGGAGTTCCTGCGCGGTTTCCACGAGCGCTACCAGCTGGTCGCCGTCGGCCATCGCGTGGTGCATGGCGGCGAGGAGTTCTGCGCGCCGACGCGGGTGGACGGCGCCATCCTCGAGCGGCTCGCCCGCTTCAACCCGCTGGCCCCGCTGCACCAGCCGCACAACCTGGCGGCGATCCGCGCCATCGCCGAGCGGGCGCCGCAGCTGCCGCAGGTCGCCTGCTTCGACACCGCCTTCCACCGCCAGCAGCCGGAACTCGCCCAGCTGTTCGCCCTGCCGCCGGCCATCACCGCGCGCGGCGTGCGCCGCTACGGCTTCCACGGCCTGTCCTACGAGTACATCGCCAGCGCGCTGGCGCAACTGGACCCGGAGGCGGCCGCCGGCCGGGTGGTGGTCGCCCACCTGGGCAACGGCGCCAGCCTGTGTGCCATCCGTGGCGGGCGCAGCATGGCCAGCACCACCGGGTTCACTGCCCTCGACGGCCTGCCGATGGGCACCCGCTGCGGCAATCTCGACCCGGGGGTGATCCTCTACCTGCTGGACGAGCTGCAGATGGACGCCCGCGCCATCGAGCGGCTGCTCTACCAGGAGTCCGGGCTGCTCGGCGTGTCGGGCGTCTCCAGCGACATGCGCGAGCTGCTGGCCAGCGATTCGCCGCGCGCCGCCCTGGCGGTGGCGTTGTTCGTCTACCGCATCGGCCGCGAACTCGGCTCGCTGGTCGCGGCTCTTGGCGGGGTCGATGCGCTGGTGTTCACCGCCGGCATCGGCGAGCATGCCGTACCGGTGCGCGAGCGGGTGTGCCGCGCCGCCGCCTGGCTGGGCGTCGAACTCGACCCCGCCGCCAACGCCGCCGCCGGACCGCGGATCAGCACGGCCGGCAGCGCGGTATCGGCCTGGGTGATCCCCACCAACGAGGAACTGATGATCGCCCGCCACACCCTGCAGACGCTTTCACCCTCCTGAAAACCCGAGGAAAAAGGACATGACTCTGGAAATTCCCCGCCCGCCGCTCAAGGGCGCCAAGGCCCTGGTGGTCGGCGTGGCCAACGAACACTCCATCGCCTACGGCTGCGCCAAGGCCTTCGCCGAACTCGGCGCCGAGGTGGCCATCACCTACGCCAACGACAAGGCCCGCCCGCACGTCGAGCCGCTGGCCCGCGAGCTGAACGCGCCGATCTTCATGCCGCTGGACGTCACCCAGCCCGGCCAGCTCGAAGCGGTGTTCGCCGAGATCGAGCGGCACTGGGGCGAGCTGGACATCCTGGTGCACTCCATCGCCTGGGCGCCCAAGGAGGACCTGCAGGGTGGGCTGCTCGACTCGTCGGCGGAGGGCTTCGGCCTGGCCATGGACATCTCCTGCCACTCCTTCGTGCGCATGGCCCGCCTGGCGGCGCCGCTGATGAAGCGCGGCGGCACCCTGTTCGCGATGAGCTACTACGGGGCCAACAAGGTGGTGCCCAACTACAATCTGATGGGCCCGGTGAAGGCCGCGCTGGAGGCCTCCTGCCGCTATCTTGCCTACGAGCTGGGACCGCAGGGCATCCGCGTGCACGCCATTTCCCCGGGGCCGCTGAAGACCCGGGCCGCCTCCGGCCTCAAGGATTTCGACCTGCTGCTCAACGAGGCCGCCCAGCGCGCGCCGCTGGGCGAGCTGGTGGACATCATGGACGTGGGCTTCACCTGCGCCTACCTGGCGACGCCCTACGCCCGCCGCCTGTCCGGCGAAACGCTGTACGTGGACGGTGGCGTCAACATCATGGCCTGAGGCCGCGATCTTCCCAGGCACAGGGCGCCATACCGCGCCCCGGGGCGGCGGCAAGGGCGCGGAGGCGGGCGCAGCGGTTCAGGCGCGCTCGTCGAGGAACGGGATGCCGGTGAGGGCCGGCAACTCCGGCTGCCGCGACTCGACCAGCAGGCACAGGGCCTGGCCGCGCTCGGCCCAGTGCTGGCAGGCGTCGGCCAGCAGTTCGAGAAAGACCGCCAGATCGTCCTCGACCACCGGGCAATCCGCCGGGATCGGCAGATGCACCACCAGCAGCTGCTCGGCCGGCCAGTCCAGGTCGGTCAGGCAGTCCCAGGCGGCGTCCCAGTTCTGGCCGTAGTAGTCGGGGAACTGCAGGGTTGCGCCCAGGGCGGCGAGCAGGGTGTCCCGGTCGATCCGTGGCAGCGGTTGCAGCGTCTTCCAGTCCAGGGCGGGATCGCTGGCGTCCGGCCCCCAGGCCGTTGCGATCCGGTAGACGCCGCAGCGGCGCTTGTCCGCGAGCAGGCGTTCGGTCAGCTGGTGTGGCGTCACGGCCGTTGCTCCAGGATGCGGAACGAGCGGTAGTGGTCCTCGGTGTAATAGAAGATCACCGGCGGGTTGCCGCCGGTGATGATCCGCCGCGGGCCGCGGTTGGCCAGCCCGGGCGTGCGCACCGTGTATTCGTGGTAGTAGCCGCGCGGCTGGGGCGGCAGCTGGCGTTCGCGGTTCTGGAACACCGTGCCGTCCTGCTTGTGGGGGTAGGGGCCGCCCTGCCTGATCAGGGCGAGGGTCTTGTCGAGCTCGCCCTGGACCGAGGCCTCGCTCTGCAGCGCAGGGCCCTGGCCGGAGAGGGAGGTGAGCAGTCCCTTGAGGTTGCCCTGGGAACCCAGCCAGCCGACGAACAGCGTGACCAGCAGGGCAGCGGCCTTGAACAGGGAACTCTGGCGCGGGTTGCGCATGGTGCTTGTCTCGTGAAGCGGTGGGTGCTGGCGGCGGACTCAGCCGGTGCGCCACTGGATCTCGCTGACGCCCTCGGCGGTGACCTTCAGCCAGCGGTCGGCATCTTCCTCGCCCTGTTCCTCGCTCCAGCTGCCGGGGGCGCAGCGCACTTCCACGGCGAGGGCGGCGCAGGCGGCCCGGGCGCAGGCCAGGTCGTCTTCCCACGGCGTCTGCGCGCTTTCCAGCAACAGGCTGTGCCACTTGCCCACGGCCTTGGGCAGCCAGGTGACGGGGATGTCGCCGGCGCGGCACTTGTGGGTCTGGCCGCGGACCTGCCACGGGGTGCAGGGGCCGACCGCCTGCTCAAGCCAGGCGGTGACCGCCGGCAGTTCGGCGTCCTTGAGGTAGATCTCGATATCCGGTTGGCGCATGTCGGGGCTTCCTGGGGCGATGGTCTGGGGCGGTGACGCGGGCTACTGGCGCTCGATCCAGTCGTAGCGCACCGAGACGGTGACCGCGAAGGGTTCGGCGAGGATGCGTTCGCGGCGCTCGGCGTTCACCCGCCAGCCATGCGGGGTCATGGCCAGCAGGTCGGCGCGGGCGTCGAAGCTGTCCAGCGCCAGGCGGAACTCGAGGGTCTGGGTGTCGGCCAGCGCGAGGCTGTCCGGCAGGTCGGCCAGGTGCTTGTCGTCGACATAGTCGCGCACCTCGTCGTAGAGCTTCTGGCGCAGTTCGAGCAGGTGGTCGCGGGCCGGGCCGAGGCGCAGGATGCCGCCGCCGGGGGCGAGCAGGCGCGCGGCCTCGTTCCAGTCGATCGGGCTGAACACGCTGGCCAGCAGGCCGCAGGAGGCGCTGGCCAGCGGCACGCGAGCCATGCTGGCGACCATCCAGGTCAGCTGCGGCGCGCGCTTGCAGGCACGCTTGACCGCCTCGCGGGAGATGTCCAGGGCGTAGCCGTCGGCCTGCGGCAACGCCTCGGCCAGCTGGGCGGTGTAGTAGCCCTCTCCGCAGCCGATGTCGACCCAGCGCGCTGGCGCGCGCGCGGCGCCCATCTCGGCCAGGCGCGCGGCCAACGGCGCATAGTGGCCGGCACCGAGGAAACGCCGGCGCGCCTCGACCATGGCGGCGTTGTCGCCCGGGTCGCGGCTCTTCTTGTGCTGGACCGGCAGCAGGTTGAGGTAGCCCTGGCGGGCGCGGTCGAAGCGGTGGTTCTGCTCGCACTGCACGCCGTTGTCGTGGGGGTGCAGCGCGCCGCCGCAGATCGGACAGGTCAGCATGGTTCAGTTCGCCAGCAGACGCACCAGCGTCTGGTAGTAGATCTCGGTCAGCAGGTCGAGATCGCTGGCCAGCACCCGCTCGTTGATCTGGTGGATGGTGGCGTTGACCGGGCCGAGCTCGACCACCTGGGTGCCCAGGGTGGCGATGAAGCGCCCGTCCGAGGTACCGCCGCTGGTGGAGGCGACGGTCTCGCGGCCGGTGACGTTCTTGATGCTGGCCGCCACGGCATCCAGCAGGGCGCCCGGCTCGGTGAGGAACGGCAGGCCGGACAGCGACCAGTCGACCTGCCAGTCGAGGCCGTGCTTGTCGAGGATCGCCGCGACGCGCTGCTGCAGGCCTTCCACGGTGGATTCGGTGGAGAAGCGGAAGTTGAACAGCGCGTTCAGCTCGCCGGGGATCACGTTGTTGGCGCCGGTGCCGGAGTGGATGTTGGAGATCTGGAAGGTGGTCGGCGGGAAGAAGGCGTTGCCCGCGTCCCACGGTTCGGCGGCCAGCTCGGCCAGTGCCGGGGCGGCCAGGTGGATGGGGTTCTGCGCCAGGTGCGGATAGGCCACGTGGCCCTGCTTGCCACGGATGCGCAGGGTGCCGTTGAGCGAGCCGCGGCGGCCATTCTTGACCATGTCGCCGACCAGGCTGGTGCTCGACGGCTCGCCGACGATGCACCAGTCCAGGCGCTCGCTGCGCGCGCGCAGGCGCTCGACCACCGCCTGGGTGCCGTGCAGGGCCGGGCCTTCCTCGTCGCTGGTGATCAGGAAGGCGATGGCGCCCCGGTGCTGCGGGTGGTCGGCGACGAAGCGCTCCACGGCGACGATCATCGCCGCCAGGCTGCCCTTCATGTCCGCCGCGCCGCGGCCACGGAGCATGCCGTCGGCGTCGACGAAGGCCTCGAACGGCGGGTGCTGCCAGGCGTCCAGCGGGCCGGTCGGCACCACGTCGGTGTGGCCGGCGAAGCACAGCACCGGGCCTTCGCCGCCGCGGCGCGCCCAGAAGTTCTCCACGTCCTCGATGTTCATCGGCTCGACGGCGAAGCCGGCCGCGGCCAGGCGCTCCATCATCAGGCTCTGGCAGCCCTCGTCCAGCGGGGTGACGGAGGCGCGGCGGATCAGCTCGCAGGCCAGTTCGAGGGTGGGGGAGAGGGTGGTCATGAGGACTCCGCAGGGTCGGCACACAAAGCGCGATATGTTAAAGCAAAACGGCGGCCCTGGGCCGCCGTCGACCGGGCGGGAACCGCCCGGTAAGTCTTGCACGAAGCGGCCGGGTCAGGCCGGTACCTCGTTGTTTTCCTCTTCCGGCTTGGGCAGCGAGGAGAGCATGGCCATGATCAGCGCGGCCAGGTAGGGCAGCGACTGCACCAGCAGGACGATGACCCAGAAGGTCACGTCGGCGCTCGGCACCTTCTGCGTCAGGTAGATGCCGATGGCGGCGCCCCACAGCAGCAGCATGACGAACACCTCTTCGCGTGCCTCCGCCAGGGCCTTGAGGAAGCCGTGGCTGGTGCGCATCTTCGGCGTGCGGAAGAACGGGATGCTGCTGGTGACGAAGCCGTACAGCACCGCCTTGGCGATGGTGTGCGACAGCGCCAGGCCGGCAATCGCGGCGGACATGGCGTCCTTCATGTTCACGCCCACCGCGCGGCGGTAGAGGAACAGGATCTTGCCCAGCTTGAACACGAACAGGGCCAGCGGCGGGATGGCGAAGATCATCAGCGGCGGGTCGACCCGGTGCGGCACGATGATCATCGCCGCCGACCACAGCAGGGCACCCAGGGTGAAGAAGATGTTCATGCCGTCGGCGATCCACGGCAGCCAGCCGGCGATGAAGTGGTAGCGCTGGCCGCGGGACAGCTCGCTGCCCTTGCCCATGAACAGGCTGGCCAGGTGGCGCTTCATGATCTGGATGGCGCCGTAGGCCCAGCGGAAGCGCTGCTTCTTGAAGTCGATGAAGGTGTCGGGCATCAGGCCCTTGCCGTAGCTCTGCTCGGAGTAGGCGGCGGACAGGCCCTTCTCGAACACGCGCAGACCCAGTTCGGCGTCCTCGGTGATGCACCAGTCGGCCCAGCCCAGTTCCTCGAGCACGCTGCGACGGGTCATGGTCATGGTGCCGTGCTGGATGATCGCGTCGCGGTCGTTGCGGGTCACCATGCCGATGTGGAAGAAGCCCTTGTATTCCGCGTAGCACAGTTTCTTGAACAGCGACTCGTTCTGGTCGCGGTAGTCCTGCGGCGACTGCACCACGGCGATGTTCGGGTCGGCGAAGTGCGGCACCATGTGCTTGAGCCAGTTGCGGTCGACGCAGTAGTCGGAGTCGATCACCGCGACCACCTCGGCGTCCGGGGCGGTGCGCTCGAGGACGTAGTTCAGCGCGCCGCCCTTGAAGCCGGCCAGCGGGGCGACGTGGAAGAAGCGGAAGCGCGGGCCGAGCTTGGCGCAGTGCTCCTCGACCGGTTGCCAGACCGCCGGGTCCTTGGTGTTGTTGTCGATCACCATGACTTCGAAGTCGGGGTAGTCGAGGTTGGCCAGGGCGTCGAGGGTCTGCTTGACCATCTCCGGCGGCTCGTTGTAGCAGGGCACGTGGATCGACACCTTGGGACGGTAGGCGTCGTCGGCGGTCACCGCCGGGAAGGGCCGCACGCGCTGGTGTTTCCACACCGTCTCGGCCAGTTCGTGGGCCTCGGTGAGCAGGACGATCATCACCCCGAGGGCGCCGAGGGCGAGCAGGAGGCCGACCAGGGAACTGAACCAGGTGCTGTACTGCTGGCTGTAGTCGTAGGCGATCCACACCAGCATGGTGGCGGCGAGGAACGAGACGATGGTCAGGAAGGTACGGCCGCGCTGGCGCAGGGCGCTGCCGTCGATCAGCAGCAGGGCCAGGGCGAGCAGGGCGAGCACGCCGGAGGCGATGGCCAGCAGGCGCCACTGCGGGATTTCCACCACCGGGCCGGTGAACGGGAACTTGGGCTGGCGGTCGGCGTTGTACACGCCCCAGTAGGCACCCACCGAGCCTTCCTCGCCGGCCTTCCACGGCTGGTCGAAGGCTTCGATGACGAAGTAGTTGTAGCCCTTGGCGTTCAGCTTGTTGACCAGGGTGCGCAGGTAGATGGCCTGGTCGGCCTGGTTGGCCTCGGCGCCGCCGCGGGTACGGCCCTTGCTCGGCCAGCCGACCTCACCCAGCAGCAGCGGCTTCTTCGGGAACATCTTCTTCAGTTCGGCGGCGCGGTCGAGGACGAACTTCACCGAGTCCTCGCGCGGCACGAACTCCCAGTAGGGCAGGACGTGCGCGGCAACCAGGTCGACGTGCTTGGCCAGCTCCGGATACTTCTTCCAGATGTGCCACTGTTCGGCGGTGGTGACCGGCGCCTTGACGGCCGCACGCACGCGGTCCAGGTAGCCGATCAGTTGCTCGGGCTTGATTTCCTCGCGGAACAGCGCCTCGTTGCCGACGATGACCCGCACCACGCTGCGCTCGCGCTGGGCGATCTCGATGCCCTTCTGGATCTGCCGCTCGTTGGCCTCGAGGTCGTTGCTCAGCCAGATGCCCAGGGTCACGCGCAGGCCGAATTCCTCGGCCAGGCGCGGGATTTCGGCGAGCGTGCCTTCCACCGAGTAGGTGCGGATGTTGTTGGTCTGGGTGCTGACCAGGTTGAGGTCGGCGCGGATTTCATCTTCCGTGGGATAGGTGTTGTCCTGCGGCCGTTCGTTGAGGCGGAACGGCGAGAAGGAATAACCGGAAATCTGATCGGGCCAGTCCGGGGCGCTGAGCGGCTGGTTGTACCAGGCCCATAGACCGGTGAACAGTGAGGCCACGGCCACGACCATGACCAAGTGGAGACCAAGTTTGCGTGCAGACATTGTATGTATGGGTTCCATCAGGAGGAACGGGAGAAGGCCGACGGACGCCGGTTGGCGCGCATCCTACTCTGCGGCCCAATATCTTGTACAGGGGCGCAAAAATACCCCCGAACGCCAATTTGACCCGCCTCGGCGAACTATGTTCCGGGCAAGCGCTTGGGTGTGACAAATACCTCAATTTATAATGTAGGCGATTTGTTGACGGGGTATTAAATGCACATAGATGAACAGCGTTTCGGCGGTATTGCCCGCCTGTATGGCCGGCTCGGTCTCGAGCGCCTGGCGGCCGCGCATGTGGCGGTGGTCGGCATCGGCGGGGTGGGTTCCTGGGCGGCCGAGGCGCTGGCGCGCAGCGGGGTGGGCGAGATCTCGCTGTTCGATCTCGACGATGTGTGCGTGACCAATACCAACCGGCAGATCCACGCCCACGCCGGCAACATCGGCCGGGCCAAGGTCGAGGCGATGGCCGAGCGCATCCGGGCGATCAACCCGGAGTGCCGGGTGCATGCGGTGGCCGATTTCGTCACCCGCGAAACCATGGCCGAGTACATCACCGAGCAGTTCGACGGGGTGATCGACTGCATCGACAGCGTCGCAGCCAAGGCGGCGCTGATCGCCTGGTGCAAGCGGCGCAAGATCCAGATCGTCACCACCGGCGGCGCCGGCGGGCAGGTCGACCCGACGCAGATCCAGGTCGCCGACCTCAACAAGACCTTCAACGATCCGCTGGCCGCCAAGGTGCGTTCGACCCTGCGTCGCGACTACCACTTCTCGCGCACGCCGGGGCGCACCTACAGCGTGCCCTGCGTGTTCTCCACCGAGCAGCTGCGCTATCCCAAGCCGGATGGCAGCGTGTGTCAGGCCAAGGGCTTCGTCGGCGAGGGGGTGCGGCTGGACTGCGCCGGTGGCTTCGGCGCGGTGATGATGGTCACCGCCACCTTCGGCATGGTCGCCGCGGCGCGGCTGGTCGACAAGCTGGTGGCCGGCGCGCGGCGCCCTTCGGAACGCAAGGCCGTTTCGCAAGCGTAGGGTAGAAAACCCGCGCAGCGGTTTTCTACCGGCTCGGCGCGCCGCCTGTTGATGGACAATCGCTGGCGCGAGTTGTCCACCCTTGCGCCTGCGTCGTCTATGCCAGTTCGCGGATCCGCTGCAGCACGGCGTTCAGCCCGTTGCTGCGCGAGGGCGACAGCTGGCGCGACAGGCCGAGCTGGGTGAACCAGGCGGCGACATCCACTTCGGCCAGCTCGGCGGCGCTCAGGCCGTTGACCCGCAGCAGCAGCAGGGCCAGCAGGCCGCGCAGCAGGCGGGCGTCGCTGGCGGCGCGGCAGTGCAGGCGCTCGCCGTCGTGGCCGGCGACCAGCCACACCTGGCTCTCGCAGCCGTGCACGCGGTTGCTCTCGCAGCGTTC
>DASQBU010000218.1:0-1832 GCA_035635035.1 Pseudomonas sp.
GGAGGGCATCCAGCGCATGGTCGAGGTGTACAGCGCCGGTCCCATGGGCATCGAGGAAATGCGCCAGGTGATGACCCTGCAGCTGTTCGACCCGACGCTGCTCGACGACACCCTGCTCGCCGAACGCGCCGCGGTGGCCGCCACCCAGCCGCGCAGCCTGTTCGCCGGCATGCGCGTGGCCAACATGACCGAGCGCCTCGGCGAGCTGAGCTGCCCGGTGCTGGCCTTCTGGGGCACGGTCGACCGCTTCAACCCGGTCGGCGGCGCGCTCAAGCTGCTCGACAAGGCGCCGCAGGCGCGCTGCCTGCTGCTCAACCGCTGCGGCCACTGGGTGCAGGTCGAGCACACCGAGCTGTTCAACCGCACCTGCCTGGACTTCCTCAGCGAAGCCTGACCCATCGAAGAGCCCGGCCGGCCACGCCGCCGGGCTCGCCAGCAAGGGACGATCGATCGATGACCACTTTCAACCACCTGCTCGCCCCCGGACGCATCGGCCAGCTCGAGCTGCGCAACCGCATCGTCATGGCGCCGATGGGCTCCAACTTCGCCGAGGCCGACGGCCATTGCGGCGAACGCATCCAGGCCTACTACGAGGCGCGCGCCGCCGGCGGCGCCGGCCTCTTGATCATGGGCGTGTGCTCCGTCGCCTACCCGCACGGCACCGCCGAGCCCTACCAGGTCGGCGTGTCTTCCGACGACTTCCTGCCCGGCCTGTCCGCGCTGGCCAGCCGGGTGCACAAGCACGGCGCCAAGATCGCCATGCAGCTGCAGCACGCCGGCAAGGTCGCGGTGCGCGACATGGCCGAGGGCCGGCCGATCTGGGTGCCGTCGATCCCGCCGGCGCTCAACACCAACATGATGGCGGCGCTGACCCGCGAGGAGCTGGGCACCTTCGTCAGCTCCAGCAAGCGCCGCGAGGGCGGCGCCGCCATCCGCGTGATGGACCGGGCCGACATCGCCCAGCTGGTCGAGTGGTTCGCCGCCGCCGCCGAGCGCGCCCAGCGCGCCGGTTTCGACGGCGTGGAGATCCACGCCGCGCACAACTACATCATCGCCGGCTTCCTCTCCGCCTATTACAACCAGCGCGACGACGAGTACGGCGGCCCGCTGGAGAACCGCGTGCGCCTGCTCATGGAGGTGCTGGCCGCAGTGCGCGCGCGGGTCGGCAAAGACTTCCCGGTGTGGCTGCGCCTGGACGCCTACGAGCTGCGCACCCCAGGCGGCATCACCCTGGAGGACGCCAAGACCGTGGCGGTGATGGCCGCGGACGCCGGCGCCGACGCGGTCAGCGTGTCTGCCTACGCCGCGGTCACCGAGGGCGTGGCCTTCACCGAGGCACCGCTGGTCCAGCAGCCGGCCGGCTACCTGGACTGGGCCGCGGCGATCCGCAAGGAAGTCGACATCCCGGTGATCGCCGTCGGCCGCATCGAGCCCGAGGTCGGCGACCAGGCCATCGCCCAGGGTCGCTGCGACTTCGTGGCCATGGCGCGCAAGCTGCTGGCCGACCCCGAGCTGCCCAACAAGCTGATCGCCGGCCGCCCGCAGGACGTCCGCCCGTGCATCTACTGCTACGTATGCGTCAGCCAGATCTTCATCAACCAGCGGGTCAAGTGCGCGGTCAACCCGCGCACCGGCCACGCGGCCGAACTGGTCATCGTCCCGGCCGCCACGCCGCGCCACGTGGTCGTGGTCGGCGGTGGCCCGGCCGGCATGGAGGCGGCGCGCGTCGCCGCGCTGCGCGGCCACCGCGTCACCCTGCTGGAACGCAGCGACCGCCTCGGCGGCACACTGTTCTTCGCCGCCCTCGCCTACGCCGAGAACGGCCGCCTGCT
>DASQBU010000219.1:0-2148 GCA_035635035.1 Pseudomonas sp.
CGGGCGCGGCTGCGACCTCACCGAATGGCTGATCTTCGAGGAGGAGTACTACGGCGCCGGCGCGCCGATGCGCGTCAACCAGAACGGCCAGCTGCTGCTCGGCCCGACCCTGATGGAGTTCGGCACCGAGGAGCAGAAGAAGCGCTTCCTGCCGCGCATGGCCGCCAGCGCCGACATGTGGGCGCAGGGCTGGTCGGAGCCGAACGCCGGCTCGGACATGGCGGCGATCACCAGCAAGGCGATCCGCGACGGTGACCACTACGTACTCAACGGCCAGAAAACCTGGTCGACCCGTGCGATCTTCGCCGACTGGCTGTTCGGCCTGTTCCGCAGCGACCCGGCCTCCAGCCGCCACCACGGCCTGAGCTTCCTGCTGGTACCGCTGGACACGCCCGGCGTGACCATCCGCCCGATCAAGGCGCTCAACGGCAAGGACGCCTTCGCCGAGGTGTTCTTCGACGACGTGCGCGTGCCGGTGGACAACCGCATCGGCGCCGAAGGGCAGGGCTGGCACGTGGCCATGGCCACCGCCGGTTTCGAGCGCGGCTTGCTGCTGCGCTCGCCGGCCCGCTTCCAGGCCACCGCGCGCAAGCTGGTCGAGCTGTACCGCGCCAACCAGGAAAGCGCCGACCGCGACCCGAGCATCGGCGAAGCGGTGGTGCAGGCGTGGATGGACGCCCAGGCCTACGCGCTGTCCGCCTACCACACGGTCGGCCGCCTGGCGCGCGGCGCGCGCATCGGCGCCGAGTCGAGCACCAACAAGATCTTTTGGTCCGAGCTGGACCTGCGCATGCACGAGACCGCCATGCGCATCCTCGGCGCGCGCGGCGAGCTGCTGGAAGGCAGCGAGGGCGAGGCCAACGGCTGGCTGGAGGGCTTCCTGTTCGCCCAGGCCGGGCCGATCTACGCCGGCACCAACGAGATCCAGCGCAACATCATCGCCGAGCGCATGCTCGGCCTGCCGAAGTAAGGAGCGGGCCATGGACTTCACCTTCAACGACGATCAGCTCGCCTTCCGCGAGGCGATCAGCCGCTTCCTGATGACCGAGGCGGCCCCCGAGCTGCTGCGCGACGTCTGGGAAACCGACGCCGGCCGCTCGCCCGAGCTGCGCAACAAGATCGCCGAGCAGGGCCTCACCGCCCTGTCGGTGCCCGAAGCCTGCGGCGGCCTGGGCATGGACGACGTGGCCTGGGCGCTGATGACCCAGGAGCTGGGCTACTACGCGATTCCCGACTCGCTGGCCGACACCGCCTACGTGGCCGCCGGGCTGCTGTCCGCGCTGCCCGAGGGCACCGCCGGCCGCGACGATGCCCTGGTGCAGATCGCCGACGGCAGCATCCGCGTCGCCGTCGGCCATCCGATCAACCCGCTGGTGGCCGACGCCCACCTGGCCGACCGGCTGCTGCTCGCCCACGGCGACGAGGTGCACCTGGTGCCGCGCCAACTGGTCGACGTGATCGCCAGCCCGAGCATCGACGCCTCGCGCCGCCTGAGCCAGGTGGTCTGGGAACCCAGTTCGGCGACCCGCGTGGCCGCTGGCGAAGCCGGTCGTGCGCTGTGGGCACAGACCCTGGACCGCGGCGCCCTGGCGGTGGCCGGTCAGGCCCTGGGCCTGGCCCAGCGCATGCTCGACCTGTCGGTCGACTACGTCGCCCAGCGCAAGCAGTTCGGCAAGCCCATCGGCAGCTTCCAGGCGGTCAAGCATCACCTGGCCGACGTGGCGACGAAGATCGAGTTCGCCAAGCCGGTGCTGTATCGCGCCGCCCACGCCATGGCCAGCGGCGCTCGTGATGCCGCGGTGCACGTCTCCCACGCCCGCCTGGCCTGCGCCGAGGCGGCCTGGCTGTCGGCCCGCCACGGCATCCAGGTGCACGGCGCCATGGGTTACACCTGGGAAGTCGACCTGCAGATGTTCATGAAGCGCGCCTGGGCGCTGGACGCCTCCTGGGGCGACCGCGCCTTCCACAAGTCCCGCGTGGCCAGCTTCGTGCTGGCCGACGGCGCCCCGCTGGCGCCGGGCCAGACCTTCGAGGAGTGAAGCATGGCTGAAGCCTATATCGTCGACGCCCTGCGCAGCCCGACCGGCAAGCGCAAGGGCGGCCTGTCCCACGTGCACGCCATCGACCTCGGTGCCCATGTGCTCAAGG
>DASQBU010000220.1:0-4261 GCA_035635035.1 Pseudomonas sp.
GATCAGCACCCGGGCGCCCTCGCCCACCAGCGCCTGCACGATGGCGCGGCCGATGCCGCTGGCGCCGCCGGTGACCAGGGCGATCTTGTCCTGTACCCGTCCTGTCATGTTCGTCTCCTGGTGGTTTCAGCCGACGGCGCCGAGCGGCGCGGTCTGGGTGGTGGTACGGCCGGCGCTGGCCGCGGACTCGCCGGCGCGGCGGCCGGAGAACACGCAGTCGGCCAGCGACAGGCCGCTGATGTAGAGGTGCGAGGGAATGCCGATGGCGGTGCGTCCGGCGGCGTACAGGCCGGCAATCGGCTGCCCCCGGCCGTTGAGCACCGCGCCGTTGTCCTCGTCGACCTTGAGGCCGCCGAGGGTCAGCGCACCGAGCGGGAACACCGGGTTGCCCACCGAGATGTCGCAGGCGTAGAACGGCCCCTGGTCGAGCACCTGGCGGCTGCTCTCGGACTTGCCGACCGGGTCCGGCGCGGTGCCGCGCGCGGCGGCGTTGTAGGCGCGCAGCGACTCTTCGAGCAGCTCGGCGCGCATGCCGGTGGCGGCGGCCAGTTCGCGGGCGGTGCGGCCCTTGCGCACCTTGAGCAGCATCAGCGCCAGCGCCGGCACGCTCTGGAACCACCAGTAGCCGCCGAACAGCGCCTGCTTGATGGCCTGACGGCGCAGGCGGGCGTCGAGCACCAGCCAGGCCTTGCCGCCCTGCTCCTCGCACAGCGGATAGCCGAGGGTGCCGCCGTAGACTTCCTCGTTGACGAAGCGCTGCCCGGCGCTGTTGACCACGATGCCCTTCGGCCAGCACAGCGGCGGGTTGATGAAGCGCCACGGCGAGACCTGCTGCAGGCGGTCGCTGGCCGCGCCGGCGGTCAGACCCAGCCGCAGGCCGCTGCCGTCGCAGCCGGTGGCGCCGACCTTGAAGTTGCGCCGGTACTTGGGCGCGTGTTCGCCGATCATCGCCCGGTTGAAGATGAAGCCGCCGGTGCTGAGGATCACCCCGCTACGCGCCAGCACCAGGCGCGGTTTGGCGTGCTGCTGCTCGATCCGCGCCAGCTTGCGGCGCAGGCTGTCGCAGTAGGCCGGGGCGAAGTTCTGCAGGCGCTCGGCGCGCGCCGCCAGTCTGGCGTGCTCCTTCGCCGCCGCGCTGCCGGACGGCAGGCACCACAGCTCGGCGCCGATCACCCGACCCCGGGCGTCCAGCACCAGGCGGCGCGCGGCGGACTGCACTTGCGGCCGCACCCCGGCCTTCAGGCAGGCCTGCTGCAGGTGGCCGTAGAGCACCGCGCCGCACTGGCCCTTGCCGACCGTGCGGTGGCCGCGCGGCGCCGGCGGGCATTCGCCGCGGTGCGAGGGCACCATCTCGTTGCCCGAGTAGTAGAGGAAGTAGCCGTCCGGCGGATAGGAGGTCTTGCCGCCGCCCGGCGGCATGCTGTGCGCGTAGCGCGCCCCGTGGCTCTCCAGCCACTCCAGGTTGGCCACGCTGCTCTCGCAGAAGCGCCGCAGGGTGGCGTCGCCCACCACGCCCTGGGTCTCGTGCCGGAGGTAGTCGAACATCGCCTCGGGCGTGTCGGCGTAGCCGGCGTCGCGCTGCTGGCGGGTGCCGCCGCCGGCGTAGACCACCCCGCCGCTCTTGGCGCTGGCGCCGCCGCCGGTGAAGCGGTCGGCGACCAGCACGTCGGCGCCCCGGGCGCGGGCCTCGAGCGCCGCGCAGGCGCCGGCCGCGCCCCAGCCGATCACCAGTACGTCGCACTGCTCGTCCCACTGCACGCTGGGGGCGTCGGCCACCTGCAGCGGCAGCTGGATGTCGGTACAGGTGGAAATCGCATCGTGCTGCATGGCGGATCTCCTCAGGCGTTGGCCGCGATGTGCCGCGCGGCGATGTAGCCGAAGGTCATCGCCGGGCCGAGGGTGCCGCCGGCGCCGGGGTAGCTCTGGCCCATCACCGAGGCGGAGGTGTTGCCGATGGCGTACAGGCCGGGGATCGGCTGGCCGTTCTCGTGCAGCACCTGGGCGTTGGCGTTGGTCAGCAGGCCGCCCTTGGTGCCGATGTCGCCGGCGTCCAGGCGCATGGCGTAGAACGGTCCCTTGGCCAGCGGCGCCAGGCACGGGTTGGGCTTGACGTTGCTGTCGCCGTAGTAGCGGTCGAACACGTTGCCGCCGCGGCCGAAGTCGCTGTCCACCCCGCTGCTGGCAAAGCCGTTGACGCGCTTGACGGTGGCCGCGAGGCCGGCGGGGTCGACGCCGATCTGCCGGGCCAGCCCGTCGAGGCTGTCGGCCTTCCAGTACACGGTGTTCAGCCACTCCTTGCGCAGGCGGCTGTCGGGCATCACCTGGGCCGGCATCAGCGGGCCCATGGCGTAGTTGAAGCGGTAGTGGGCGTCGAAGATCACCCAGGCCGGGATGCTCTTGCCGTCCTTCTGGTGCTCGCGGTACATGGCGTCGACGAACTCCAGGTACGGCGCTGCCTCGTTGACGAAGCGCTTGCCGTGGCCGTTGACCACGATGGCGCCGGGGAAGGCGCGTTCGGCGAAGATGCCGCGCGGCTTCTCCTCGCCGGGGACGTGGATGGTCGGCGCCCACCAGGCCCAGTCGAGCAGGTCGGTGGCCGCGCCGATGGCCTGGGCGGCCTCCAGCGCGGCGCCGGTGTTGTTGCCCGGCGGCGTGGCGCTCCAGCCGGCGCGGGTCGGCTGCGGCAGGTACTTCTCGCGCAGCGCCTGGTTCTGCTCGAAGCCGCCGCTGCCGAAGATCACCCCGCGACGCGCTTGCAGGGTCATCGGCTGGCCGTCGCGCAGCACCTGGATGCCGGTCACCCGGCCGTCCTGCACCACCAGCTCGCGGAAGTCGGTGTTCAGCCACAGCGGCACGTTGCGGTCCATCAGCGAGCGGCGCAGCGAGCCGATCAGCGCCGCGCCGAGGGCGGCGCGGCGGTCGTCCTTGGTCTTGCGCCGCCACTTGAAGTCGAGCTTGTAGCGCAGCATCAGGCCGAGAATCATCAGCCGCCAGCCGAACTCGCGGGCCATGGCCTTGTGCGCGTGGCGCGCGGTCCAGGCGATACGCCCCATCAGCAGGGTGGTCGGCGACGGCTTGCGCATGTTCTTCAGCTCGTCGCCGAGCAGGCTGGTGTCGAACAGCTCGGGGTCCAGGCTGCGCCCGCCGGGCAGCGAGCCGGGCAGGTGCTGGTAGTAGTCCGGATACCTCTCGGCCACCGCGTAGCGCACCCGGCTGCGCGTCTCGAGGTAGTGGATCATCCGCGGCGCGTACTCGAGGTAGGCGCGCAGGCGTTCCTCGTCGACCAGGCCGTTGGCCGAGGCCTTCAGGTAGGTGAATGCCTTGTCGTAGCTGTCCTCGCCGCCCTTGTCGGCGAAGTAGTGGTTGTTGGGGATCCAGATGCCGCCGCCGGAGATCGCCGAGGTGCCGCCGTACTTGTCGCTCTTCTCGACGACCAGCACCGAGAGGCCCTGGTCGGCGGCGACCACCGCCGCCGACATGGCGCCCGCGCCGGAGCCGACGACGATCACGTCGTAAACGGATTGAGGCCGAACCTGTGTTGTCATTGTTGTCGTGTCCTGTGCCGTGGTCGCTGGGTGTTCAGACGTAGGGATCGGGGTTGGGCAGGCCGAGCTGCACCGCGCCGTAGCTGCGCCCGTAGGCGGCCACGTTGTTGGAGATGTGCCCGCGCGCCTGGTGCAGGTCGCGGAAGGTGCGCGCCACCGGGTTGGTGTTGTACAGGCCGGAGGCGGCCATCGAGCGCAGCAGGTCGCTGACCCGTTCGGCGCAGATGTTGGTGACGTAGGCGGACTGGTAGCGGTACAGCAGGCGGGTCTCGGTATCGGGGATCTCGCCCTGCTCGGCCAGCGCCAGCATGTGGGCGAAGTTGCGCTCGAGGACCAGCTTGAGGGCGTCCACGGTCATGATCGCCTCGGCCACCGCGCTCTGCGCCACCGGGTCCTCGGCGGTCTTGGCGCCGTGCTTGCCGATGTGTTTCTTCGCGTTGTCGCTGAACTCGTTGATCGCGCCCTGCAGGGCGCCGAGGCACGAGCTGGACACCGCGCGGGTGAACACCTGGGCGAAGGGCAGCGCGTAGATCGGGTTGGTGTTGACCTCGCGCCCCGGGGTGGCCGCCAGGCTGGAATTGTTGGTGCGCTGCACGCGATGGGCGGGGACGAAGGCGTCCTCGATCACGATGTCGTGGCTGCCGGTGCCGCGCAGGCCGAGCACGTCCCAGTTCTTCTCGATGCGGTAGTCGCTGCGCGGCACCAGGAAGGTGCCG
>DASQBU010000221.1:0-6693 GCA_035635035.1 Pseudomonas sp.
GGTGATCGAGCCGTGGCTGACCGACCAGTGGTACGTCTCCACCAAGCCGCTGGCCGAGAAGGCCATCGCCGCGGTGGAGGACGGCTCCATCCAGTTCGTGCCCAAGCAGTACGAGAACATGTACTTCTCCTGGATGCGCGACATCCAGGACTGGTGCATCAGCCGCCAGCTGTGGTGGGGCCACCGCATCCCGGCCTGGTACGACGAGGCCGGCAACGTCTACGTCGGCCGCGACGAGGCCGAGGTGCGCGCCAAGCACAATCTCGGCGAGATCGCCCTGCGCCAGGACGACGACGTGCTGGACACCTGGTTCAGCTCGGGCCTGTGGACCTTCTCGACCCTCGGCTGGCCGGAACAGACCGAGTTCCTGAAGACCTTCCACCCCACCGACGTGCTGGTCACCGGCTTCGACATCATCTTCTTCTGGGTCGCCCGGATGATCATGATGAGCCTGCACCTGACCGGGCAGATCCCGTTCAAGACCGTCTACGTCCACGGCCTGGTGCGCGACAGCCAGGGCCACAAGATGTCCAAGTCCAAGGGCAACGTGCTCGACCCGCTGGACATCGTCGACGGCATCGACCTGGAAACCCTGGTGGCCAAGCGCACCAGCGGCATGATGCAGCCCAAGCTGGCCGAGAAGATCGCCAAGCAGACCCGCGCCGAGTTCCCCGAGGGCATCGCCAGCTACGGTACCGACGCGCTGCGCTTCACCTTCTGCTCGCTGGCCTCCACCGGCCGCGACATCAAGTTCGACATGGGCCGCGTCGAGGGCTACCGCAACTTCTGCAACAAGCTGTGGAACGCCACCAACTTCGTGCTGGAGAACACCGACGGCCAGGACTGCGGCGTCAACGACGAGCCGGTCGAGCTGTCCGCGGTGGACCGCTGGATCATCTCCGCCCTGCAGCGCTGCGAGCAGGACGTCACCCGCCACCTCGACCAGTTCCGCTTCGACCTCGCCGCCCA
The DNA here is from genome assembly GCA_035635035.1 of Pseudomonas sp. GTDB lineage: Bacteria > Pseudomonadota > Gammaproteobacteria > Pseudomonadales > Pseudomonadaceae > Geopseudomonas. The sequence continues at coordinate 970 of DASQBU010000221.1, forward strand.
GGCGCTCTACGAGTTCATCTGGGACGAGTACTGCGCCTGGTACCTGGAACTGGTCAAGCCGGTGCTGTGGGACGAAACCGCCAGCGCCGAACGCCAGCGCGGCACCCGCCGCACCCTGGTGCGCGTGCTGGAGGTCATCCTGCGCCTGGCCCACCCGTTCATGCCGTTCATCACCGAGGAAATCTGGCAGCGCATCAAGGGCCTGGCCGGCAAGGAGGGCCCGACCCTGATGCTGCAGCCGTGGCCGGTGGCCAATGAGGCGCGCCTCGACGCCGGCGCCGAAGCCGACATCGCCTGGGTCAAGGACTTCATGCTCGGCGTGCGGCAGATCCGCGGCGAGATGAAGATCTCCATGGCCAAGCGCATCGACGTGGTGCTGGCCAACGCCGGTGCCGAGGACCAGCGCCGCCTGGCCGCCTTCGAGCCGCTGCTGGCCAAGCTGGCCAAGCTGGAGTCGGTGCGCGTGCTGCAAGCCTCCGAGGAAGCGCCGCTGGCCGCCACCGCGCTGGTCGGCGACATGCAGGTGCTGGTGCCGATGGCCGGGCTGATCGACAAGGACGCCGAGCTGGCGCGCCTGGACAAGGAGCTGGCGCGCCTGGAAGGCGAGGTCAAGCGCGTCGGCGGCAAGCTGGCCAACGAGGGCTTCGTCGCCAAGGCGCCGGCCGAGGTGCTCGACAAGGAGCGCGCCAAGCTGGCCGAGGCCGAGCAGGCGCTGGCCAAGCTGGCCGAGCAGCGCGGCAAGATCGCCGCGCTCTAAACCGCCGCGTTCCGACCCAAGGCCCGCCCCGCCAGGAGCGGGCCTTTTTGTTGCCCGCCATGCCGGCATCCTCTTTGCAGGAGCGATGCCCTGAGGCATGCTCGACGCCCTGTCGGGACGCCCCAGCCCCTCCACTCACAGCCCGGAAGCCACCCCATGTACGCCTGGATAGCCCTGATCTTCGTCGTTGGTTACCTGTGCATCGCCCTCGAACACCCGCTGCGCATCGACAAGGCCGCCTCGGCCATCCTCACCGCCGTGCTGTGCTGGACCCTGCTGGCGCTGGGCGAAGGCAGCCTCCTGCCGGCCGCCGCGCAGGAAGCCGGTCACGGCGCCATCGAGGAACTGCGTCACCACCTGGGCGAGATCTCGGAAATCCTGTTCTTCCTGCTCGGCGCGATGACCATCGTCGAGCTGGTCGACGCCCACGAAGGCTTCCGGGTCATCACCGACCGCATCGGCACCCGCCACCGGGTCAAGCTGCTGTGGATTGTCGGCTTCATTACATTCTTCCTGTCGGCGGCCCTCGACAACCTGACCACCACCATCGTGATGATCTCCCTGCTGCGCAAGCTGGTCGGCGAGCAGCGCGAGCGCTGGTTCTACGCCGGCGTGGTGGTGATCGCCGCCAACGCCGGCGGCGCCTGGTCGCCGATCGGCGACGTGACCACCACCATGCTGTGGATCGGCACCCAGATCAGCACCGCCGGCATCATCGGCCAGCTGTTCCTGCCCAGCCTGGTCTGCCTGCTGGTACCGCTGGTCGTCCTCAGCTTCGTCCTGCGCGGCGAGACCGAGCGGCCGCAAAAAACCATCCACCCCTCCGAAGGCCGCCGCAACCCGACCACGCCCTTCGAGCGCGGCCTGGTCCTCGCCCTCGGCCTCGGCTCGCTGCTGTTCACCCCGGTGTTCAAGACCCTCACCCACCTGCCGCCGTACATGGGCATCCTGTTCGGCCTCGCCGTGCTGTGGGCCACCACCGAGGTGATCCACCGCGGCAAGAACGACGAGGACAAGCACCCGCTATCGGTGGTCGGCGTGCTGCGCCGCATCGACACCCCGAGCATCCTGTTCTTCCTCGGCATCCTGCTGGCGGTGTCCAGCCTGGCCACCGCCGGCCACCTGACCCAGGTCGCCGGCCTGCTCAAGGAGCAGCTGGGCAACGTCTACGCCATCAACATCGCCATCGGCCTACTCTCCGCGGTGGTCGACAACGTGCCGCTGGTGGCCGGCGCGATGAAGATGTACCCGCTGGTCACTCCGGCCGCCGCGGCCGCGGGCGACACCAGCTGGCTGCAGCACTTCGTCACCGACGGCACCTTCTGGGAGATGCTCGCCTACTGCGCCGGCACCGGCGGCAGCTGCCTGATCATCGGTTCGGCGGCCGGGGTGGCGGCGATGGGCATGGAGCGCATCGACTTCCTCTGGTACCTCAAGCGCATCAGCGGCCTGGCCCTGCTCGGCTACCTCGGCGGCGCCGCCACCTACATCGCCCTCCACGCACTGAGCTGAACGGAAACCGCCATGGGCCCGAGCAAGACCCGCACCAGCTTCTACCGCCGCCTGTACGTGGCCTGGCTGATCGACAGCGGCAACGCCACCAGCGTCCCCGAGCTGATGGCCGCCACCGGCATGCCGCGGCGCACCGCCCAGGACACCCTGGCGGCGCTGGCCGAGCTGGACATCGACTGCGTGTTCCAGCAGGACGCCGGCGAGCGCCACAACGCCGGGCACTACGTGATCCGCGACTGGGGTGCCATCGACCGCCAGTGGGTCGCCGCCCACCAGGAACGGCTGCGGACGGTGCTCGGCTATCCCTGAGAGCCTGTTCACGATCTCGCGAGCTAGAGCCAGGCAAGGCGAAATCGGTTGAGGAAGCGGAGTTTACGAGAGGTAAATGAGCATTCCGAAACCGATTTCAACGCCGCATGGCCGACGCGCAGCAGATCGTGAACAGGCTCTGAGCCTTGCACTGCCTCGCGGTGAGTAGCGCGATTGTGCGATAACCTTGCTCCAGACCGCCCCGGCCACGGGGCGGCCAAGGCCAAGGGAGGCACAATGACAATCGAATGGTGGCACTGGGCGATCGGCGGCATCGTCCTGATCCTGCTGGAGCTGGCGATCCCCTCGTTCTTCGTGATCTGGTTCGGCCTCGGCGCCCTGCTGGTGGCCGGCGTCCTGCTGCTGGCCGGCGAACTGTCGCTCACCGCGCAGCTGCTGCTGTGGATCGTCGCCTCGCTGGCGATGGTCGTCCTGTGGTTCCGCGTGTTCCGCCCCAACCGGCACAAGACCCTGATCGGCACCGCCAGCGGCGAGGTGATCGGCGAAGTCGGCCTGCTGGTCGGCGCCGTCGCCCCCTTCGAGCACGGCAAGGTGCGCTTCCAGCGGCCGATCCTCGGCGCCGAGGAGTGGGCCTGCCTGGCCGAGACGGCGATCCCCGCCGGCGAGCGGGTCAAGGTGGTTTCCATCGAGGGCAGCTATCTCAAGGTGGCCCGCGCCTGAACCCCCAGCACGTTCGTTCAACCGTCCCGACCGCGGGCGGACCGGCTCCGCGAGCCAGCCCATTACAAGGAGAGCAAACCATGAGTGCAGGATTGTCCATCACCATCGCCCTGCTGGTGTTCGTCGTCATCACCATCGCCAAGGGCGTACGCCTGGTTTCCCAGGGCGAGGAATGGGTCGTCGAGCGCCTCGGCAAGTACCACAGCACCCTGCGCCCGGGGCTGAACATCCTCATCCCCTACCTGGACAACGTCGCCTACAAGCTGGTGACCAAGGACATCATCCTCGACGTGCAGGAACAGGAAGTGATCACCCGCGATAACGCGGTGATCCTCACCAACGCCATCGCCTTCATCAAGGTCACCGACCCGGTCAAGGCGGTCTACGGCGTCACCGACTTCGCCGAGGCGATCCGCAACCTGATCATGACCACCCTGCGCTCGATCGTCGGCGAGATGGAGCTGGACGAGGCGCTGTCCTCACGCGACAAGATCAAGGCACGCCTGCGCGAGAGCATCGCCGACGAGGCGGTGGACTGGGGCCTGACCGTCAAGTCGGTGGAGATCCAGGACATCAAGCCCTCGGAGTCGATGCAGCGCGCCATGGAGATGCAGGCCGCCGCCGAGCGCGAGCGCAAGGCCGCGGTGACCAAGGCCGAGGGCGCCAAGCAGGCCGCCATCCTCGAGGCCGAGGCGCGCCTGGAATCGGCCAAGCGCGACGCCAACGCCCAGGTGATGCTCGCCGAAGCCTCGGCCGAGGCGATCCGCCGGGTGTCCACGGCCATCGGCAGCGAAAGCGGGCCGATGATGTACCTGCTCGGCGAGAAGTACATCGCCTCGCTGGAGAAGCTCGGCGAGAGCAACAACGCCAAGGTGGTGGTGATGCCCGCCGACCTGCAGGAGACCCTGCGCGGCGTGCTCGGCAAGCTGGGCGGGCGCTGACGCGGGCCACCCTGGCCGTGGCGGCGCAGGGTAGGCAAGTCGCGCAGCGATTACCTGGCGGACGGCTGAACCGGGGCTAACGGTAGAAGATCGCTGCGCGAGTCTTCTACCCGACAAGACTGAGCCGGGCTGCCCCGCCAAGCGTCGCCAGCCGGTCGCGCCGTCAGTCCCGCGCCAGCAACGGCGGCGACCGATAACCACCCAGCACCCGCTCGGCCACAGCGCAGACGGCCAACAACTCCTCGTCCCGCCAGCGTCTGCCGACCCACTGCAGGCCCACCGGCAAGCCGTCGACCACGCCCGCCGGCATGCACACCACCGGACTGCCGGTCAGCGAAAAAGGTACCGTCATGCCAACAGTGGCCTCGAAATAGGCAAGCGGGTGTGCGTCGACCAGGATGGTCGGCGGCTTGCGGAATCTGCCGAGCGGCTGATGCGGGTAAGCCACGGTGGTCGCCACTGGGCACAGCCAGACGTCCCACTGGCCCAGGAAGTCCTCCAGCTCACCGATCAGTTGGTCGCGCCGGTTCAGCGCGGCGCTGTAGCGTGCCCCATGGAACGCCATGCCCTGCGCCATGCTGCGGGTCAGCAGTTGCCCGCGCGGCAGGAAACGCCCCAAGGCATGCAGCAGGCAGCGCTCCAGCGCCGGCATACCCAGGCCGATCTCGGCGCCGGCGATATGCCCGTAGGCCTGCCAGGCCCCTTCGACCTCGAAGCCCGACGGCCGGCAGCGCTCGACGACCATCCCCGCCGCCCGCAGGCGCTCGACCGTCATGGCCAGGGCGCGGCGTGTTCGTGAGCAAATCGGCAGGCCGGCAAAATCGTCCCACCAGGCGATGCGCAGGGGCCGTCCCCGCTCGACCTCGACCGGCCGGACCGCAACCGGCGGCACCTCGGTATCCAGGCCGTCCGCCCCGGCCAACACCTCCAGCCCCAGGCTCAGATCCTCGACGTGGCGAGCCAGCACGCCAAACGACAGCAGGTGGCGCACGCTGCGGCTGCCACCGGGCAGATGAGGAATGTGCCCGGTGCGCGGAATCCGGTTCTCGGTGGCCTTGAGGCCGGCCACCCCGCAATAGGCAGCCGGGATGCGGATCGAACCGCCGATGTCGCTGCCCAAATCGAGAGCGGAAAAGCCCATGGCGACCGCCACCGCACTGCCGCCGGAGCTGCCTCCCGAGGTACGCGCCAGATCCCAGGGGTTGCGGGTAGTGCCGAACAGCGGACTCCAGCACTGTGGATCGCCGGCCAGCTCGGGCAGATTGGTCTTGCCCAGCAGCACGCAACCGGCCGACCGGAGACGCGCCACCGCGGTGGCATCACGCGCGGGCACATGTCCTGCCAACGGCGGATGGCTGCTGGTAGTACGCAGGCCGCGGGTTTCAAAGGCATCCTTGACGGTCAGTGGCACGCCATGCAGGGGCGGCAACGGCTGGCCTTGCGCCTGCGCCCGGTCCGCCGCCTGCGCCGCCACCAAGGCGCCGGGGCGGTCCAGGGTCACCATCGCATTGACCGCCGGGTTGT
>DASQBU010000222.1:0-2780 GCA_035635035.1 Pseudomonas sp.
GCGGATGTCTTCCCAGCCGAAGTTGGGGCCGTCATCGGAGCCCAGCGGATGGCCGCTGAACAGCTGGTTCACCGAGTTGGAGATCGAGCGCACGTCGCTGTACTTGATCTCCTGCACGTCCGCCGCCAGGGTCAGGCGGTCGGTGGCGCGCCAGGCCAGGCCGACGCCGTAGTTCTCCGGAATGTCGAAGCTGCCCTGGTCGGCGAACAACCCATCGTAGCTGTCGAAGCGACCGGTCTTGATCTTCGACGACCAGGCCGCGCCGAGGGTCAGACTGTCGGTGATCTGGCCGCTCCAGCCCAGGCGCAGGCCCCAGCCGCTGGAGTTGTCGTGGCCCTTGTTGGAGACGTGGTTCGGCGACTCGGACATCTGGGCGAAGCCATCGATGCCACGCGCCTCGAAGATCTGGTAGGCGTAGTTGATGCCGATGCCGACGGTCTGCCGCTCGGTGATGCGCCAGGCCAGCGACGGGGTGACGAAGATCTGGGTCAGGTCGACGCCGGCGCTGCCGTGGCTGCCATAGGCGGCAAACGGGCTGCTCCCGTAGTCGGTGTTCATGCCGCCGTTGCCGTACACCGCCAGGCCGATGCCGATCTGGTCGTTGAGCTGGCGGGTATAGCCGAACTCGGGAATCAGGAAGGCCTGGGTGTCGTTGCCGTCGTAGTGGCCATTGGCGCCCAGCGCACCGGCATCATGAATGTTCACGCTGCGGTCGGGGCGGAAGTAGGTGACGCCCAGATCCAGGCGGTTGCCCACCAGCGCGGTGCCGGCCGGGTTGGTGGCGGCGGCCAGGCCATCCTGCGGCAGGGCGTAGCCCACGCCGGCCATGCCCAGCGACTTGACCCCGTAGCCGTGGGCGAAATAACCGTTGGTGGCGAACGCCAGCGGACTGGCGGCGGTGCCGGCAGCCAGCAGCGCGGCGAACAGCGACTTGTTGAGCGACATGTGGATTCCCCCCGGAAAACTGTCGGCTGCCAGCGGCATCCGTGAACGGGGGCAATCTTAAACAAAATACATAATGTGCAATTATAATATTAACTAATACTTTGATTCATTCTGGTTCTATACCGCTTCGGGGTCCGGGCAGTACAGCTGGTACAGGGTGCCGAGCAGCACCAGCAGCTTCGGCTCGGCGATCGAATAGAACATGCGCTTGCCGTCACGCCGCGTCTGCACCAGCCCCTCGGCGCGCAACACCGCCAGTTGCTGTGACAGGCTCGGCTGGCGCAGGCCGAGCAGCTCCTCCAGCTCGCCGACCGAGCGCTCGCCCTGGCTCAGCTGGCACAGCAGCAGTAGGCGATCCGGGTTGCCGAGCGTGCGCAGCACGGTCGCCGCCTCGGCAGCGGCGGCGCGCATCATCTGCATGTCGAGCTCGGCTTGGACTTCGTTCATGACGCGGGGACTCCTTGTAGCGCGTACCGGCTGGGGTAATTCCCGCTAGTATCGCCCGAACGCCCGCCAGCGACCATGCCGCCAAGCAACCCACGCCCTATCCAGACTCCGACTGAGCGCCTATAATCGCCCCAAAATTACTGTACAAAAAAACAGTCAATCAGCCGCATGCTGACAGATGAGGTGGCACATGGCCGTCGAAGTGGTTTACCGCAGCAGCCGGGACTTGGAGCGTTTGTTCATGGATAAGGCCGAAGCAGATCGTCACGACCGGATGCTCGAACTGGCCGAGAAGCTGGCCGCCGTGCTGCAACAGGCGCAACCGGCCCTGGACGAGCGGCAGGCCGAGGAACTCGGCATCTACCTGGCCCGGCACCGCGAGGTGTTCGCCAAGGCCTTCAAGAGCCAGCCGGATGCCCTGGACGAACTGCTCGACACGCCGCGCGACGCCCCCGCCAACGCCTGATGCTCCAGCTGCCTGGCACGCCCAAGCCCTGGGCCCGGCCGGCAGCCAATTCATCTATGCTGATGCTCTAGCCACAGGTCCGGCAGCCCCAGCCAGGACGCTTGCCACCTACCGGGCATGATCGACACGCGGTCCGGCTGATCCCCGGACGAGCAGACGCTGAGAGGGCCGCCCGCCCACTCCCAGCGGTGGAGGCGGAGCGCTCATGAGTCCTCGCTACACCCGTACGGCGATATTCCTGCACTGGCTGATGGCCCTGGGTCTGCTCGGCACCTTCGCGCTGGGCCTCTACATGCCCGACCTGCCGCTGTCGCCCACCAAGCTGAAGCTGTTCTCGTGGCACAAGTGGGCCGGCGTGAGCCTGTTCTTCCTCGGACTGGTACGGCTCGCCTGGCGCCTGAGCCATCCCGCCCCACCGCTGCCGACGACGATAGCGCCGGCGCTGCGACTCGCCGCCCATGCCATGCACGGGCTGCTGTACGCCCTGATGCTGGCGATTCCGCTCAGTGGCTGGCTGATGAGTTCGGCGAAAGGCTTCCAGACCGTGTGGTTCGGGGTCCTGCCGCTGCCGGACCTGCTCCCCAAGGATGCCACGCTGGGCAACCGGCTGAGGGAGCTGCACGAGCTGCTCAACTACGCACTGCTCGGCCTGGTGATCGTTCACGCCGGCGCCGCCCTGAAGCACCACTACCTCGACCGTGACGACGTGCTCACCCGCATGCTGCCGGCGAAATCCGCCGCCGACCGGAGGGTGCCATGAAGCGTCGCCGCCTGCGTTCCACCATCCTGGCGGTCGCCCTCACGCTCGACGCCATGAGCAGCGCCCAGGCCGTCGAATACCTGCGGGCGAACGAAGCCGCCAGCCAGGTCGCCTTCACCTACACCCAGATGGGCGTGAGGATGTACGGCACTTTCGGCAAGT
>DASQBU010000223.1:0-10625 GCA_035635035.1 Pseudomonas sp.
TTCCTTGCCCTCGGCGACCTGGGTGCCGTAGCCGGTCTTGGTGAAGAACGCCGGGATGCCGGCGCCGCCGGCGCGCAGCTTCTCGGCCAGGGTGCCCTGCGGGGTGAATTCCAGCTCCAGCTCGCCGGCCAGGTACTGGCGTTCGAATTCCTTGTTCTCGCCGACGTAGGAGGAAATCATCTTGCGGATCTGCCGGGTGGCCAGCAGCTGGCCGAGGCCGAAACCGTCGACGCCGGCGTTGTTGCTGATCGCGGTGAGGTTCTTCTTGCCGGAGTCGCGCAGGGCGGCGATCAGCGCCTCGGGGATGCCGCACAGGCCGAAGCCGCCGACCGCGAGGGTCATGCCGTCCGCCACCAGCCCGTCGAGGGCGGCGTGGGCGCTGGGGTAGAGCTTGTTCATCGGGGTGCCTCTCTTGTTGTTCTGGTTGGCTGTCACTTGTGGTGGAAAAGACCTGCGGTCGTTTTCCACCCTACGGATGGCGTGGCGGTAGGGTGGAAAACCGCGCAGCGTTGTCCACCGCCCTGCTTTAGCCGCGCCGCGCGCGGGCCACCCGCGAGCCGTTGTCGCGGCCGAGCACCTGGCAGATGCGCTCGCCGGCGGCGATCAGTGCTTCCAGCTCGATGCCGGTGTGGATGCCCAGGCCGTCGAGCAGGTACAGCACGTCCTCGCTGGCCACGTTGCCGCTGGCGCCCTTGGCGTAGGGGCAGCCGCCGAGGCCGGCGACCGAGCTGTCGAACACGTGGATGCCCTCCAGCAGGCTGGCATAGATGTTCGCCAGCGCCTGGCCGTAGGTGTCGTGGAAGTGGCCGGCCAGCTTGTCGCGGGGGATGTCGCGGCCGACCACCTCGAACAGGCTGCGGGTCTTGCCGGCGGTGCCGGTGCCGATGGTGTCGCCCAGCGACACCTCGTAGCAGCCCATGTCGAACAGCTCGCGGGCCACCGCGGCGACCTGCTGCGGCGCCACCTCGCCCTCGTAGGGGCAGCCGAGCACGCAGGACACGTAGCCGCGCACGCGCAGGCCCTGCTCGCGGGCGGCGTCCATCAGCGGCACGAAGCGTTGCAGGCTCTCGGCGATCGAGCAGTTGATGTTCTTCTGCGAGAAGGATTCCGAGGCGGCGGCGAACACCGCCACCTCCTTGACCCCGGCGGCCATCGCCGCCTCGAAGCCCTGCAGGTTGGGGGTCAGCGCGGCGTAGGTGACGCCGGGCTGGCGCTGGATCTGCGCGAACACCTCGCTGGAGCCGGCCATCTGTGGCACCCACTTGGGCGAGACGAAGCTGCCGACCTCGATGTATTCCAGGCCGGCGGCGGTGAGGTCGTCGACCAGGCGCACCTTGTCGGCCACGCTGATCGGGTTTTTCTCGTTCTGCAGGCCGTCGCGCGGGCCGACTTCGACCAGGCGGACGTGCTGGGGCAGGGCAATGGTTGTCTTCATGGTTCGGTTTCCGTGTCGGCGGTGCGGTGACGGTCATGGTGGAAAATCGCTGCGCGAGTTTTCCACCCTACGGCTGCTCGGCGCCGCGTAGGGTGGACAACGGCGCAGCCTTGTCCACCGCTGCGGGGCAATGGTGGAAAATCGCTACGCGAGTTTTCCACCCTACCAGCCTCAGGCCTCTTCTAGTTCCACCAGCGCGGTGCCTTCGCTGACCATCTCGCCCTCGCTGCAGTACAGGCCCTTGACCACTCCGGCCTGCGGCGCGCGGATGCTGTGCTCCATCTTCATCGCTTCCAGCACCACCAGCGCGGTGCCGGCCTCGACGTGCTGGCCGGCTTCCACCAGCACGCGGACGATGCTGCCGTTCATCGGCGCGGTCAGGCCGCCGTGGGCCTGGTGGCTGGCCTCGGCCTCGGCGATCGGGTCGACCGCCTGCACCTCGTGCAGTTCGCCGGCCCAGCCCAGGTACAGGCTGGCGCCGCGGCGGATGGCCGGGTACTGGCGGCGCAGGCCGTCGGTCTCGACCACCAGTTGCTCGCCGTCGAGGCGGGCCTTCGGCGCGCTGGCCGGACGCAGGCGCACCACCTGCTGGGCGTCGCCGCAGCGCAGGGCCAGGTCGGTCTCGCTGGGCAGGCCGGCGCGCCAGCCGGCGGCGGCGCTCCACGGCGAGTGCCGGTCGTCGCCGCGCACCCGCGCGGCCTCGCTCTGCACCCAGGCGCTGGCGGCGAGCTGCCAGAAGCTCTCCGGCAGCTCGCCGACCGGCGGCAGCAGCTGCGCCTGGTGGCGCGGGATGAAGCCGGTGTCCAGCTCGGCGCTGGCGAACGCCGGGTGGGCCAGCACGCGGCGCAGGAAGGCCAGGTTGGTCTTCACCCCGCCGACGGCGGTCTCGGCGAGCATGCTCAGCAGGCGCTGGCGCGCCTCCTCGCGGTTCTCGCCCCAGGCGATCAGCTTGCCGAGCATCGGGTCGTAGAACGGCGACACGCTGTCGCCCTCGGCCACCCCGCTGTCGACCCGGCGGCCCGGCCCGGCGGCCGGCTCGCGGTACAGCGCCAGGGTGCCGGTGGCGGGCAGGAAGTCGTGGTCCGGGTCCTCGGCGTACAGGCGCACCTCGATGGCGTGGCCGTTGAGCGGCACCTGCTCCTGGGTGATCGGCAGGGCTTCGCCGCGGGCGACGCGGATCTGCCAGGCGACCAGGTCGAGGCCGGTGATCGCCTCGGTGACCGGGTGCTCGACCTGCAGGCGGGTGTTCATCTCCATGAAGAAGAACTCGCCGCGCGCGTCGAGGAGGAATTCCACGGTGCCGGCGCCGACGTAGCCGATGGCCTTGGCTGCCTTCACCGCCGCCTCGCCCATGGCGCGGCGCAGCGCCGGCGACAGGCCGGGGGCCGGGGCTTCCTCGACCACCTTCTGGTGGCGGCGCTGGATCGAGCAGTCGCGCTCGTTGAGGTACAGGCAGTTGCCGTGCTGGTCGGCGAACACCTGGATCTCCACGTGGCGCGGCTTGAGCACGTACTTTTCCACCAGCATGCGCGAGTCGCCGAAGGCCGCTTGGGCCTCGCGCTGCGCCGAGGCCAGCGCCTCGGCCAGCTCGCTCTCGCGCTCGACCACCTTCATGCCCTTGCCGCCACCGCCGGCGGCAGCCTTGAGCAGCACCGGGTAGCCGATCAGCTCGGCGGCGGTGCGGAAGGTCTCGTAGTCCTGGGCCTCGCCGTGGTAGCCGGGCACCAGCGGCACGCCGGCGGTTTCCATCAGCGCCTTGGCCGCCGACTTGCTGCCCATGGCGTCGATGGCGCTGGCCGGCGGACCGAGGAAGATCAGCCCGGCGGCCTCGATGGCGCGGGCGAAGCCGGCGTTCTCGGAGAGGAAGCCGTAGCCGGGGTGGATGGCCTGGGCGCCGCTGGCCTTGGCGGCGGCGATCAGCTGGTCGACCCGCAGGTAGCTGTCGGCCGGCTTGGCGCCGCCGAGGTCGACGCGCAGGTCGGCCTCGCGGGCGTGGCGGGCATCGCGGTCGATGGCGCTGTGCACGGCTACGGTGGTCAGGCCCAGGGCCTTGGCGGTGCGCATCACCCGGCAGGCGATCTCGCCGCGGTTGGCGACCAGCAGGGTGTCGATGTGACGGATCATGAGCGGCTCTCCTGCCAGGCGGGGGTACGTTTCTCGAGGAAGGCGTTGAGCCCTTCCTGCCCTTCGGGGCTGGTGCGCAGGGTGGCGATGACCTGTTCGGTGAACTCGCGCAGTTGGTCGTCGAGCTGGCCGGGGCCGACCTCGACCAGCAGGTGCTTGGTCGCCTTGAGCGCCTGCGGGCTGTTCAGCAGCAGGTTGGCGACCCACTGCTCGAGCGCCGCATCCAGCTCGCTGGCCGGGTAGTGCTCGGCGAGCAGGCCCAGCTCGCGGGCGCGGGCCCCGGTGAAGCGTTCGGCGGTGAGGGCGTAGCGGCGGGTGGCGCGCTCGCCGATGGCCTTGACCACGAACGGGCTGATCACCGCCGGGGCCAGGCCGATGCGCACTTCCGACAGGCAGAACAGCGCGTCGCTGGCGCCGATGGCCATGTCGCAGCAGGCGATCAGGCCGAGGGCGCCGCCGAAGGCCGCGCCCCGCACCACGGCCAGGGTCGGTTGCGGCAGGTGATACAGGCGGTGCATCAGCTCGCCCAGTTCGTGGGCGTCGGCCTGGTTGGCGGCGTAGTCGAGCTTGGCCGACTGCTGCATCCAGGCCAGGTCGGCGCCGGCGGAGAAGTGCTTGCCGCGCCCGCGCAGGACGAGGAAGCGGATCGCCGGGTCGGCCTGCACCTCGGCCAGCGCGGCGTTCAGCTCGCGGATCACCGCGGCGTTGAAGGCGTTGTTCTTGTCCGGACGGTTCAGCCAGAGGGTGGCGACGCCGCGGGCGTCGCGTTCGAGTTGGATTTCCTGGTAGCTCATGCTCATGGCCCCTTACATCCGGAACACGCCGAACGGCGTCGGCTCGATCGGGGCGTTGAGGCTGGCGGACAGCGCCAGCGCCAGGACTTCCCGAGTCTGCGCCGGGTCGATCACGCCGTCATCCCACAGCCGCGCGCTGGAGTAGTAGGGATGGCCCTGGCGCTCGTACTGCTCGAGGATCGGCTGGCGGATCGCTTCCTCCTCGGCGGCGGAGAACACCTGCCCGCTGCGCTCGACCTGCTCGCGCTTGACCTGGACCAGCACGCCGGCGGCCTGGGCGGCGCCCATCACGCCGATCCGCGCGTTCGGCCACATCCACAGGAAGCGCGGGTCGTAGGCGCGCCCGCACATGCCGTAGTTGCCGGCGCCGAAGCTGCCGCCGATGATCACGGTGAACTTCGGCACCTTGGCGCAGGCCACCGCGGTGACCAGCTTGGCGCCGTGCTTGGCGATGCCGCCGGCCTCGTACTTCTGGCCGACCATGAAGCCGGTGATGTTCTGCAGGAACAGCAGCGGGATGCCGCGCTGGCAGGCCAGCTCGACGAAGTGCGCGCCTTTCTGCGCGGCTTCGGCGAACAGGATGCCGTTGTTGGCGAGGATGGCGACCGGATAGCCGTGCAGGCGGGCGAAGCCGCACACCAGGGTGGTGCCGAACAGCGCCTTGAACTCGTCGAACTCGCTGCCGTCGACCAGCCGGGCGATCACCTCGCGCACGTCGAACGGCTGCTTGGCGTCGGCCGGGATCACCCCGTACAGCTCGCTGCCGGCGTACAGCGGCGCGCGCGGGGCGACGCTCTCCAACTGGCCCTGCTTGCGCCAGTTGAGGTTGGCCACGCAGCGGCGGGCGATGGCCAGGGCGTGGGCGTCGTTCTCGGCGTAGTGGTCGGCCACCCCGGAGGTCTTGCAGTGCACGTCGGCGCCGCCCAGGTCCTCGGCGCTGACCACCTCGCCGGTGGCGGCCTTCACCAGCGGCGGGCCGGCGAGGAAGATGGTCGCCTGGTTGCGCACCATGATGGTCTCGTCGGCCATCGCCGGCACGTAGGCGCCGCCGGCGGTGCACGAGCCCATCACCACGGCGATCTGCGGGATGCCCTGGGCGCTCATGTTGGCCTGGTTGAAGAAGATCCGCCCGAAGTGCTCGCGGTCGGGGAACACCTCGTCCTGGCGCGGCAGGTTGGCGCCGCCGGAGTCGACCAGGTAGAGGCACGGCAGGCGGTTCTGCTGGGCGATGGTCTGCGCGCGCACGTGCTTCTTCACGGTCAGCGGGTAGTAGCTGCCGCCCTTCACGGTGGCGTCGTTGGCGATGATCATGCACTCGACACCTTCGACCCGGCCGATGCCGGCGACCACGCCGGCGGCCGGCACGTCCTCGCCGTACACCTCGTGGGCGGCCAGCGCGGAGAGTTCGAGGAAGGCCGAGCCCGGGTCGAGCAGGGCGTTGATGCGCTCGCGCACCAGCAGCTTGCCGCGGGCGGTGTGACGCTGCTGGGCGGCGACGCCGCCGCCCTCGCTGACGCGGCCGAGCAGGGCGCGCAGGTTGTTCACCTGTTCGAGCATGGCCGCGCTGTTGGCGGTGAACTCCGGTGAACGGGTATTGATCTGGGTATGCAGGATGGCCATGTTCGGGCTCCCGTAGGGTGGAAAATCCGCGTAGCGGTTTTCCACCTGTCCGTACTTTGGTGGAAATGGCCTGCGGCCGTTTTCCACCCTACGTGTGGGCGCTCTCAGCGCGACTCGTTGAACAGCTCGCGGCCGATCAGCATGCGGCGGATCTCGCTGGTGCCGGCGCCGATCTCGTAGAGCTTGGCGTCGCGCAGCAGGCGTCCGGTGGGGAACTCGTTGATGTAGCCGTTGCCGCCGAGGATCTGGATCGCCTGCAGGGCCATCTGGGTGGCGTTCTCGGCGGTGTAGAGGATCACCCCGGCGGCGTCCTTGCGGGTGGTCTCGCGGCGGTCGCAGGCCTGCGCCACCGTATACAGGTAGGCGCGGCTGGCATTGAGCTGGGTGTACATGTCGGCGACCTTGCCCTGGATGAACTGGAACTCGCCGATGCTCTGGCCGAACTGCTTGCGGTCGTGGATGTAGGGCACCACCACGTCCAGGCAGGCCTGCATGATGCCGACCGGGCCGCCGGCGAGGACCACGCGCTCGTAGTCGAGGCCGCTCATCAGCACCTTCACCCCGCCGTTGACCTGGCCGAGCACGTTCTCCTCCGGCACCTCGACGTCGTCGAAGAACAGCTCGCAGGTGTTGGAGCCGCGCATGCCCAGCTTGTCGAACTTGTTGCCGCGGCTGAAACCCTTCCAGTCGCGTTCGACGATGAACGCGGTGATGCCGTGCGGGCCTTTCTCCGCGTCGGTCTTGGCGTAGATCACGTAGGTGTTGGCATCCGGGCCGTTGGTGATCCAGGTCTTGCTGCCGTTGAGGACGAAGCGGTCGCCCTTCCTGTCGGCACGCAGCTTCATCGACACCACGTCGGAGCCGGCATTGGGCTCGCTCATCGCCAGTGCGCCGACATGCTCGCCGCTGATCAGCTTGGGCAGGTACTTGGCCTTCTGCGCCGGGTTGCCGTTGCGGTTGATCTGGTTGACGCACAGGTTGGAGTGCGCGCCGTAGGACAGGCCGACCGAGGCCGAGGCACGGCTGATCTCCTCGATGGCCACCACGTGGGCCAGGTAGCCCATGCCGGCGCCGCCGTACTCCTCCGGCACGGTGATGCCCAGCAGGCCCATCTCGCCGAACTTCTTCCACATGTCCGCCGGGAACAGGTTGTCGTGGTCGATGGCGGCGGCGCGCGGCGCCAGCTCGCTGGCGACGAAGGCACGCACCTGGTCGCGCAGCATGTCGATGGTTTCGCCGAGGGCGAAGTTGAGGCTGGAGTACGTCATGGAACCACCTTTGTCTGTCTTGTAGTTGTGCGGTTTGCGAAATGGTTCTGTGGCCGGCGCCGCCGGCATCCGGCATGCTTGGCCGACTCCGCCCCTTGTCGCGGCGGGCGCTTGCCAGTGCATAACCTTTACGTTAACGTAAACAAACCCTGCGGCGACTGTCAACTCCGGGCAGCACGCGGGAACAGCAAGACTCAGAAGTAGCAAACCTCATAACAAACATAAGACTGAGGGATTCCATGAATCTTCCGAGCTACACCTGCGGACCGCAGGAGAAATCGCTGTTGGCCATGACCATCGGAGCCGCCTTCGATCGGACCGTGGCGCGCTTTGCCGCGCGCGAGGCGCTGGTGGTGCGCGACCAGGGGCTGCGCTTCACCTGGGCCGAGTTGGGCGAGGCGGTCGATCGCTGCGCCCGTGCCTTCCTCGCCCTCGGCCTGCAGGCCGGCGAGCGCCTGGGCATCTGGTCGCCCAACCGGGCCGAGTGGTGCATCGCCCAGTTCGCCACCGCCAAGATCGGCGTGGTGCTGGTCAACATCAACCCCGCCTACCGCCTCACCGAACTCGAATATGCGCTCAAGCAGTCCGGTTGTCGCTGGCTGATCTGCGCCGACACCTTCAAGAGTTCCGACTACCACGCCATGCTCGCCGAACTGCTGCCGGAGCTGGCCGCTTCCGCGGTCGGCGCCCTGCAGAGCCACATGCTGCCGGAGCTGCGCGGCATCATCAGCCTGGGCGCGCAGCCGGCCGACGGCATGCTCGGCTGGCAGCAGCTGCAGGCCATGGCCGAGCAGGTCGGCCCCGAGCAGCTGCGCCAGTGCGGCGAGCAGCTGCAGTTCGACGAGCCGATCAACATCCAGTACACCTCCGGCACCACCGGCTTCCCCAAGGGCGCCACGCTCAGCCACTACAACATCCTCAACAACGGCTACATGGTCGGCGAGAGCCTCGGCCTCACCGAGCACGACCGCCTGGTCATCCCGGTGCCGCTGTACCACTGCTTCGGCATGGTGATGGGCAACATCGGCTGCCTGACCCACGGCAGCACGATGATCTACCCGAGCGCCGCCTTCGAGCCGCTGACCGCCCTGCAGGCGGTGGCCGAGGAGCGCGCCACCGCGCTGTACGGTGTGCCGACCATGTTCATCGCCATGCTCGACCATCCCGAGCGCGAAGGCATGGACCTGTCCAGCCTGCGCACCGGGATCATGGCCGGCGCCACCTGCCCGATCGAGGTGATGAAGCGGGTGATCGCCGAGATGCACATGAGCGAGGTGCAGATCGCCTACGGCATGACCGAGACCAGCCCGGTGTCCACCCAGACCGGCCCGGCCGACGATCTCGAGCGCCGCGTCACCAGCGTCGGCCGCACCCAGGCGCACCTGGAGAGCAAGATCGTCGACGAGCACGGCCGCGTCGTGCCGCGCGGGACGATCGGCGAGCTGTGCACCCGCGGCTACAGCGTGATGCTCGGCTACTGGAACAACCCCGAGGCCACCCGCGAGGCCATCGACGGCGCGCGCTGGATGCACACCGGCGATCTGGCGGTGATGGACGAGGAGGGCTACATCCGCATCGTCGGTCGCAACAAGGACATGATCATCCGCGGCGGCGAGAACGTGTATCCGCGCGAGATCGAGGAGTTCCTCTTCACCCACGAGGCGGTGGCCGACGTGCAGGTGGTCGGCGTGCCGGACAGCAAGTACGGCGAGGAGATCGTCGCCTGGGTCAAGCTGCATCCGGGCCTGTCGGTCGAGGGCGAGGCGCTGCGCGAGTACTGCAAGGGGCGCATCGCCCACTTCAAGACGCCGCGGCACATCAAGTTCGTCGACGACTTCCCGATGACCATCACCGGCAAGGTACAGAAGTTCCGCATGCGCGAGATCAGCGCGCAGGAGCTGGGCGTCAGCCATCACTGAACGGTAGGGCGCAGCGCTCGGCCGGGCAATCCCGCAAGGGAACGCCCGCCCGGGCGGCTGCCTGCCCCTGCCTGGCCATCCCGCACGGCGACCCGATGAAGGATCATTGCATGAGTGCCCCGATCAGCCGTTTCCCCGTTCCCGAAACCCTCGATGCCCTGCCCGACGACCTGCGCGAGCGCATTCTCGCCGTGCAGGACCGCGCCGGCTTCGTGCCCAACGTGTTCCTCATGCTGGCGCACCGCCCGGACGAGTTCCGCGCCTTCTTCGCCTGGCACGATGCGCTGATGGAGCGCGAGTCCGACAGCCTGACCCTGGCCGAGAAGGAGATGATCGTGGTCGCCACCAGCGCCCGCCACGGCTGCCTGTACTGCGTGGTGGCCCATGGCGCGGTGCTGCGCATCAAGAGCCGCGACCCGCAACTGGCCGACCAGCTGGCGATCAACCACCGCACCGCGGCCATCGGCGAGCGGCAGCGGACCATGCTCGATTTCGCCCTGCACCTGAGCTTCGACCACGGCGTGCTCGACGACGCCTGGGAGGTGCGCCTGCGCGCCGTCGGCTTCAGCCGCGACGACATCTGGGACATCGGCGCCGTCACCGCCTTCTTCAGCCTGTCCAACCGCCTGGTGTCGCTGGCCGGCACGCCGCCGAATCCCGAGTTCTACCTGATGGGCCGTGTGCCCAGAGCGCCCCGCGGCTGATTGCCGGGGTGTTTCGCCGCCATTGCGCGGCAGGCCCGGTTGCGCCCGCGGGGGGTGGTCGTCCGGGCTGCAAAGTGCTGAATCAACAGTCGCAACAATAACAAGAGAGACTCGATATGCACGTCAAACCTTCTGCCTCGTTGTTCCTGCTCAGCGGCCTGGCGGCCGCCCTGGGGGCGGCCGCGCCGGCCTCGGCGGCGTTCGTCGACGACAGCCACCTGAGCCTCGAGGCCCGCAACTTCTACATGAACCGCGACTATCGGGACTCGGACAAGAGCGACGTGCCCAAGTACAAGGGCACCGCCAAAAACAAGGTGGAGGAATGGGGGCAGGGCTTCATGCTGCGCTTCGAGTCCGGCTACACCCCGGGGCCGGTCGGCTTCGGCGTCGACGCCCTCGGCCTGCTCGGCATCAAGCTGGATTCCGGCGACGGCACCAGCGGCACCGGCGCCCTGCTGCGCTACGGCAGCGGCGAGTCGGCCGACCAGTTCGGCTTCATCGGCCCGACCGCCAAGGCGAAGATCTCGCAGACCGTCCTCACCCTCGGCACGCACACCCCGCTGCTGCCGATCGCCTTCCGCAACGACACCCGCCTGCTGCCGCAGACCTTCGAGGGTGCCCAGCTGGTGTCCAAGGACATCGACAAGCTGAGCCTGACCGCCGGCCAGTTCCGCAGCACCCGCCTGCGCGACTCCACCGACTACCAGGACATGACCATGTTCGCCGACGGCGCCACCGGCGGCGTCGCCAGCGACCGCTTC
>DASQBU010000224.1:0-25683 GCA_035635035.1 Pseudomonas sp.
GCGCCATCGCTGATCATCACGCTCCAGTTGATCGAGCGCGGCAGGTCCTTGGCCAGGTTCTCCAGCGCGGCCTGATCGACGGCCACCACGTTGATGTTCTTCAGGCTGCGCACGCCGTCCAGCACCTTGGTCTGCCAGACGCGCAGGTTGCCGTAGGCGGCCAGGCTAAAGCGCTCGCAGCGCCGCGAGCACCAGGTGATGCGCTCGGCGTCCGGCTGACCGACCTCGATCCAGTGCAGCACGCGGTCGTCCAGGCTCTTCTCCCACAGCGCCGGCTCGTCGACGTCGGACAGGCCGCGGCCGAACGCCATCTGCTCGTGGTACCACAGCGCGTAGGCGATCAGGCGCACGGCCAGACGCTCCTCGGTTTCCGAGGGATGCTTGGCGACGGTGAAGCGCAGGTTCTCGTAGACGCCGCGATCGAGGTCGGTGAGGTTGAGTTCGACTTTGTAGGGGGTGGACTGCAGGGCCATGGACGGGTTCTGGACTGAGCGAAAAAAGGCGACCAGTGTACTCCGAAACCGCCGCCCCGGCCCGTCGCGCTACGAACAATCGCCGGCGACCGCCCCCGACAACATGCCCCCAGCGGAGCACTCGACGCGATTACGGCCGGCGGCCTTGGCCCGGTACAACGCCTCGTCGGCCTGCGCCAGCAGCGCGGCCAGGTCGTAGCCGGCCGCGGCGACGCTGGCGACCCCGATGCTGACGCTGACCCGCAGCGTCGGCCCCACCAGCAGTTCGCCGCAATGCCCGCGGATCCGCTCCGCCACCTCGGCCGCCTTCGCGGCATCGGCATCGGGCAGCAGACAGGCGAACTCCTCGCCGCCGATGCGGCCACAGACATCGTGCTGGCGTACGCTGCGCGCCAGCAAGCGGCCGAACGCCACCAGCACGGCATCGCCCATGGCGTGGCCATGGCTGTCGTTTATCCGCTTGAAGTGGTCGAGATCGCAGAGCAGCAGTGCCGCCGGACGCCCGCCCCTCTGGCAGCTCGTCAGCAGGGCCTGGGCGCCGTCCATGAACGCCCGGCGGTTGCCGATGTCGGTGAGCGGGTCGCGGTTGGCCACCGCCCGATAGCGCCGCTCGGCGCGCTCGCGCACCATGGCCAGGGTGAGGAAGGCGAGGCCGATGGCAAACAGGAAGTTCTCCAGGAAGCGCCAGATCAGGAAGCTGTCGTCCTGCCCGCTCCATACCCGCTCGATGGCCGGCCCGCGATACACCAGCACCAGGCCCGCGCAGAACAGCCCATGCAGCAGCAGCAACGCCAACGCCGGGGCGACGCTCACATCCGCCTGCCGACGCGCGCGCCACAACTCCCAGGCCGCCAGTGCGGTGTAGAAAATGGTGATCAGGGTGCCCACCGCCACCCGCAACGGCAACTCGCGCATGAAGTGCGGCCACAGGCACAGCAGCCCCCACAACAAGGCGCCCCCGGCCGTGCCCAGCCACCATGGCCGCCGGCCGACGAAGACCCGCATGGCCGCCCAGCCCAGCCCGCCGGCCAGCCGCAACAGCATGTTGCCGAGGACGATGGCCAGCTCGTCCACGCCCAGGCCGCGCAGGCTGATCACCAGCGTGCCGACCGCCGCCAGCAGCAGCATGCTGGCGAGATAGCCGAGGGTCGCCTCGCTCTCGCTGCGCCGCCAGGCATGCAGCATCAAGCCGCCCAGCAGGGCAAACGCGCAGATGTTCAGCAGGATCAGGGTCGGTAGATGTAGTGGCATCAAGAGGTTCCCGGGGGCCGAAGGCAGCCTGGTACGCACAACGGACTACCGGGCCCGGCGACTGGCCCGCCACTTGCGCCGCCCCACAGGACGGGGGCCGACTGGGTACACTCTACGTGGGCCGCGCCCTCCCGCGCCAGAGGCCGGCCGCCTCACTGCGCAGCCTCAGGTGCTGCGCGAGAGACCCTCCGCCCCCGAGCCACACCCACCCCGGAGCCGCCATGACCAACCCCACCAAACCCCTCGCCGGCCTCAAGGTCATCGAACTGGGCACCCTGATCGCCGGCCCGTTCGCCGCACGCCTGTGCGCCGAGTTCGGCGCCGAGGTGATCAAGATCGAGTCCCCCGATGGCGGCGATCCGCTGCGCAAGTGGCGCAAGCTGTACGAGGGCACCTCGCTGTGGTGGTTCGTCCAAGCGCGCAACAAGCAGTCGCTGACCCTCAACCTCAAGCATCCCGAGGCGCAGGCCATCCTCAAGCGGCTGGTGGCGGAAGCCGACATCCTGATCGAGAACTTCCGCCCCGGCGTGCTGGAGAAGCTCGGCCTCGGCTGGGAGGCGCTACATGCGCTCAACCCGAAACTGGTGATGGTGCGCCTGTCCGGCTTCGGCCAGAGCGGGCCGCTGAAGGACCAGCCCGGCTTCGGCGCGGTGGGCGAGTCGATGGGCGGGCTGCGCTACATCACCGGCTTCGAGGACCGCCCGCCGGTGCGCACCGGCATCTCGATCGGCGACTCGATCGCCGCACTGTGGGGAGTGATCGGCGCGCTGATGGCGCTGCGCCATCGCGAGGTCAACGGCGGCCAGGGCCAGGTGGTGGACGTGGCGCTGTACGAGGCGGTGTTCGCCATGATGGAGAGCCTGGTGCCGGAGTTCGACGTGTTCGGCTTCATCCGCGAGCGCACCGGCAACATCATGCCCGGCATCACGCCCTCCTCCATCCACACCAGCGCCGACGGCAGGCACGTGCAGATCGGCGCCAATGGCGACGCCATCTTCAAGCGCTTCATGCAGGCCATCGGCCGCGCGGATCTGGCCAACGATCCGGGCCTGGCCGACAACGCCGGACGCGATGCGCGGCGCGACGAGCTGTATGCCGTGATCGATGCCTGGGTGCGCGGGCAGCCGCTGGATCGGGTGCTGGACGTGCTGCAGCAGGCCGAGGTGCCAGCCAGCCGCATCTACAGCGTGGCGGACATGTTCGCCGACCCGCAGTTCCTCGCCCGCGACATGCTGCAGAGCGCGCGCCTGCCGGACGGTCGGGAGTTCAAGATGCCCGGCATCGTGCCGAAGCTCTCGGCAACCCCCGGCAGCACCGAATGGATCGGCCCGCAACTGGGCGAACACACCGCGGCCATTCTCGAGCGACTGGGCTACGACGGCGAGCGGATTGCGGCCCTCAAGGCGCAAGGCGCCGTGTGAGGAAGGGAATCAGGCCTGGGATTTGCCTTCGAGCTGGGCGCGCAGGCCGTCCAGCTCCTTGCGGCAGCGATTCAGCTCGCTGCGCTGGCGCGCGAGGGCGAACTTCAGCCGGGCGCGCAGGTAGAGACTGAGCAGCACGCCGGCAAGGCCGCCGGCGATGAACGCCAGGGCCACGAAGAAGGCCACCGGCAGCTCGGGACTCTGCAGGGTCATGAACTGCAGACGCACCTGGCTCTGGTTCTCGAGGATGAAGGCCAGGGTGAGCGCCGCCACCAGCAGGGCCGCCGCAATCACCAGGGTGCGTTTGATCCAGAGCATGTCGATTCCTCGAGCGGGCCCGGTCGGTCACGCCGCGAGGCGCGTCACTGCTCGTTGACGCGGTCGCGCAGCTCCTTGCCGGGCTTGAAGTGGGGGACGAATTTCCCATCCAGACGCACCGATTCGCCGGTCTTGGGATTGCGGCCGACGCGTGGCGCCCGGTAGTGCAGGGAGAAGCTGCCGAAGCCGCGGATCTCGATGCGGTCGCCAGCGGCCAGCGCATGCGCCATCTGCTCGAGCATGGTCTTGATGGCCAGTTCGACATCCCGGGACGACAGTTGCCCCTGGTGGGTAACGATGCGTTCGATCAACTCCGACTTGGTCATGGTTTTCCCTTGTGTTTCAAGCGGCTAGATCATCTTTGAGTGGTTTTAGCATGCTCCGCGCGGTTTGACCAGCCCATTGCTATTGACAGCGCGAAGCGATTGTGAAGAAGGCGGTATTCGCCCATCGCGGCTTGTGGGCGCACGCGTCGGCGATTACCGTGGCGGCCATTCTGCTATGGAGAGTTGTCATGCGTGTTGCACCGGTACTGGCTTTGGGTCTGCTGTCCCTGCTGGGCGGCTGTCAGGGGCTGCCCTGGGCGGAGAAGGCCGCGGAACCCGCGCCGCAGCGGCTGCAGGGCGAGCTGACCCGCAGCAACGGCGCGCTGCTGCTGCGTCCCTGCACGGGGGCACGTCCGCTGTCGGTCATGGCCGACGACAGCCTGGGACTGCCCTACGCCATGGCGCGCCTGCAGCCGGGCCAGGCCGCCCGCCCCCTGTTCGCCGACCTCGGCGGTCGGCTGCAGGACGGCGCCAGTGGCGAACCGGCGCGCCTGATCGTCAGTCAGGTGTATCGCCTGCAGGCCGAGGGGCAAGGCTGCGGCGATGCGAACTTCAAGCGCCTGATCGTGCGGGCCAGCGGCAACGAGCCGAGCTGGTCGGTCAGCGTCAGCCCGCGAGGCATGGTGCTCGAGCGCCCCGGCACCGCACCGCTGGCCCTGCCCTACCTGGAGGAACGTCTACCGGACGGCAGCCTGAACTTCTCCAGCGAGGCCAACGGTCGCCGAGTGGAGCTGTGGCTGACGCCGGGACGCTGCACCGACAGCATGAGCGGCGCACTCAGCCACCTGCAGGCGAGCCTGCATCTCGACCGCCAGCCGCCGCTGGCGGGCTGCGCGGCACTGGGTGGCGCCCGCGAATGATCCACCGCGGCTCGCGCCCGAAGCCGGGCGCGAGCGGCTATGCTCCTGAATGAGAAGAAGAAAAAGGAGTCAAGCCATGCTACGCATCGCAATCAATGGTTATGGTCGCATCGGTCGCGCGGTGGTGCGGGCACTGTTCCAGCAGGGGCTGGAGTCACGCATCCGTGTCGAGGCGATCAACGATCTCGGCGACCACGCCACCCTCGCCCACCTCACCCGCTTCGACTCGACCTACGGCCGCTATCCCGGCAGCGTGACCCTGCACGAGGACTGCCTGCAGATCAGCGGCCAATCGATCCACCTGCTGCAGGAGCGGGATCCCAGCCGCCTGCCCTGGGGCGAACTGGGCATCGACCTGGTGCTCGAATGCAGTGGCAAGTTCAAGACCCGCGCGCTGGCCGAGCAGCATCTCCTCGCCGGAGCGCCGCGGGTCCTGCTCAGCCACCCGCTGGACAGCGCCGACCTCACCGTGGTCTACGGCGTCAACCATGACCGACTGGGCAACCAGCAGATCGTCTCCAACGCCTCCTGCACCACCAACTGCCTGGCGCCGCTGGCGATGGTGCTGCACCGCGCGGTGGGCATCCGCCAGGGACTGATCAACACCGTGCACTCCTACACCAACGATCAGAACCTGCTCGACCAGGCGCACAGCGACCTGTACCGCGCGCGGGCGGCGGCGCTGTCGATGGTGCCGACCAGCACCGGGGCGGCGAAGACCATCGGCCTGGTCCTGCCGGAACTGGCCGGGCGGCTGGACGGCCTCTCGGTACGGGTGCCGACGCCGACGGTATCGCTGCTGGACCTGACCTTCGTCGCCGAACGCCCCACCAACGTCGCGGCGCTGCGCGAGATCCTGCTCGGCGCCGTGCACGAGCTGCCGCACGGGGTGCTGGACTGCAACGAGCTGCCGCTGGTGTCCTGCGACTTCGCCGGCCACCCGGCGTCCTGCGTGGTCGACCTGAGCCAGGTTCGCGTCCAGGACGAGCTGGTCAAGGTATTGGCCTGGTACGACAACGAGCGCGCCTTCGCCCTGCGCATGCTCGACGTGGCGCAGGCCTGGGTCGGCTGAGGAGGAGGGACGCTGCGGCGCCCGGCGACGGCTAGAGCGAGCCGCGCGCTCCCGGCCTGGGGAAAACAGCCCGCTGCCCCGCCCGTTCCGGCCCTGCCGCCGAGCGGGGAGCAGCCTGCCGGGTCAGTGGGCGACGCGGCTGGTGCCGTTGACGGTCATGACGCGCACGCGCTCGCCGACACGGAAGATCTCGCCTTCGGAAACCTGCTGGACGTAGGCGCGCATGGAGCCGTCGTCCTCACGCACGGTGATTTCCACCCCCTGGGTACGGGTGAAACCTTCCTCGGTCGCCGCGCCGAGCAGACCGCCGGCCACCGCGCCGATCACCGCCGCTACCGAGCTGCCGCGACCGCTGCCGACCGCACTGCCGCCGATGCCCCCGGCCACCGCGCCGGCACCGGCACCGATCGGAGTCTTGGTCCCCTCGATGCGCACCGGCCGCAGCGCCACGATGGTGCCCATGCGCACGGTTTGCACCGCCCGCGCCTCCTCGCGCGAGTAGGTGTCGCCACTCAGGTTGGAGGCGCAGCCCCCCACCGCCAGGGCCGCCACGGCCAGACTCAGAAACACTGCAGGTTTGCGCATGACACTTCTCCATTTTGCTGACCGCCCCCACCCGCCTTCCCGCGCTTTTCCGCCGCGCCATGATCGGCTAGGGTGGGCACGCCTTTCAGGGAGCCCGATATGGACTACTTCATTGTCTTCATTACTACTGTAACCGGTTTGTACTTCCACTGGTGGCTGTACAAGCGCATCCAGCGCTGGACCGACCGCGACCTGGCCCTGTCCTTCGCTGGTGACGATCCGGCCAAGCGCACCTACATGCTCGAGCGCCTGCAGCAGGCACAGGCCGAAGGCGTCAAGCGCAAGGCCCTCGCCAGCTGGCTGGAACAGGCCGCCGCCCGCTACCAACCCGCCAGCGCCTCGCCGTCACAGTCGTGATCAGGGCGCCAGGCGCTCGCGCACCCACCCCTCCGACTCCAGTCGATAGTTTAGCCGGTCATGCAGGCGGCTCGGCCGCCCTTGCCAGAACTCCATGCGCTGCGGCACCAGCCGGTAACCGCCCCAGTGCTCGGGACAGTGCGGCGCCGTCTCCATGAAGCGGCGCTCGGTCTCGGCCAGCAGCCGCTCCAGTTCGCCACGCCCATCGATCACCCGGCTCTGCGGCGAGGCCCAGGCGCCCAGCCGGCTGCCCAGCGGACGCACCTTGAAGTAGGCATCCGATTCGGCCGCCGTCACCTTCTCCACCCGCCCCTCGATGCGCACCTGACGCTCCAGGGTCGGCCAGAAGAAGGTCATGGCCGCCCGCGGATTGGCCTGCAGCTGCTCGCCCTTGGCGCTGTCGTAGTTGGTGAAGAAGGTGAAGCCGCGCTCATCCAGGGCCTTGAGCAGCAGCACCCGGCAATGCGGCTGGCCCTGCGGATCGACCGTGGCCAGAGTCATGGCGTTGGCCTCCACAGGCGCCTGCTCGGTCTTCACCGCTTCGGCAAACCACTGGTGGAACAGCGCGAACGGCTCCAGGGGCGCCTGCTCCTCGGACAGCCCGTCCCGGGTGTAATTACGGCGCATGTGGGCAAGCGACTGGGTCATGGCAGAACTCCTTGAGCGATGAATGGTTGCAGCTTAGCCCGGCCCGACCTTGCCGCCGCTGACCGGCGGCAAGGTCCTCGTCGGTCAGCGGCTGTTCTGCGCCATCAGCGCCGGCAAGCTGTCGCGCTGGGTCAGGATGATCTCGACGCGACGATTCTGTTCCCGGCCCTTGGCATTGTCGTTGCTGGCGCGCGGCTTGTCCGCGCCCATGCCGCGCAGCATCAGCCGGTCGCTCTTCAGGCCGCTCATGCGGAAGATCGACGCCACCGCCTGGGCGCGCTCCTGGGTCAGCTTGCGGTCCGGCTCGGCATTGCCGTCGCCATGCCCCAGCACCAGGATGGCACTCTGCGCATCACCCTCGACCTGCTTGGCCATCTTGCTCAGCGGGCCGAGCGTGGCCGGCAGCAGCATGTTCGGCCGGTCGCGATTGAAGGACGACTCCACGGGCGCCACCACCACGAGCAGATCACCGCGCCGCTCGACCTCGAACTTGCTGCCCGCTACCGCGGCTTTCAGGCGCTTCTCGTTGTCATCCAGCCAGGCCTTGCTGACCGGCTTGGGCTCGGGCGCCTTCACCGCGGCCGGCGCCGGGGCCGCAGCGACAGCCGCCCGGGCTTGCGCCTGGGCCTGGGCTTGAGCCGCCTTCTGCTCGGCGGCCTTGTCGCTGCCGCCAAACGGCCACCACCAGTGGCGATTCTTCGAGTCGGCCTGCACGGCCTCGGGCTGCTTGTCCGCAACCGGCTCCGGCTTGCTTGCGCCAGCCGGTGCGGCACTCGGCGCGGCAGGCTTCTCGGCGGCAGCGGCGGGCTCGGCCTTCTTGTCGAGCGGACTGCTCGCAGCAGCGGCCGGCTTCGCGTCGGCCTTGTGCGCCGCCGCGGTCGACGCCGGCTTCTTCTCGGCCTTGTGGGCGACACCAGACGCCGATTTCTTCTCGACCTTGTGGGCAGCGGTCGCCTCCCGCTTCTTCTCGCTCGGCTTGGTGGCGGCCGGCTCGACCTTTTTACCCGCGGCCTTCGCCGAAGGCTCGGATTTGGCGGCATTCGCCTCTGCCCGGGCCACCTTCTCCCCCCCTCCGGCGGGCTGCAGGCCATCCTTGGCCGAAGCATAGGAGTCGGACATGTCGGCATAGCCGACCAGAGCGACGCACATGAACAGAGCTGCAGGTTTTACGAGAGACATGATCATTTCCAGTTGAACAAGACAGAACGCTCACGGGTAAAGGGCGGTCCTTTCAGACATCCGAGGCCAGCGACCCCGAGTACGCGACCCAGTCCACGCTGCAAAAACACAACGCTCAGACACCAGCATAGGTGCCTGCAAAAAAACGGGCAGATACTGCCGGAAGGGGCGGGAAGTGGCTACTGCGGCCAATGGCTGCCTCTGCTACCGCGCAGCGGGCGGCGCAAGATCGAGAAACGCCGCGATGCGTTCGACATCGAACGGCCAATCCAGTTCGGTCCCGCAATCCAGCCGGCGCAACACGGGAATGCGCAGGCCATAGGCCTCGACCCACTCCTCGCGCTCGGCGATATCGACCAGCTCGACCTGCAGTCCCCCGCCGACGAAAGGCATGAGCTGCGCCTCCGCCTCCTCGCACAGATGACAACCGAGGGTTCCGAACAGCTGGCAGTCGGGCAGCATGACATTGCTCATGATGAAGGGCAGGTCGACATTTTAGCATGCCCCCTGCCCCGCCCGATGCCGCCTCCCTCCGATGGTCATGCTGGACGCAGTCGCCATGGATTGGTCATTGTGCATGGATTTGCTGCCACTCCCGCCGGAGAACCGTTGGTGTTCGTCAATCTGCTGATCATTCTCGCCGCCTCCCTGCTGGTCATCGCCCTGCTGCGCCCCCTGAAGCTCCCGCCGCTGCTGGGCTACATGTGCGTCGGCCTGGCGCTCGGCCCGGGCAGCCTGGGCTGGGTCGAGCATCACGAAGACATGCCGCTGCTCGCCGAGTTCGGCGTGGTATTCCTGCTGTTCAGCCTGGGCCTGGAGTTCTCGCTGCCGCGCATGCTCGCCCTGCGCCGCGTGGTGTTCGGCCTCGGCAGCCTGCAGGTGCTGGCCTGCGCGCTGCCGCTGGCCGGCCTGCTGCACCTCGCCGGCCTGAGCCTGCCGGCCGCGCTGCTGGTCGGCGGCGGCCTGGCGCTGTCCTCCACCGCCATCGTCACCAAGGAGCTCGGCAGCCTCGGCGAGGTGTTCAGCTCCCACGGCCAGAACGCCATCGGCGTATTGCTGTTCCAGGACCTGGTCGCCGTGCTGCTGCTGACCATGATCCCGGTGCTCGGCGGCGGCGCCGAACAGACCTGGTACTGGGCCCTGCCGGTCACCCTGGGTAAGGCCGCCCTGCTGTTCGGCGGCCTGCTGGTGGCCAGCCGCTGGCTGCTGCCGCGCCTGTTCCACGAGGTGGCCCAGGTCAACGCCGCCGAACTGTTCGTCCTGCTGGCCCTGGTGATCGTGCTGTTCACCGCCTGGCTGACCCACCTGCTCGGCCTGTCGATGGCGCTAGGCGCCTTCCTCGCCGGCATGCTGCTGGGCGAGAGCCACTACCGCCACCAGATCGAGGCCGACATCCGCCCGTTCCGCGACGTGCTGCTCGGCCTGTTCTTCGTCAGCGTCGGCATGCTCATCGACCTGCGCCTGTTCGCCTCCCACGGACTGGCAATCATCGGCCTGACCGCGCTCCTGCTGCTGCTCAAGGGCAGCCTGGTCGCCCTGCTGGTGCGCCTGCGCGGCGAAAGCAACGAGAGTGCCTGGCGCAGCGGCCTGGCGCTGGCCCAGGGTGGCGAGTTCTGCTTCGCCCTGGTTTCCCAGGCCCAGCAGGCCAAGCTGCTGCCGAGCGAGATCGGCGGCCTGATCCTCGCTGCCACCTTCTGCTCGATGGCGGTCACCCCGCTGCTGCTGCGTGCCGCACCGCGCCTCGCCGCGCACCTGGCCCGCCGGCCGAGTCCGGAAAGCAACACCACGGAGATCGCCAGCGCCTGCGCCGAACACGACCAGCACGTGCTGATCTGCGGCTACGGCCGGGTCGGCCAGTCGATCGGTCGCTTCCTGCGCCGCGAGGGGATTCCCTTCGTCGCCCTCGACAACGACCCGGTGCGCGTCCAGGAAGCCGCCGCCGGCGAACACAACGTGCATTACGGCGACGCGCGGCGCAGCGAACTGCTCAGCGCCCTCGGCGCCAGCCGCGCCCGCCTGCTGGTGGTGGCGGCGGACAACGCCGAGCACGCCCTGGCGACCGTCAAGACCGCCCGTCAGCTCTCGGCGACCCTGCCGATTCTGGTACGCACCCGCGACGACAGCCACCTGGCCAGCCTGCAGGATGCCGGCGCCAACGAGGTGGTGCCGGAGCTGCTGGAGTCCAGCCTGATGCTGGCCTCCCATGCGCTGGTCATGCTCGGCCTGCCCGAGCGCCGGGTACAGGCCCGCATCGACGAGGTGCGCCACGGCCGCTATCGCCTGCTGCACGGCTTCTACCACGGCACCAGCGCCAACCTGCTGGATCAGCAGGGCCGCCCGCGCATCCTGCTGCACGCGGTGAACCTGACGGCCGGGGCCTACGCCTGCGAGCGCACGCTGGGCGAACTGAACCTGCCGGCCATGGGCGTGGAGCTGCAGGCCGTTCGTCGTGACGGTTATGAACTGCCGCAGGGCGGCGATCATGCGCTGCGCGAAGGCGATGCCCTGTTGCTGGCGGGCCCGCTGGACGCCATTGAAAGTACCGAAGCCTGGTTACTGGCCGGAATTCACTAATTAGTGAATTATTAAAATATTAATAAAACAATTAACTTGTTATCGAGCAAGCCACCCATAAAACACTTCACGCATCGACATAAAAAAACGAAGAGCGCTTATACCAACGTATAAGAGTCGCCGTTTACAATGCCGTGTTTTATTGTTGCAACCTCTTACAAACGACAGGCCCACCTTGGTGCCCTATAAGAAAAGGAGCTCTCGATAATGAGCATGACCCCGCTCGCTCGTGCCGTTGCATTGGCGACTGTCGGCGCCGCCACGATCCTGCCGAACCTGGCCCAGGCCGACTTCATCAAGGACAGCAAAGGCAGTCTGGAGCTGCGCAACTTCTACTTCAATCGCGATGCCCGCACGGAGAATGCGCCCCAGAGCAAATTCGAGGAGTGGGCACAGGGCTTCCTGCTGCGCATGGAGTCGGGCTACACCGAGGGCACCGTCGGCTTCGGCGTCGACGTTCTGGGTCTGTCTGGCGTCAAGCTGGACTCCTCGCCGGCCAAGGCCGGCACCGGCCTGCTGCCGCGCGGCGCCGACGGCGCTCCGGACAGCTACGGCTCGCTGGGCGTGACCGGCAAGATCAAGATTTCCAACAGCACCCTGAAGTACGGCGCCCTGCAGCCGAGAATGCCGGTACTGCAGGCCAACGATACTCGCCTGCTGCCGCAAACCTTCGAGGGCGGCCAGATCAACATCCAAGAGATCAAAGGCCTCAACATCACCGCGGGCAACCTGCGCCAGATCAAGGATCGCAACAGCACCGACTACACCGACTTCTCGGTCACCACCAACGCCGGGCGCAACATTACCGCGGTCAAGGGCGGCGCTCTCAACAAGGGCGACGACTTCAACTTCGCCGGCGCGGACTACAAGTTCACCGACAACCTGACCGGTAGCTACTACTACGGCAACCTGGCCGACTACTACAAGCAGCACTTCTTCGGCCTGGTACATACCCTGCCGATCGCCAAGGGCCAGTCGCTGAAGACCGACCTGCGCTACTTCTCGAGCTCCGAGGACGGCCACCGCCAGGTTCAGGACATCGACAACCGCGCGCTCATGGGCATGCTGACCTACAACCTGGGCGGCCACGCCTTCGGCCTCGGCTACCAGCAGATGAACGGCAACACCGGCTTTGCCTTCCTGAACACCGTGACCGACCCCTACCTGGTCAACTACGTGCAGATCGGCAACTTCTCCAGCGCCAAGGAGAAGTCCTGGCAGGCGCGCTACGACTACAACTTCGCCAGCATCGGCATTCCGGGCCTGACCTTCATGACCCGCTACGTCTACGGCGACAATATCGAGCTGGGCGGCACCCGCGCCGAAGGCAAGGAGTGGGAGCGCAACATGGACATCGGCTACGTCGTCCAGTCCGGCCCGGTCAAAGGTCTCGGCGTCAAGTGGCGCAACGCCACCTACCGCTCCAACCTGGGCACGAACGGCGCCCGTCCCAACTGGGATGAAAACCGCCTGATCGTCAGCTACACCCTGCCGCTGTTCTAAGCAACGCGCCAAAGCGAACAGGCCCGCCAAGTGCGGGCCTGTTCGTTTCCGAAACGAGCACCTTTCGTGCACCACTGGGTTGGCCGGTCGTGGCTGGCTCTGACAAAAAGCAGAGCTGATGGACTGCTTCCGTTTGTGTAAGGCGTCGATGCCTCGCACATGGCGGGGAGGGAGGGATGGTTTCGTTATCTGCGCCCGGTGATGGCAAGCGGGTGCACCCCAGAGAAAAACCACCACCAGCTGCTCACCATGCACAAACGCCACGCGGTGCGCACAGCCATAACCGCGAAACCAGCATGACGCGCAGTCATCGCACACACCGAGCAATTCCAGTTCGGCCAAGCAAGCCCCAAAACGAAGAGGCCCGCTTTGCAGCGGGCCTGTTCATCTGCGGATCAGACTTCTCAGTCGTGGTTCACTGCACCAATCTTGTGCACCGACAGATCCGCACCGTAGTACTCCTCTTCCTGGCTCAGGCGGATACCCAGGGTCGCTTTCAGCAGACCGTAGACGGCCAGACCACCCACCAGCGCCAGCACGATACCCAGTCCGCTGCCGAGCAGCTGGCTGACCAGACTGACGCCGCCCACCCCGCCGAACGCCTTTTGCCCGAAGATGCCGCAGGCGATCCCGCCCCAAAGGCCGCACAGACCGTGCAGCGGCCAGACACCGAGCACGTCGTCGATCTTCCAGCGGTTCTGCGTGGCGGTGAAGACCCAGACGAACAGCGCCCCGGCTATCGCGCCGGTGAGCAAGGCGCCGACCGGATGCATCAGGTCGGAACCGGCGCACACCGCCACCAGGCCGGCCAGCGGGCCATTGTGCAGGAAGCCGGGGTCGTTGCGCCCGACCAGCAGGGCTGCCAGGGTACCGCCGACCATGGCCATCAGCGAGTTGACCGCCACCAGGCCGCTGACGCCCTGCAGGGTCTGCGCACTCATCACGTTGAAGCCGAACCAGCCGACGATCAGGATCCACGAGCCCAGCGCCAGGAACGGGATGTTCGACGGCGCGAAGGCCACCAACTTGCCGTCACGATAGCGCCCGTTGCGGATACCGAGCATCAGCACCGCCCCCAGCGCCAGCCAACCGCCGAACGCGTGCACCACCACCGAGCCAGCGAAGTCGTGGAAGGCTGCGCCAAAACGCTCCTGCAGCCAGGCCTGCAGGCCAAAATTGCTGTTCCAGACAATGCCTTCGAAGAAGGGGTAGATGAAGGACACGATCAGCAGGGTCGCGCACAGTTGCGGACCAAACTTGGAACGCTCGGCGATCCCCCCGGAAATGATCGCCGGAATTGCCGCAGCGAAGGTCAGCAGGAAGAAGAACTTCACCAGCGCATAACCGTTGTCCGCGGTCATCGAGCTGGCCGGCCCCATGAAGCTCACGCCGTAGGCCACCCAGTAGCCGACGAAGAAATAGGCCAGGCAGGAAACCGCGAAGTCGGCGAGGATCTTCGACAGGGCGTTGACCTGGTTCTTCTGGCGAACCGTACCGACCTCCAGAAAGGCGAAACCGGCGTGCATGGCCAGAACCATGACCGCGCCGAGCAGGATGAACAGGGTATTCGACCCGTGGATCAGGGCTTCCACGGCACTATGCAGATTTTCCATCAGCGCAACGCGCTCCTCAGGCTGGACAGGAAGGCACCAAATCGGATCACTGACATCCACTCACGCACCACATACTGGCATGCAGATCGACCCGGGCAATTCATCACGATAGATCAATCACCCGAGCCAGACCGGACGGAGAGCTCGACACCGGCACCAAAGGCTTGCAAATCAAGGGGTTAAGGTGTGCAGCGGCATCCTGTCACGCCTTGCCATTGCCCCAGGATCGAGCATCGGCAAGTGCACACGCCTCGCTCCAATGCAATTTGCATACCGCAGAGCACAAGCCCCTCGCACGCCGCCCACACCGCTGCACCAGCGGCAGGCACAGGCCAGCCGACGCACCCACCTGGATCATGCCGGCAGCACAGCGGTACGCCAAGCCTGGGGCTTGCAGGCCGCCCGCCCAGCCCGCAAGCTGGTAACCCCGACTGGCGAGGATCCGCTTTGGACTGGCATACCCTGCTTACCCGCGAACGCTTCGGCAAACCCGTGCAGAGCTCGGAAGAGCTCGGCCGCAGCGCCTTCCACAAGGACCACGACCGCATCATCTTCTCCGGCGCCTTCCGCCGCCTGGGACGCAAGACCCAGGTGCACCCGGTGTCCAGCAACGACCACATCCACACCCGCCTGACCCACAGCCTGGAGGTCGCCTGCGTCGGCCGCTCGCTGGGCATGCGCGTGGGCGAGATCCTGCGCGACACCCTGCCGATCTGGTGCGACCCCAGCGACCTCGGCGTGATCGTGCAGTCGGCCTGCCTGGCCCATGACATCGGCAACCCGCCGTTCGGCCACTCCGGCGAGGACGCCATCCGCCACTGGTTCGCCCAGGCCGACGAGCACGGCTGGCTGGATGCGCTGAGCGAGGCCGAGCGCGCCGACTTCCTCGGCTTCGAGGGCAACGCCCAGGGCTTTCGCGTGCTCACCCAACTCGAGTACCACCAGTTCGACGGCGGCACCCGGCTGACCTACGCCACCCTCGGCAGCTACCTGAAGTATCCCTGGACCGCCCGCCACGCCGACGCCCAGGGCTACAAGAAGCACAAGTTCGGCTGCTACCAGAGCGAGCTGCCGCTGCTCGAGCAGATCGCCCGCAAGCTGGGGCTGCCGCAGCTGGAGGACGAACGCTGGGCGCGTCACCCGCTGGTGTACCTGATGGAGGCGGCCGACGATATCTGCTACGGCCTGATCGACCTGGAAGACGGCCTGGAGATGGACCTGCTCGACTACCCGGAAGTCGAGGCGCTGCTGCTCGACCTGGTCGGCGACGACCTGCCGGAAACCTACCGCCAGCTCGGCCCGCACGACTCACGCCGGCGCAAGCTGGCGATCCTGCGCGGCAAGGCCATCGAGCACCTGACCAACGCCGCCGCGCGCGCCTTCGTCACCCAGCACGACGCCCTGCTCGCCGGCAGCCTGGAGGGCGACCTGGTCGAGCACATGCACGGCCCGGCCAAGCAGTGCGTGCTGCGCGCCAAGGCCCTGGCCCGCGAGAAGATCTTCCAGGACAAGCGCAAGACCCTGCACGAGATCGGCGCCTACACCACCCTGGAAATCCTCCTCAACGCCTTCTGCGGCGCCGCGCTGGAACAGCACGGCGGGCGCACGCCGTCGTTCAAGAACCGGCGCATCCTCGACCTGCTCGGCAACAACGCGCCCGACCCGCACTGGCCGCTGTATCGGGCCTACATGCGGGTGATCGACTTCATCGCCGGGATGACCGACAGCTACGCCACCGAGATGGCCCGCGAGATGACCGGCCGCTCCAGCCCGGTCTGAGCCCTAGAAAACGCAAAAGCCCCGCGGCACAGGCATGCCGCGGGGCTTTTTACCGAGAGCGGACGATCAGGCGTTGATCGGCTTTTCCGGATACCAGGCATCGGCCAGGGCGCCGACCTTGTAGCTTTCCAGCTCGCTGCGGCCTTTCAGCCAGGCGTCGACCTTGGCCCGCTGCTCTTCGGTCACCGAGCCGCGCTTGCCCAGGCAGACCATGCCGAACTCGTCGCAGCCGATGAAGATCATGTCGTTGTCGCTGATCGCTTCCTTGAGGAACTGCTGGAGGAAAGCATCGGCGGCGACCTCGTCGAGGTCTTCGCGATAGTTGAGCAGCAGCTCGAAGCCGAGCTCCTGGAACTCGTCGACACACAGCTTCTTGCGCAGACGGCGGGAACGGTTGGTAGCCATGGATGAATCCTTGAGGCGAGTGGAGAGTGCGGCACTCTACCAGCTTGTGCCGGCCAGGCCCATGACCAGCCGACCTCCCGGCGCGCCAAGGCACCGAAACGAGGCACTTGGGGCATAATGCGCGGCCTTTACGAACTGCCAATGCGAGCCTTCCCATGTTGTTCCGCGTGACCCAGCCCTTGCTCGCCAAGGCCCAGAGCGTCGGTCGATCGCTGCGCCTGCTCGGCCTCGCCGCGCTGCTCCTGCCCTTGCCGCAGCTCGCCGCCGCCACGTCCCTGCCGCCGCGGGTGGAACAGGCGCTGCAGGCGCACAAGCTGTCCAGCGCTGCCCTGTCGCTGGCGCTGATCCCGCTCGACGGTCCCGGCACCGCCAGCTACCTCAATGCCGACCTGCCGGTGAACCCGGCCTCGACCATGAAACTGGTGACCACCTATGCCGCCCTCGAGCTGCTCGGCCCGACCTACCAGTGGAAGACCGGCCTCTATACCGATGGCCCCCTGCGCAATGGCGTGCTGCAGGGCAACCTCTACTTCAAGGGCGGTGGCGATCCCAAGCTGACCATGGAGCGCCTCTGGCTGCTGCTGCGCGACCTGCGCAACGCCGGGGTACAGCAGGTGCAGGGCGACCTGATACTCGAACGCAGCCACTTCCGCGCCGCCGTCCACACCGCGTTCGATGACGACGGCAACGATGCGAGCAAGCCCTACCTGGTCGAACCGGACCCGCTGATGGTCAACCTCAAGACCCTGCGCCTGATCGTGCGCGGCGAGGCTCGCGGGGCGGCGGTGCAGATCGAGCCGCCGATCCCCTACGTCAACATCGTCAACCAGCTGCGCGTGACCCCCAGCGCCGCCTGCCCGAGCTGGCCGCCGGTGAACCTCGCCGAGCAACCCCAGCCGGACGGCAGCGTGACCCTGGTGGCCACCGGGCAGATCCCGGAAGGCTGCAGCGGCCAGCGCTACATGGCGCTGCTCGACCACCCGACCTTCACCGCCGGCGCCGTACGTGCGCTGTGGAGCGAGTTGGGCGGCAGCATCCGGGGCCAGGACCGCCTGGGCGCCACCCCCGGCAACGCCCGCCTGCTGGCCCAGACCACCTCGCCGGACGTGGTGGAGGTCATTCGCGACATCAACAAGTACAGCAACAACACCATGGCCCGCCAGCTGTTCCTCTCCATCGGCGCCGCCCACCGCCTGCCGGGCGACCCCGACGACGCCGCGGCGGCCGGCCGGGTGATCGACGACTGGCTGACGCGCAAGGGCATCCGCGCGCCGCATCTGGTGTTGGAGAACGGCTCGGGGCTGTCGCGCCACGAGCGCATCAGCGCGCGGGAAATGGCCGCCATGCTGCATGCCGCCTGGAACAGCCCCTATGCGGCCGAGTACATCTCCTCGCTGCCGCTGGCGGCCATGGACGGCACCCTGCGCAAGCGCATGCGCAACACCCCGCTGGCCGGCAACGCGCACCTCAAGACCGGCACGCTGAACAACGTGCGCGCCCTGGCCGGCTTCAGCCGCGACGCCCAGGGCCACACCTGGGCGGTGGTGGCGATCCTCAACCATCCGCGGGTAGAGGGCGCCTCGGCGATCCTCGACCAGCTCGTGGAGGAGCTCTACCAGCAGCCGGGCCGCCTCAGCGCCAGCCTCGGACGCTGAGTTGGCAACGCAAAAACCGCCTGCCCGGGAGACCGGACAGGCGGTTTTTTGTGCCGCGGAGCGCGCGGATCAGCGTGCGGTCAGGCGCCAGGCGCGGTGGATCTTCGGATTGCGGGCGAAGTCCGGATCGAGGGTCTGCGCGCTGATCTCCTCCACCGCGTAGCGCTGCTCCAGCGCCGGATCGAGCTGGAACTTGCGGAAGTTGTTGGAGAAGTACAGCACCCCGCCCCTGGCCATCCGGGCCATGGCCAGGTCGAGCAGGCGCACATGGTCGCGCTGCACGTCGAACACCCCTTCCATGCGCTTGGAGTTGGAGAAGGTCGGCGGATCGATGAAGATCAGCTCGTATTCGCCGCGATCGGCCTCCAGCCACTCCATCACGTCGCCCTGTTCCAGCTTGTGCTTGTCGGAGAAGCCGTTGAGCGCCAGGTTGCGCCGTGCCCAGTCCAGGTAGGTCTTCGACAGATCGACGCTGGTGGTGCTGCGCGCGCCGCCCTTGGCCGCGTGCACGGTGGCCGTCGCCGTATAGCAGAACAGGTTGAGGAAGCGCTTGCCGGCCGCCTCCTTCTGGATGCGCAGGCGCAGCGGACGGTGGTCGAGGAACAGCCCGGTGTCCAGGTCGTCGGTGAGGTTGACCAGCAGCTTGACGCCACCTTCGCCCACTTCCATGAACTGCCCCTGCTGGGCCTGACGCTCGTACTGCTTCTTGCCGGCCTGGCGCTCGCGGCGCTTGATCACCACCCGCGAAGGATCGATGTCCAGCGCCTGGGGGATCGCCGCCAGGGCATCGAGCAGGCGCGCCTGGGCCTTGTCCGGATCGATCGAGCGCGGCGGGGCGTATTCCTGCACGTGCACCCAGTCGCGGTACAGGTCGACCGCCAGCGCGTACTCCGGCATGTCGGCGTCGTACAGCCGGTAGCACTCGACGCCGGCCTTGCGCGCCCACTTGCCCAGCTGCTTGAGGTTCTTCTGCAGGCGGTTGGCGAACATCTGCCCGCCCTCGGAGAGGCGCGCCGGTTCGGTACGCACCGCCGGCGGACGCTCGACCAGCTGGCCGCCGATCATCCGCGCCTGCGGTGCCGGTTGCGCCGCCGCCGGCTCGTTGCGCCCGGTGACGAACTGGTCCGGCACGACCTTGAACAGCAGCAGCTTGCACGGCAGCGCGCCGTTCCAGAAGGCGTACTGCTTGTGGCTGCGGATGCCCATGCGCTTGCCCAGCTCCGGGGCGCCGGTGAACACCGCCGCCTCCCAGTTCAGGCACGACTGACGCAGGCGCTCGCCGAGGTTCTGGTAGAGGTACAGCAGGCTGGCCTCGTCGCCGAGGCGCTCGCCGTAGGGCGGGTTGCACACCACCAGGCCGGTCTGATTCTGGTCCGGGCGCGGCTCGAAGGTGGCCAGCTCGCCCTGGTAGATCTTCACCCAGTCGCCGAGGCCGGCGCGCTCGATGTTGTTGCGTCCCGGCTGGATCAGCCGCGGATCGGCCTCGTAGCCACGGATCCACAGCGGCGGGCGGGCCAGCCCGGCCGCGGCACGCGCCACAGCCTCCTCGTGCAGCTTCTTCCAGATCGCCGGCACGTGGCCCAGCCAGTTGGAGAAGCCCCATTTCTCGCGCTTGAGGTTGGGCGCGATGTCGGCGGCGATCATCCCGGCCTCGACCAGGAAGGTGCCGACGCCGCACATCGGGTCGGCCAGCGCCCCCCCCTCGGCAGCGATGCGCGGCCAGCCGGCGCGGATCAGGATCGCCGCGGCGAGGTTTTCCTTGAGCGGCGCGGCGCCCTGCTGCAGGCGGTAGCCGCGCTGGTGCAGGCTGAAGCCGGACAGGTCCAGCGACAGCACCAGCTCGCCACGCTCCAGGCGCGCATGGATGCGCACGTCCGGCTCGTACTTGTCCACCGACGGGCGCTGGCCGGACTGCGCACGCAGGCAGTCGACGATGCCGTCCTTGACCTTGAGCGCGCCGAAGTGGGTGTTGTCGATGCCGGCCGCGCGACCGGAGAACTCCACCGCCAGGCTGCCGGTGGGCAGCAGGTGCTCGCTCCAGTCGACCGAGCGTACCGCCTCGTACAGCGCTTCGGGGCTGTCCACCGGGAAGCGGCCGAGCACCAGCAGCACACGGTTGGCCAGGCGCGACCACAGGCACAGGCGGTAGGCGGTTTCCAGGCTGCCCTGCCCCTGCACGGCGGCCACCTGCGAGCGCCCGTCGAGCAGGCCCAGCTCCGTGGCCTCCTCGAGCAACAGGGTTTCCAGGCCCTTGGGGCTGGTAAGAACGAGTGGGTACAGATCGGACATGCGGTATTCCAGGGGCAGAGCCCGTAATGGGGATGTGACGCCGGGTCGCAGCCAACCCTTGGTCGGAACAGAGCCGCCGCTGCGGCTACTATCGAAGTATTCAGTATCCATGCAAAGCCAGCCACAACGCGAGCCGAGGGCCTATTCGCGCGACCGCCAGCGGCTTGCTTATAGTCCGGACAGCATTCCGGTTAAACCTTTATTACAAAACGGTCGTTCACAGACCCGCCGGCATTGGTTAGAACTCCACTCAGTCCACAGCCACAAGAGCTGCGGAAAATGCCCGCCACGCCGGCAGCGGGCAAGCAAGCGGCAGATCCTCTGCCAGGCCTCCCCAGGGGGCCAACGGGACAGTACAAGTCAACGAAAGAGGGCAGTACCCGATGAGAAGACTCAAGCGTGATCCGTTGGAAAGAGCCTTTTTGCGCGGTTATCAGTATGGCGTCAGCGGGAAATCCCGCGATATGTGTCCTTTCACCCTTCCCTCCTCCGCTCGCCAAGCCTGGCTCAATGGCTGGCGCGAAGGCCGTGTCGACAACTGGGAAGGCATGACCGGCACCGCCGGCATCCATCGACTGAGTGAACTCCGCGCCGCCGGTTGATTCCCGGCCTTCGCAGCGACTTCGTCCACTCCTCCATTTCCTCAACAGACCAGGGCTCCTTCGGGAGCCCTGTCTGTTTCCGCCATTCGCCGGCCGTCGGCTCAGGCCTTGCTGGCCGCGGCGATGGCATCCACCGCCGCACGGATCAGCGCCGGCCCCTTGTAGATGAAGCCGGAGTAGATCTGCACCAGGCTGGCGCCGGCGGCGATCTTCTCCGCGGCATGCGCGCCCTCGGTGATGCCACCCACGGCAATGATCGGCAGGCGCCCGGCCAGCTCGCCGGCCAGCACGCGCACGGTGTGGGTGCTCTTCTCGCGCACCGGCGCGCCGGACAGCCCGCCGGCCTCATCGCCGTGCACCAGACCCTGCACGCCTTCGCGACCCAGGGTGGTGTTGGTGGCGATCACCGCATCCATGCCGGTGTCCAGCAAGGCGCGAGCCACCTGCACGGTTTCCTCGTCGCTCATGTCCGGGGCGATCTTGATCGCCAACGGCACGCGGCGGCCGTGCTGCACGGCCAGGTCTTCCTGGCGCTGGCGCAGCGCTTCGAGCAGCTGCTTGAGCGAGTCGCCGAACTGCAGGCTGCGCAGGCCGGGGGTGTTCGGCGAGCTGACGTTGACTGTCACGTAGCTGGCGTGCGGGTAGACCTTGTCCAGGCAGATCAGGTAGTCGTCCACCGCCCGCTCGACCGGGGTATCGAAGTTCTTGCCGATGTTGATGCCCAGCACGCCGCGATACTTCGCGGCCTTGACCCGCGCCAGCAGGTGGTCGACGCCGTGGTTGTTGAAGCCCATGCGGTTGATGATCGCCTCGGCCTGCGGCAGACGGAACAGCCGCGGCTTGGGATTGCCCGGTTGCGGCCGCGGGGTCACGGTGCCGATCTCGATGAAGCCGAAGCCGAGCTGGGCGAAGCCATCGATGGCGTCGCCGTTCTTGTCCAGGCCGGCCGCCAGACCGACCGGATTGGCAAACTCCAGGCCCATCACCGTCACCGGCAGACTCGGGGTCTGGCACACCAGCCGGTTGAGACCGAGGCGACCGCCGGCCCCGATCAGATCGATGGCCAGTTCGTGGGAGGTTTCCGGGGACAGCTTGAACATCAGCTCGCGGGCCAGAGCGTACATGGGCAGAGGTCATCAACAGATAATCGGACTGCGGATTATAGCCCGCCCGCCGGCGAGCGGCGAAGCCTGGAGAGGCCCCGCCGGCGGCCGCAATCGAGCACGCGCCAACAAATGGCCAGCATTTTTTCGCACCGCGAAGTCGATTAGTCTTATTCTTGAAATTCTCGGCATGGCGCAGCGACGCATGCCCTACTTCATCTGCCTGCAGGAAGCACAGGGGCATGAGCCTGCCACCGCTATCGCTCACCGACCGTCTCGCCGCCCTGGCCCAGCGCCTCGGCCTCGTCCGCCGTGGCAGCCAACCGCTGCTGGAGCAGGCGTCGCGGTTGCGACTACCCTTCGGCCCGCTGCCCAAGGTGCCGGACAGCATCTGCTGGCACGACGGCCCGCCACTGCAGCGCCTGGCCGATCTACCGCGCGGCGCGCTGTCGGGGCCGGTGCAAGAGGACAAGGCCGCCGCCCATGCGGTGCTGCGCACCCTGGTGCAGCAGAACGAGCGGAAGCTGAGCGAGTTCGACCTGCGCTGGATCGACGGCCACAGTGGCGCGCCAACCCCCGGCCAGTGCTTCCGCTCATTCGAGGAGTACGCGGCCGCGCCGGTCTGCCGCAGCATCCGCCTGATCAGCTACAAGGATTTCACCCGCGCCCTAGCCCTGGCCCTGCCGGACCTGAGCAGCGGCGCCACGCTCGTCCTGCGCCAGGCGAACTGGCGCGGCGAGCGCTACTTCTGGTGCGGCGAGCAGGCCTCCCAGGCCTTCTCGTGCGCCGTGGCCTATGCCCGGCGCCGCGGCCTGCTGCAGCACTTCCCGGCCCAGCTCACCGAATACCGCCTGAACCGCGCCGGACTGGACCAGCTGGACGCCAGCTACCACGTGCTAGCCATGCCGGGCGAAGCCTGGAGCGATGCGCGCTTCATGCGCCTGCTGCTCACCGGCATGCCCTACGCGCGCCTGCACCTGCTGCGCGACAGCGGAGGGCCGGAGTTCCTCCTGCTGCCGCGCACCCAGAGCGACGCCAATGCGCTCGGCGAGGGCTTGCGCGCAGCCGGGGCGGCCGACGTCAACGCCTGGCTGCGCAGCCTGCTACCGGGCTGAGCGCCGGCTCCCCCTCAACCCGGCAAGGCCTCGCATTCCCGGGCCAGGCGCTCTTCGGCCTGCCGCGCCGGCATCGGACGGCCACACAGATAGCCCTGTACCGCATCGCAGCCGAGGGCGCACAGCTGCTGCAGCTGGCGGGCGGTCTCCACGCCTTCGGCCACCACCTGGAGATCCAGGCTCTGGCCCATGGCGATCACGGTGGCGACGATCTTGTCGGCGCGCGCGTCCTGCCCCAGGCCATCGATGAAGCTCTTGTCGATCTTCAGCTTGTCGATGGGGAAACGACTGAGATAGGCCAGCGACGAATAGCCGGTGCCGAAATCGTCCACCGCCAGGTGCACGCCCAGCGCCTTGAGGTCGAGCAGGCGCGCCTGGGTCGCCAGGTTCTGCGCCATCAGCGCCCCCTCGGTGATCTCCAGCTCGAGCAAACCGCCGGGCAAGCCGCTGTCCTCCAGGGCGCGCCGCACCAGCTCGACCACATCCTGATGCTGGAACTGGCGCGGCGACAGGTTGACGCTGACCGGCCCCACCGGCAGCCCCTGCGTCTGCCAGCGAACGACCTGGCGACAGGCCTCCTGCAACACCCACTCGCCCAGGGAGAGGATCAACCCGGTCTCCTCAAGCAGGGGGATGAACACCGCTGGCGAGACCGGCTCCCCGCTTTCCGGCTGCCAGCGCACCAAGGCCTCGAAGCCGAGCAGCCGGCCGCTGGCGGCATCCACCTGCGGCTGGTAGTGCAGCACGAACTCCTGCCCGCTGATCGCCCGGTGCAGGCGGCTCTCCAGCGCCTGGCGGTTCTCCGCGGCACGGGTCAGCTCCTCGGTGTGGAAGTGATAGCTGTTGCGCCCGCTCTCCTTGGACTGGTACATGGCCACGTCGGCACAGCGGATCAGCTCGGCCATTTCCTGGCCGTCGTCGGGGAACAGGCTGATGCCGATGCTGGCACCAATGAACAGTTCGTGACCGCTGCCGACGCGGAACGGCTGCTGCAGCAGGTCGATCAGATCCTGCGCCACCGAAGCCGCCTCCTCGGGATGATGGATGGACTCCAGCACCAGCAGGAACTCGTCGCCACCCAGGCGGGCAAACATGTCCTCGGCGCGGATGCGCTGGCACAGGCGGCCGGCGATCAGCACCAGCAGCTCGTCGCCCACCGAATGGCCGAGGCTGTCGTTGACCCGCTTGAAGCCATCGAGATCGAGGAACAGCACCGCCACCTTGCAGTGCAGGCGCCGCGCCCGCTCGATCGCACCGTTCAGGTGGGACTGCACCAGGATGCGGTTGGGCAGGCCGGTCAACGGGTCGTAATGGGCCAGGCGCTCAAGCTGGGCCTCGGACTCCTTGAGCTGGGAAATGTCGCTGAACACCGCGACATAGTTGGTCAACTTGCCCTTGTCGTCGCGCACCGCGCTGATGCTGTGCCACTGCGGAAACACCTCGCCATTCTTGCGCCGGTTCCACACCTCGCCCTGCCAGTGCCCGTCCTTGAGCAGCGTGCCCCACATGTCGCGATAGAATTCCTGGCTCTGCCGGCCGGAGCTGACCATGCTCGGGTTGCGCCCGAGCACCTCGTTCTCCTCGTAGCCGGAGATGTCGCTGAACGCCCGGTTGACCGCGATGATGCGCGGCGTCGTGTCGGTGATCACCACCCCCTCGCGCGCGCTGGTGAACACCGCGGCGGCATGGCGCAGCTTCTCCTCAGCCTGCTTGCGCGCGGAAATATCGATCAGCAGCCCCTCGATGAACTGCACCGCCCCCGTCGCATCGCGATGGGCGCGGGCATAGTCCTCGACCCAGATGTACGCGCCACTGGCGGTGCGGATGCGGTACTCGAGGACGAACTCCGCGTGTCGCTGGTCGAGCGACTCGCGCACATCCGCGCGCAACTGCGCCAGGTCGTCCGGATGGATCAGGCCGGCGAAGCCCTCCTCGCGCGCGAGCAGGTCCCCTGCGCCGTATCCCCAG
This sequence comes from Pseudomonas sp., assembly GCA_035635035.1. Classification (GTDB taxonomy): domain Bacteria; phylum Pseudomonadota; class Gammaproteobacteria; order Pseudomonadales; family Pseudomonadaceae; genus Geopseudomonas. Next base: position 25,097 of record DASQBU010000224.1, read on the forward strand.
CGCTCGACGTTGCTCGACACGTACTGGACCGGCCAGGCCTCCTGCAGACCGCGACGACACAGCACCATCGGGCTGGCCACCACCGCATCGACCACCGCCTGAACGGCTTCGCGATCCTTGTAGCGCTGGGTCACGTCCAGCAGGGTGCCGATGATCGCCGGCAGGCCATCGAGCTCGATGCGCGTACCGAAGGCCTCGGCCATGAACTCGCCCCCATCGCGGGTCAGGGCGCGGAACTCGTAGTGGGCGGACACCAGATCGCCGCTCTCGCGCAGCGCGAGCATCTCGCGCACGCGCTCGCGGTCACGCTCGCTCACCAGGTCCAGCAGCGAACGGGCCACCAGGTCTTCCGGCTGATAGCCGAACCATTCGGCCATCGGGGGGTTGACGTACTCGAAGTGCCCGTCGCGTAACACGTAGACGCCGACCAGCGACTGCTCGACCAGACCGCGGAAACGCGCCTCCTTGGCAATCAGCTCGGCGCCGGCATCCAGCTCGGCCTGCATGTCGAAGCAGCTGCCGATGTAACCGTGAAAGCGGCCGTCGTGCCCCACCAGCGGCTCGCCGTGCAGCTGCATCCAGTGGAA
>DASQBU010000225.1:0-2456 GCA_035635035.1 Pseudomonas sp.
CCGCACCCGGCCGTCGCCGCGCCGCTGTGGGAGGAGCTGTTCGCATGAGCAGCCTGCACGACTTCTGGCGTCCGCTGGGCGACACCGGCCTGATCGTCTCACCGCTCGGCCTGGGCACGGTCAAGCTCGGCCGCGATCAGGGCGTCAAATACCCCAACGGCTTCACCATCCCCGACGACCGCGCCGCCACCGCCCTGCTCGCCCAGGCCCGCGAGCTGGGCATCAACCTGCTGGACACCGCGCCGGCCTACGGCGTCAGCGAGCAACGCCTCGGCCCGCTGCTGCGCGGCCAGCGCCACGAATGGCTGATCTGCAGCAAGGTCGGCGAGGAGTTCGAGGGTGGCACCTCGCGCTTCGACTTCAGCGCTGCGCACACCCGCTTCTCGGTGCAGCGCAGCCTGCAGCGCCTGGAAACCGACTACCTGGACCTGGTGCTGGTGCACTCCGACGGCAACGACCTCGCCGTGCTGGAAGACACAGGGGTCTACGCCGAGCTGCAACGCCTGAAACAGGAAGGGCTGATCCGCGCCTTCGGCTTCTCCGGCAAGACCGTCGCCGGCGGACTGCGCGCGCTGGAGAGCGGCGACTGTGCGATGGTCACCTACAACCTCGCCGAACAGGGCGAGAAGCCGGTGCTCGACTATGCCGCCGCCCACAGCAAGGGCATCCTGATCAAGAAAGCGCTGGCCAGCGGCCACGCCTGCCTGCACGGAGAAGACCCGGTGCGCGCCAGCTTCGAGCTGATCTTCGCCCATCCGGCGGTGACCAGCGCGATCGTCGGCACCATCACCCCCGCCCACCTGGCGCACAACGTGGCCACCGCAGCAAGCCTGCTCAAGGCGCGACAATTCGCCTGACCGGCGTACACAGACAACCCCCGGCGACTCGGCTAACCTGTCCTGGCCCTGACTCCCCGCCAGGGCCTGACCAGACAATGCCAATCGACACGTCAGCCGCAGGAGAGTCGCCGCCATGACCCGCATTCTCGCCCGCAAGGACCCGCGTACGTTCAAGACGCAACCGCTGCACGTCGAGGCCGACTCGCAACGCCTGCTCTACCAGCCGGTCGGCGCCCCGCTCAACTTCCGCCAGATGCTCGAGCGCCGCCGTCCGCTGGAGATCGGCAACCCACAGTGCTTCGCCGTCGAACTGGCCAACCTCGGCGTCTCGGTGCGCCTGACCCTCGACTGGCAGGGCCGCGACTACTGGCTGCTGGTCCGCCAGCAGCGCGCCGACCGTGGCGACTGCGTGCTCAAGCTGATATCCGGCTACGTGCCGAGCCATGAACTGCACCTGCCGCTGCACACTGCCCTGCAGGAGGTGGCCGAGGAATGCCTGGTGGAAACCCCCAAGGGCTGGCTGGGCGGGCGCTTTGGCGAACACTGGCTGGCGCAGCCGTACCACGAGGCGCTGGCCTACCACGAGGCGGCGCACTTCAAGGTCAGCCCACTGTGCGGCGCCGCCCGCGCGATCCGCAACGACCGCCTGCCCCTGCTGGAGCGGCCGCAGGCCTACGTGCACCTACCCACCGCCTCGCTGCAACTGATCTACGAGCTGCGCCTGGAACTGCCGGCGCACCTGCCGGCGCCCAGCCTGTACCACGTCGACGAGCGCCTGGAAGAGCAGCAGCTGATTGCCCGCCTGGAACGGCAGAGTCCGAACCTCTACCTGCAGCCGGTGGACAACCCGCGCGGCGAGCTGTTTACCCTGCAGCAGGGCGAACTTTGCCCGGTCTGCACGGACGATCTGTGGCTGTCGGAAGGCTTCGCCGGCCAGGACGGCTGGCTGGTGCGCGAGGAGCGGATCAGTTGGGACGACTGGCTCGGCCGGCAGCGCTGCGCCGCCTGAGCGCGAAGGAGAAACGGCGGGCCGGACGGGCGACCCGCCGCACGGGAAAACGCCGCTCAGCGGCGGAACAGTACCGCCGAGCCCCAGGACAGGCCGACGCCGAAGCCGCTCATCACCAGGTTCTTCCAGGCGGAACCCTCGAAGGCGTAATGCTCCATCAGCATCGGGATTGTCGAAGACACGGTGTTGCCGGCGCCGAACATGTCCTTCACAACCCTGTCACCGTTCTCGCCTAGTCTCTTGGCAATCGCATCGACGATCGCGCCACTGCCCTGATGCAGACAGAAGGCATCCACCGTATCCAGCGACAGCCCGGCCTGCTCCAGGACTTCCTGCATGTGCGGGATGATCTTCAGGCTGGCGAAGTTGAACACCTGGCGGCCGTTCATGTGGAAGAAGCCATCCTTGACGTACAGATGGTCGGCGCCGCAGCCATCGGTGCCGAACTTGGCCGGCCCCAGTTCCCACAGCGGATCGTCACCCAGCCAGGTGGCGGTGGCGGCGTCGCCGAACAGCAGGGTGGTCATGCGGTCGCTGCGATCCATGATCTTCGAGTAGGGATCGCAGGTGACCAGGATGCCGTTCTTCAGCCCTGTGGCCTCCATGAA
>DASQBU010000226.1:0-15856 GCA_035635035.1 Pseudomonas sp.
GCGGCCTCGGCCTGCTGGAGCTGGTGACCGTGCTGGAGGCGGACAAGCAGCTGCGCACCGTGCGCGGCCGCCTGGCGCTGGAGGGCGCCGAGGTGAGCGGCTACGAGATCCACGCCGGGGTCTGCTCCGGCGCGGCCCTGCAGAGTCCGGCAGTGCGCCTCGACGACGGCCGCAGCGATGGTGCCCTGAGTGCCGACGGTCAGGTGCTCGGCACCTACCTGCACGGTCTGTTCGAGACCCCGGCTGCCTGCGACGCGCTGCTGCGCTGGGCCGGCCTGCGCGAGGTGCACACCCCCGACTATCACGCCCTGCGCGAGCGTGACATCGAGCGCCTGGCCGATCTGGTCGAGGCGCACCTGGATACCGCGCGGCTGCGCCAACTGTGCGGGCTGCCGGCATGAGCGCCGGCGGCGGCGTCCTGCATAGGCTGGACAACCGCGTAGCGTTGTCCACCGAGGATGTTCACCGTTACTCATGGTGGAAAAGACCTGCGGTCGTTTTCCACCCTACACAAGACTTCGCGAATCGAGAGTCCCTTCACCATGCTTGAACTGATCCTCGGCGGCGCCCGCTCCGGCAAGAGCCGGCTGGCCGAACGCCTGGCGCGCGAGTCCGGCCTGGCGGTGACCTACGTCGCCACCGCCCACGCCGGCGACGGCGAGATGGCCGCGCGCATCGCCCATCACCGCGCGCGCCGCCCGGCCGAGTGGGAACTCCTGGAGGAGCCGCTGCGTCTGATGCAGGTACTGCGCGACCGCGCGGCGGAAAACCGTTGTCTGCTGGTCGACTGCCTGACCCTATGGCTGACCAATCTGCTATGGCTTGATGAGGGCGCACATCTCGAACGCGAGCGCGACGCGTTGCTCGAAGGCATCGCCGCGCTGCCGGGGCGCATCATCCTGGTCGGCAACGAAACCGGCCTGGGCGTGGTGCCGCTGGGCGAGCTGACCCGCCGCTACGTCGACGAGGCCGGCTGGCTGCACCAGGCGCTGGCCGAGCGGGCGCAACGGGTGACCCTCTGTGTGGCCGGACTGCCGATGATTCTGAAAGGGGAGGCCCTATGAACGAACAACTGTGGTGGCAGGCACCCTGTCAGCCCATCGACCATGTGGCACGGCAGAAGGCCGAGCAGCGCCAGGCCCGGCTGACCAAGCCGGCCGGTGCCCTCGGTCGCCTGGAGCAACTGGCCATCGACCTGGCCGCCCTGCAGGGCCGCGAGTGCCCGCACCTGGAGCAGCCGTGGATCGCCGTGTTCGCTGGCGACCACGGGGTGGTCGAGGAGGGCGTGTCCGCCTATCCGCAGGCGGTCACCCGGCAGATGCTGCACAACTTCGTCGCCGGCGGCGCGGCGATCAGCGTGCTGGCCCACCAGCTGCACGCGCGGCTGGAGGTGATCGACCTGGGTACCGCCGGCGACGGCGAGCCGCTGGGCGGCGTGCACAGCTATGCCCTCGGCCCCGGCACCGCCAACTTCACCCGCGGCCCGGCGATGAGCGCCGAGCAGTGCGCGGCGGCGCTGGGCGCCGGGCGCGCCAGTGTCGAGCGCGCGCGCCAGGTCCGCGCCGGGCTGTTCATCGGCGGCGAGATGGGCATCGGCAACACCACGGCGGCGGCGGCGCTGGGCTGCGCGCTGCTCGACCTGCCGGCCCTGGCGCTGACCGGGCCGGGCACCGGGCTGAGCGAGGCCACGGTGGCGCACAAGCAGCGGGTGATCGACAGTGCCCTGCTGCTGCACCAGGCCGACTGCCGCGAGCCGTTCGAGGCGCTGCGCCGGCTCGGCGGTTTCGAGATCGCCGCGATGACCGGCGCCTTCGTCGCCTGCGCCCAGTACGGCCTGCCGGTGCTGGTCGACGGCTTCATCGCCACGGTCGCCGCGCTGTGCGCGGTGCAGCTCAATCCCGGCGTGCGGTCCTGGCTGCTGTTCGGTCATCGCTCGGCGGAGCCGGGGCACACCTACGTGCTGCAGGCGCTCAAGGCCGAGCCGCTGCTCGACCTGGGCATGCGCCTGGGCGAGGGCAGCGGTGCGGCGCTGGCGGTGCCGCTGCTGCGCCTGGCCTGCAGCCTGCACGCCGGCATGGCGACCTTCGACGAAGCGCACGTCAGCGACCGCCCGGCATGATCCTCGACCTGCTGCGCCACGGCGAGACCGAGCGGGGCGGCGGTTTTCGCGGGCGGATCGACGACGCGCTGACCGCCGAGGGCTGGCGGCAGATGCGCGCGGCGGTCGGCGCCCAGGCGCCCTGGCAGGCGCTGGTCAGCTCGCCGCTGCAGCGCTGCGCGGCCTTCGCCGCCGAACTGGCGGCGCGCCACGACTTGCCGCTGCAGCTGGAGGATGGCCTGCGCGAGCTGGACTTCGGCGCCTGGGAGGGCCGCACGGCCGCCGAGCTGTGGGACACCGACGCCGACGCGCTGAGCAGCTTCTGGAACGATCCCTACGCCTTCACCCCGCCGGGCGGCGAGCCGCTGGTCGACTTCGAGGCGCGGGTGCTCGCCGCCGTCGAGGGCCTGCACGCGCGCTTCGCCGGCCGCCATCTGCTGCTGGTCACCCACGGCGGGGTGATGCGCCTGCTGCTGGCCCGCGCCCGCGGCCTGCCGCGCGGCGGGCTGATGCAGGTCGAGGTCGGCCACGGCGCGCTGCACCGCCTGCGGGTCGGCGCGGGGTTGTCGCTCAGCGAGTGACCGCTACCCGGCGCTTCCGCGCGGGAGCCGGGGGAAGGGCGCTCGGCGCCCAGGGATGTGGGAGCGGTTCCGCTGGCGTGCCCGCGCGGGCGCCGTCAGCCGGTGAACGCCAGCCGCTGCGGGCTGTCGACGTCCCAGAGGATGCCGGCGTCGTCCACTTCCAGCTCCTGCAGCGGGTGGCTCTGCAGCACGCGGCGGGCGCCGCGCTCGCCGCTGAGGCCGGCCAGCGCCAGGCCGTGGTGGCGGCCGAAGCCGACCGGGTGGCCGTAGTGCCCGGCGTACACCGGCACCACGATGGCGTCGTCGTCGAGCCGGCGCGCCACCTGGCCGATGGTCTCGGGCAGCACGAACGGCATGTCGCCCAGGGCGATCAGCCAGCCGGCGCTGTCCGCCGTGTGGCGCACCGCCGCGGCGATGCTGTCGCCCATGCCGGGCGAGGCCAGGGTCAGCACTTCGCAGCCGAGCGCCTGGCCGAGGGCGATGACGCCGGCGTTGTCCGGGCGGGTCACCAGCAGGATGCGCGGCAGGTGCACGGCGAGGGCGCGCACGGCGTGTTCGAGCACCGCGCGTTCGCTGTCGTCGCGCCCGCGGCAGCGCGCCAGCAGTTTGTCCGCGCCGGGGCCGGCCACTTGGCGATAGCGCGAGCCGAGTCCGGCGGCGAGCAGGAGGGCGCAGGGGCCGCGGTTCATGCCGGTTGTCCGCAGACTTCCTGACGCGGCTGGCGCGCGGCGGCGCTGACGCCGTTCTTCAGCGCGACGATTTCGGCCAGCAGCGACAGGGCGATTTCCGGCGGGGTGTGGCTGCCGATCGGCAGGCCGATGGGGCCGTGCAGGCGGGCGATGTCGGCTGCCGGCAGGCCCAGGTAGGCCAGCCGCTCGCGGCGCTTGGCGCTGTTGACCCGCGAACCGAGGGCGCCGACGTAGAAGGCCGGCGAGCCGAGGGCGGTGAGCAGGGCCATGTCGTCGAGGCGCGGGTCGTGGGTCAGCGCGACTATCGCGGTGCGCTCGTCCGGCTGGATGGCCAGCACCGCGTCGTCCGGCATGCCGGGCACGAAGCGCGCGTGGTCGTCCTCCCAGCCGTAGGCGAACTCCTCGCGCGGGTCGCAGATCAGTACCTCGAAGTCGAGCATGCGCGCCATCTCGCTGACGTAGCGCGACAGCTGGCCGGCGCCGATCAGCAGCAGGCGCCAGCGCGGGCCGTAGACCGCGCGCAGGCGCGCGCCGTCGAAGACCAGGCCGTCGCCGGGCGCGGCGTCGTGCAGGGTCACCGCGCCGCTGGCCAGCTCCAGCTCGCGGGCGACCAGCTGGTGGTTCTCGCAGCGGGCCAGCAGCGCCTCGACCCAGGCGGGGTCGTCGACCTCCTCCTCGGTGAGGCGCAGGGTGCCGCCGCAGGGCAGGCCGAAGCGCGCGGCCTCCTCGCGGCTCACCCCGTAGGTCACCAGGCCGACGCCCGGCCCGGCGGCCGCGCTGCGACCGTCGCGCAGGCGTTCGAGCAGGTCGTCCTCGATGCAGCCGCCGGATACCGAACCGATCAGCATGCCGTCGCCGCGCACCGCGAGCATCGCCCCCGGCGGGCGCGGCGCGCTGCCCCAGGTCTGCACCACGGTGTACAGGCGCACGCGCTGGCCGGTGCGCCGCCAGTCCAGCACGGCGCGCAGCACGTTGAGGTCGACGCTGTCCATCAGCCCTTCCAGTCCATCAACTGGTTGCGCACCGGCAGTTCGCGGATGCGCTTGCCGGTGGCGGCGAAGATGGCGTTGCACAGCGCCGGGGCGATCGGCGGCACGCCGGGTTCGCCGACGCCGCCCAGCGGCACCTCGCCCTCGGGCTTGATCAGGTGCACGGCGATCTCGCGCGGGGCCAGCGACATGCGCGCCACCTGGTAGTTGTGCAGGTTCTCCTGCTCGACGCGGCCGCCCTTGAAGCTGATCTCGCCCAGCGCGGCGTTGCCCAGACCCATCACGCAGGCGCCTTCCATCTGCGAGCGGATGCGCTCGGGGTTGATCTGCGGGCCGCAGTCCACCGCCATGGTCGCCTTGTGCACCACCAGGGCGCCGTCGCCCTGCACCTCGACCTCCAGCACCACCGCCACGTAGGTGACGAAGCTGTAGTGCACGGCCAGGCCCAGGCCGCGGCCCTCGGGCAGCTGCTGGCCCCAGCCGGCCTGTTTGGTCGCCTCCTCGACCACCGCACGCAGGCGGCCGGTGTCGAGCGGATACAGCTTGGGCGATTCGCCGTAGTTCCAGGTGTCGCCGAGGCTGGACGGGTCGATCTTGCGCGCCGGGCCGAGCAGCTCCAGCAGGTAGTCGCGGTGGTCCTTGCCGGCGGCGGCGGCCAGCTCGGCGATGAAGCTCTGCACGGCGAAGGCGTGCGGGATGTTGGTGACCGAGCGGTACCAGCCGACGCGGGTGTGCGCCGGCGCCTCGGGGTTTTCCAGGCGCAGGTTGGGCACGCGGTAGGGCATGTTGATCAGGCCCATGCCCATTTCGAAGGCTTGCAGGTGCTTGGGATCGGGGCCGAACAGCGCGCCGATGCTCGGCGCCACGCTGCGATGCAGCCAGGCGCTGGGCTTGCCGTCCTTGTCGAGGGCGCCTCGCAGGTGCTCCACCGCCACGGTGTGGAAGTAGGAGTGGTGCAGGTCGTCCTCGCGGGTCCACTGCACGCGCACGTGCTTGCCGGGGAATTCCTTGGCCAGCAGCGCCGCCTCGATGATGAAGTCGGGCTTGGACTTGCGGCCGAAGCCGCCACCGAGCAGGGTCACGTTGACCGTCACCTTGTCCAGCGGCAGCTCCAGGCGCTTGGCGATGCGCTCGCGGGTGACCTGCGGCGCCTGGCTGGGCGCCCACACCTCGCAGGCGCCGTCGGCGAAGCGGGCGGTGGCCACCGGCGGCTCCATCGGCGCCTGGGCCAGGTGCGGCAGGTAGTACTCGGCCTCGACCACCTGCTTGGCCTGCTTGAAGGCAGCCTCGACGTTGCCGACGTTGCGCACCAGCTTGCCGGGCGCCTGGGCGGACTTGCCCAGGGTCTGGCGGAAGGTCGGCGAGTCGTAGGTGGCGTTGCTGCCGTCGTCCCACTCGAGCTTGAGCGCCTCGCGGCCCTTGATCGCCGCCCAGGTGTTGCTGGCCACCACGGCCACGCCGCCGAGCGGCTGGAATTCGGAGGGGATCGGCGTGGCGGCGATCTCGACCACCTTGACCACGCCCGGCACCTGCAGGGTCGCGCTGGCGTCGTGGCTCTTCAGCGTGCCGCCGTAGACCGGCGAGCGGGCGATCACCGCGTAGAGCATGTCGTCGAAGCGCAGGTCGGCGCCGAACTGGGCGCGACCCTGGACGATGTCGAGGCCGTCGATGGCGCGGTTCGACTCCTTGCCGATGTAGCGGAACTGCTCGGGCTTCTTCAGGCGCAGGCTCTTGCTCGGCGGCACGTCCAGTGCCGCGGCGGCCTCGGCCAGTTCGCCGTAGCCGAGCGTGCGGCCGCTGGGAACGTGCAGCACCTTGTGGCCTTCGGCCTTGCACTCGGCCAGCGGCACCTGCCACTGCTTGGCGGCGGCCTGCTCGAGCATCTGCCGGGCGGCGGCGCCGCAGCGGCGCATGGGCTCGTACCAGTGGCGCATGCTGCGCGAGCCGTCGGTGTCCTGGTTGCCGAAGCGCGTCTCGTCGCCCGGCGCCTGGATCACGCGCATCTTCTCCCAGTCCGCCTCCAGCTCGTCGGCGACCACCATGGCCAGGCTGGTGCGCACGCCCTGGCCCATCTCCGAGCGGCTGCAGACGAAGGTCACCAGGCCGTCGCTGCCGATGCTGAGGAATACCTTGGGACTGTCGACCCAGCCGTGGGGCATGGCGTCGGCGCCGAACACGCTCTTCTTCGGCGCGGCGAAGGCGTTGGGCATGCCCCAGTTGGCGGCGATCACCAGCGCGCCGGTGGCGGCCAGGCCCTTGAGGAAGCCGCGACGGCTGAGGTTGGCGACGGCGAAGTCGTCCGGGGCGAAGTCATCCTTGGAACGCATGCTCATGCCTTGCCCTCCTGCAGCTTGGCGGCGGCGCTCTGGATGGCCGTCTTGATCCGGTTGTAGGTGCCGCAGCGGCAGATGTTGCCGACCATGGCGGCCTTGATCTGGGCGTCGTCGGGGTTGCGGTTGTCGCGCAGCAGCGCGGTGGCCGACATGATCTGCCCGCCCTGGCAGTAGCCGCACTGGGCCACGGCGTTGTCCAGCCAGGCCTGCTGGACCACCTTGCCCACCGGATCGTCCTGCAGCGCCTCGATGGTGCTCACCCGCTTGCCGACCGCCTGGCCGACCGTGGTGAGGCAGCCGCGCACCGCCTGGCCATCGAGATGGATGGTGCAGGCACCGCACTGCCCCATGCCGCAGCCGAACTTGGTGCCGGTGTAACCGACGACATCGCGGATGGCCCACAGCAGGGGCATGTCTTCAGCGACGTCGAGCTGCTGATCCTTGCCGTTCAGGTTCAGGGTAATCATCAGTGTGTTTCCGTTCTTCTTCCGTCAATGCGCCGCACGGGACACGCGCGGGGAACCGCGCGCGGGGACGGGTCGGTCAGGGGCCGATCCCACAGGTTTGCTTGTATCCGACTAACCGGAGGCAAATGCCCGTTTATACCATTTTGCCGATGACTATCGGGATCATCTTGGCGCGGGGCCGCGCACTTTTTTGATGCGCGTCGGCGCGCGGGCCGGAGGGGCAACGGGGCGGTCGCGGCCGTGTCGCCGTGGCCTGGCCGGACGCGGGAGGCGGCGGCCCGTCCGGGCCGCTTCCTCCGCGGCGCTCATTTCAGCTCGACGGAGCCTTTCATGATCGCGGCATGGCCGGGGAAGCTGCAGTAGAACATGTACTGCTCGCCGGCCTTGAGCTTGGCCACCTCGAAGGTCACCGAGTCCTTTTCGCCGCCGCCGACCACCTTGGTGTGGGCGATCACCCGCGGATCGTCGGGCTTGAGGTAGTTGTGGTCGAGGCCGGCGGCGCTGCCGTCGGCCAGCACGCCCTGCATGTCGGCGCTGGTGCTGAGCACCCAGTTGTGGCCCATCACGTTCTTCGCCATCTGCCCGGTGTGGGCGAGGTTGACGGTGAAGGTCTTGCAGCTCTTGTCGACGGCGATGGCGCTGCTGCTGAACTGCATCTGGTCGTTGGCCTGGATGTCCACCGCGCATTCGGCGGCCCACAGCGGGGTGGCGCACAGGCCGAGCAGGGAGAGGACAGCGAGTTTGCGGAACATACGAGCCTCCTGGATCAGGTTGGCTGGGGCCCCGATGCGGGCGGATGCCCGCCAAGCGCCACGCCGGTATGGCGCGGGGCGGGATGGCGCTCCGCGCTTGAGGATAGTCAATGCCCCGGCCATGCGCGCGTCGTCGCGAGGGATCGCTCAGGGCGCCTGGAGCAGGGCGAGCAGGCGGTCGGCGAAAAAACCGGCCTGCGCCTGCAGGTCGAACTCCTCGGGAGCGAACAGCCAGCTGTGGGTGAGGCCCATCAGGCTGGCGTAGAGCAACTGGGCCAGGGCGACAGGTGGCTGGGCGGCCGGCAGCGCCTGCTGCGCCTGGGCAGCGGCGATCAGCTCGCCGAGCAGGTCGAGGATGCTGCGGGTCAGCGCCCGCTCGCGCGCCAGGGTCGGCGCCAGGCGCGCGGTGAGCTCGGTCTTGTTGAGCAGGATCTCGAACGACTGGCGGTGCCAGAGGTTCTCCAGCAGCAGACCGAACCAGCGCTCGACGAAGTGGCGGATGGCCGCCAGCGGCGCCGCTTCGCGCGTGCGGCACTCGGCGACCAACTGCTCCAGCGGCTCCTGGGAGTAGGCGAGGACCGCCTCGAACAGCTCGTCCTTGTTCTTGAAGTGCCAGTAGATCGGCCCGCGGCTGAAGCCGGCGGCCTCGCCGATCATGGCCAGGGTGGTGTTGGAGTAGCCGTTGCGGCTGAACAGTTCGAGCGCGGCGGCGATCACTTTCAGGCGGGTCTGTTCGGCGTCTTCTTTGGTACGGCGCATGGGGGCTGTCCTGGTTGCTCGGGCCTCGCGGGCCGCTCCCGGCCCGCGAGGGCGAGTTTACAGCGTGCCGTCGGCGGCCATCTGCATGTAGCGGGTGTCGAAGCGCAGCTTCACCTTGCCGGGGTCGCCGAGGACCTTGCCGCCGGGCATGGCGATGCCGATGAAGTCCGCCGAGTCGGCGCCCTCGCCGAGCAGGCCGTGGTCGAAGGAGAAGCGCCGCACGCTGTCCATGGCCTTGTAGGCGGACGGGCTGGCGATGAACTCCAGCGCATCGCTCGGCTTCCAGAACATGTGGGTGCCCTTGAGCTGGGCCTCGTAGCCGGCCTGGTCGGTGCCCGAGGCCGCGCCGAGCATGGCGCGGGCCTTGGCGCCTTCCGGCGTGTCGCTGGACATCACCGCCATCACCTCGTACCAGGCGCCGGCCACCGCCTTGCCGAAGGCCGGGTTGTCGGCCAGGGTCGCGGTATTGGTCACCAGCAGGTCCTTGACGTGGCCCGGCACGCGGGCCGAGTCGAACGCCGGATGGGCGCCGGGCATCGCGGTCACGGTCTGCAGCAGCGGGCTCCAGGTCACCACGTTGCGCACCTCGGGGGTGCCGAACGCCGCCACGATGTCGGCATCCGAGGTGTTCACCACCTGCACGTCCTTCTCGCTCATGCCGACGCTGTCCAGCGCCTGGGCGAGGATGTAGTGGGACACCGACAGCGCGACCAGATGCACCTTCTGGCCCTTGAGCTGCCGGAGGTCATCGCTGCCCTTCATCACCAGGCCGTCGTTGCCGTTGGAGTAGCTGCCGACGATCAGCGCCGTGGTGTCCACCCCGCCCGCCGCCGGAATGGACAGCGCGTCCATGCTGGTGGCCACCACGCCGTCGTACTTGCCGGCGGTGTACTGGTTGATGGATTCGACGTAGTCGTTGATCTGGGTGATCTTCACCTCGATGCCGTACTTGTCGGCCCACTTCTTCATGATTCCCGACTCGTCCGCGTACTTCCACGGCATCCAGCCGGCATAGATGGTCCAGGCCAGGTTGAAGCTCTTCTTGGCTTCGGCCATGGCGGCCATGGGCGAGGCGCTGGCGAGGACCAGGGCGCCGGCGCACAGCCAGCGTTTCATCGACTTCATCTGCATGGTGGCAACTCCCGGGGCTGGATCAGAAGAATTTCAGGTAGCGCTGGATTTCCCAGTCGGAGACGTGGGTGTGGTAGGCGTTCCACTCGTCGCGCTTGAAGTCGACGAAGGCCTCGAACATGGCGTCGCCGAACACCTGGCGCGACAGCGGGTCGACCTCGAAGGCGTCGATGGCTTCGGAGAGGGTGCGCGGCAGGGTCTGGATGCCCAGTTCCTCCACCTCCTTCTCGCTGTAGTGGTACATGTTCTCGCGGTGCGGCTGGCCCGGGTCGAGCTGCTCGCGGATGCCCTCCAGGCCGGCGGCGAGGATCATCGCCGCGCCCAGGTACGGGTTGCAGGCGATGTCGGCGGCGCGGCATTCGACCCGCGCGCCCTGCGAGGGGATGCGCAGCATGTTGGTGCGGTTGTTGTTGCCGTAGCAGCAGAACACCGGTGCCCAGGTGGAGCCGGACATCGCGCCCTTGCGCACCAGGCGCTTGTAGCTGTTCACCGTCGGCGCGATCACCGCGCAGATGGCCTTGGCGTGCTTGAGCACCCCGGCGATGAAGTGGTAGGCGAGCGGCGTGACGCCGCAGCCGTAGGTGTCCTCGCCGGCCACCTCGAAGAGGTTCTTGCCGGTCGCCTTGTCGGCCAGCGACATGTTGTAGTGCGCGCCGCTGCCGGTGCGCTTGGCCGAGGGCTTGGGCATGAAGCTGGCGAAGGCGCCGTGCTTGCGGGCGATCTCGTTGGCCATCAGGCGGAAGAACACGAAGCGGTCGGCCATGGTCAGCGCGTCGGCGTACTTGAAGTCGGTCTCGAACTGGCCGTTGGCGTCCTCGTGGTCGAAGGAGTAGACGCCCCAGCCCATCTCGTTCATCGCCTCGACCAGCTCGTCGATGATCGGCAGGTTGTCCATCAGCAGGCGCGGGTCGTAGCACGGCTTGGCCTGGTCGTCGCGCGCGGACAGCGGGGCGAAGCCGCCGTCCGGGGTGTCCTTGAACAGGAAGAACTCGGTCTCGATGCCCAGGTTGAAGGTGTAGCCGAGCGCCGCGGCGGCTTCGGTCTGGCGCTTGAGGATGTTGCGCGAGCAGGCCTCGAACGGCTGGCCGTCGAGGTACAGGTCGCTGGCGAACCAGGCCAGCTCGCGGTTCCAGCTGCACTGGGTGGCGCTGGCCGGGTCGGGCATCGCCGCCACCTCGTTGTCGCTGATGTCCTGCGGCACGCCGTCGAGGGCCGCGCCGGTGTACAGCTCCGAGCCCTTGAGCATCTGCCCCAGGTGCGGCAGCGGCACGAACTTGCCCTTGATGGCGCCGTGCATGTCGACGTAGCTGGCCATGGCGTATTTCACGCCCTTGGCCTGCAGGCGCTGCTTGAGTTCGTCGACTTCGGTGTGCGGGAAAGCGGTCATGGTGGATCTCCTGGCTGAATTCGGTCGGCGCGGGGCGCCGTGGCACGAATCCTTCATCCAATATACATGCCAGCGTGTATAGAAAACGGCGGCCCGCCATCGGGCGGGCGCCGCGAAGATCCTGCGGAGGAGTGCCAAGTGATTGAATTTGCGAAGGAAAAGAATTTCTACGCGGTGGGCGATCTGCCCCTCGCCAGCGGCCAGGTGCTGCACCAGGCGCAGCTCTGCTACCAGGTGATCGGCACGCCGAACGCCGCGCGCGACAACCTGGTGCTGATCCCCAGCTACTACGGTGGCTCGCATTGGGGCAGCCTGCCCCTGCTTGGTGCGGGCAGCCCGCTGGCCGGCGGCGACTACTGCGTGGTGCTGACCAACCTGTTCGGCGCCGGCTTCTCCAGCTCGCCGAGTCACGCCGCGCCCGGGCAGCGCGGCGCGGACTTCCCGCGCATCGGCCTGGCGGACAACGTGGCGGCGCAGAAGCGCCTGCTCGATGCGCTGTTCGGCAGCGACTGGCGCCTGCGCCTGGCCACCGGCTGGTCGATGGGCGGCATGCAGGCGCTGTACTTCGCCATGCTCCACCCCGAGCGGGTGGCCGCCTTGCTGCCGTTCTGCTGCACGGCGCGCTGCTGGCCGCACAACCGGGTGTTCCTCGACGGGGTGAAGGCCGCGCTGTGCGCCGACCGGGACTGGCAGGACGGGCGTTACGCCGCGCCGCCGGAGCGCGGCCTGCGCGCCTTCGGCCGGGTCTACGCCGGCTGGGCCTACTCGCAGGCGTTCTTCCGCGACGAGCTGTGGCGCGAGCTGGGCTTCGCCAGCCTGGAGGCGCTGCTCGCCTACTGGGAGGAGGACCATCTGGCCCAGGACGCCAACGACCTGCTCTGCGTGCTGGACACCTGGCAGAGCGCCGACCCGGCGCCGCTGGCCGGCGGCGAGCTGGCCGCGGCGCTCGGGCGGATCCGCGCGCGGAGCATCGTCATGCCCTGCGCCAGCGACCTGTACTTCACCGTGGCCGACGCCGCCCACGAGGCGGCGCTGATTCCCGGCGCCGAGCTGCGCGTGCTGGCGTCGGACTGGGGGCACTGCGCCGGCGGCCCGGGGCGCAGCCCGCAGGCGATGGCCCAGGTGTTCGCCGCCATGGCGCAGCTGCTGGGCGGGTGAGGCGGGCGGCGGCCCCGGCGCGCGCCGGGGCCGTGGTTCAGAGCCTGTTCACGATCTCGCGAGCTAGCGCCAGGCAAGGCGCAACGCAGCGAAGCGGAGTAACAGCCGCAGGCTGTCCCGCAGGGCGAGCGCAGCGAGTCAATCGGTTGAGGAAGCGGAGTTTACGAGGGGTAAATGAGCATGACTCGCTCCGCTCGCCCCTTCGGGGTCGCCCTTGCGGGCGTTCAGTGGCAAGCCACTGTCCGAAACCGATCTCAACGCCGCATGGCCGACGCGCAGCAGATCGTGAGCAGGCTCTCAGGAATGGAACTCGGGGAAGCGCTTCAGCGTGCGCCAGAAGGCCATGTCGTGGTTCGGCCACAGCTCGGCGCCGCTCTCGGCGGCCAGCGTCTTGAGGCGGCGGATGCTGGCCAGCGCCAGGTCCTCGCGGTCCTGCCAGCACAGGCCGGGGGCCACCTCGTCGTCGAGGTTCTCGCGCAGGTCGGCGGCGTCGCCGGCGAGCAGCACCGGCGCGCCCTCGGGCAGCTCGACGAGTAGCGACATGTGCCCGGCGGTATGCCCGGGGGTGGCCACCGCCTGCAGGCCGGGCAGCAGCGTGTAGTCGCCGTGCTGCGGCTTCCAGCGGTAGTCGCCGGCGAAGTCGTCGGCGAAGTAGGCGTCGTCGGCCGGCTCGCGGGCGGCGGCCAGCTCGGCGGCCTGCACGTGCACCTCGGCGCCGCACAGCTCGCAGAGGCCGCCGGCGTGGTCGAAGTGCAGGTGGCTGAGGAACACCAGGTCGATGTCCGCCGGGGTCAGGCCGAGGCGGGCGAAGTGCGCCGGCAGGCGCTGCTCCGCGCTCATCCGCGGCTTGGGGAAGGCGCACTCGCCGCTGCCGTACCAGGGCGCGCCGCGCTGCGGGTCGGCGATCTTGTGGTAGTCGCAGCCGACGTCGAACAGCACGCGGCCGTGGCGGGTCTCGATCAGGTAGGCGAGGATCGGCGCCTCGATGCGCGTGCCCAGGCCGCGGCCGCGGGTGGACAGCGACTTGTCGTAGCTGTGGGTGGCGGTGAGCAGCGGCCAGAGGCGCAGGACCTGGGTCATGGGCGCGTCCTCCTACACCGCGGTGAGGAAGGAGACGCCCACGGCGCCGTAGAAGTCGCGCGCCTTGTCCGCGCCGCTGCCCACCGTGCCGTAGTCGTCGTCGAGCAGGCGGCGCAGGCGGTGGCGGTGGAAGCCGGGCAGCAGGCTGCGCATCGGCAGCAGCTGCGCGTCGGCGGTGCCGAACAGCCGCTCGTGCAGCGCCGGCAGGCGGTGCCAGGGCTCGGCCGGCTTGGCGTGGTGGGCGTTGTGGTAGCCGAAGTTGAGCAGCAGCAGGTTGAGCCGCGGCCAGCGCTGCGACACCAGGTTGCTGTAGGTATTGCGCTGCTCGTAGGTGCGGTCGCGCAGCTTGCCGTCGGCCAGCTTGCCGTCCTCCAGCACGGCGATGGCGTCGTAGGTGTGCTGGTAGGCGTCGGCGAAGCGCAGCACGCCGAGCATCAGCAGCCAGGCCAGGGCGTAGAGCAGCAGCGCCTTGAGCGACAGCCAGCCGAGCAGGGCGAAGGCCAGCGAGCGCAGCAGCAGGATGGCGGCGACCCGGCCGCGGCGGCGGCGGTGCTTGGCGCTGGCGGTGACGAAGGGCAGGGCGATCACCCACAGGTGCATGAGCACTTCCAGCGCCGGAATCCACGCCCACTCCAGCGCCAGCACCAGGCGCTGCAGCCAGCGCGGGCTGCGGCGCAGCAGCGCGCGGGCGTCGAAGCTGACCACGTCGGCGCGTTCGGCATGGTGGCGCAGGTGCTTGTCGCGCAGGTCGGCGAAGTCGGCGTAGCAGCTGCCGCACAGCCAGCTGCACAGCGTGCCGGCCCAGGCGTTGTGGCGCGGTGCGCTGAAGATGCTGGCGTGGGCGAACTCGTGGAGGAAGTAGGCGGCGACGATCATCGCGTGGGCGAGCAGCAGGGTGCCCAGCGCGTTGAGCCAGGGCGAGGCGGCCGGCAGCAGGGCCAGGCCGCCGAGGTAGCCGAGCAGCACGTAGGCCATGGCCAGCAGGTTGGGCCGGCGGCCGTCGGCGTAGCGGAACAGCGGTTTGCCTTGCGCACTAGACATGGGCGGAACTCCAGGCGGGCGGCGGCCCGCGGCGGTCGAACGGAGCGGGCGGCGCACGGCCGCCCGCCGCGTGGCGGTTCAGGCGCGGCTGGCCAGCCAGGCGCGCCAGCCGCCGTGGACGGTGATGTCCTCGGCGCCGGCCAGGCCGTAGGCGTCGCAGATGAAGCCGGTCTCCCAGCGGCCGTCGGCCAGCTCGACCTTGCCGAGGCCCAGCGGCGCCGGGATGCCGGTGAGGAACGAGCCCAGCTCGCGGCTCGGCAGTTCCCAGACCTCGACCTCGATGGCCGCGCCGCCCTCGGCAACGCGCAGCATGCCCGGGCGCAGCGGCGGGCCTCCGGCCAGCGCGTAGAGCCGGTAGGCCGGCGCGCTCAGGGTGGCTTCGAGCAGCCGACCGCCGCGCTGGGTGAGTTGCCCGTTGAGCGGCAGGCCGGCCAGATGCGCGCCGCATACCACCACGCGGGCCATATCGTTGCGAGCGCTGGCGGCCGGCGCCGGCAGCGACAGGGCGCGGCCGCCGGCCAGCGGCAGGGCGTGCTGGCGCTGCACGGCGTCGGCCAGGCCGAGCAGGTACTGGTCGGTGAAGGCGCGGCCGAACAGGGTCACGCCCCACGGCAGGCCGTTGCTCATCACCCCGGTCGGCACCGCCACCGCGGCGTAGTCGAGCAGGTTCATGAAGTTGGTGTAGTAGCCCAGCTCGGAGTTACGCAGCACCGGCTCGGCGTGCAGTTCGGCGAGGGTCACCGGGCGGCCGATGGTCGGGGTCAGCACGCAGTCCAGCTCGGCCAGGATGCGGTCGCACTGCGCCTTGAGCGCCTGCAGGCGGTACTGGGCGCGGAACGCCTCGACCGCCGTGGCGCCCGGCGCCTTGGCCAGCACTGCGCGGATCACCGGCAGCACCGCCTCGGGGTTCGTTTCCAGCAGTTCGCCGGCCACGCTGTAGCGCTCGGCCACCCACGGCCCTTCGTAGAGCAGGCGCGCGGCTTCGAGGAACGGCGAAAAATCGATCTCCACCGGCGTGCCGCCGAGGCTTTCCAGCTGGCGCACCGCGGCGGCGAACTGCAGCGGGCCTTCGTTGCAGCCGAAGAACTGCAGGTCTTGCGCGCGCGGCACGCCGAAGCGGAACGGCCGCGGCGCGCCGAACGCGCTGGCGTCGTTCCACAGCGGGTTGGCGCGGCTGTATTCGTCGCGCGGGTCGAGCCTGGCGGTCAGCGCCAGCAGCGCACTGGCCTCGCGGGCGGTGGCGGTGAAGTAGGTCACGCAGTCGAGGGTGCGGCAGGCCGGCACCACCCCGGCGGTGGAGATCAGCCCCTTGCTGGCCTTGAGGCCGACCAGGTTGTTCAGCGCCGCCGGCACCCGGCCGGAGCCGGCGGTATCGGTGCCGAGGGCGAAGC
>DASQBU010000227.1:0-4881 GCA_035635035.1 Pseudomonas sp.
AGGAAGCCGAGGCTGGCGTAGGACATGTGCCGCGCGGCGGCGTTGAAGCAGACCAGCGGGATCAGCGTCACCGGCCCGGCGGCGGCCAGCCACAGGGCGTCGCTGCCGCTCCAGAAGGTGGCCTGGTTGGTGCCGGCGTCCGGGTGCAGCAGCAGCCAGCCGAGCGCCGCCGGCAGCATCAGCCAGGTTTCCACCACCAGGCCGGGCAGCGCCGCCACCGGCGCCTGCTTGCGGATCAGGCCGTAGAAGGCGAACGACAGCGCCAGCAGCAGGGAGATCCACGGCAGGCTGCCGAGCTGCCAGACCTGCTGGGCCACCCCGGCGGCGGCGAGCAGCACCGCCAGCCACTGCAGCGGGCGCAGGCGCTCGCCGAGCAGCAGCATGGCCAGCAGCACGTTGAGCAGCGGATTGATGTAGTAGCCGAGGCTGGCCTCGACCATGTGGCCGTTGTTCACCGCCCACACGTAGGTCAGCCAGTTGGTGGCGATCAGCGCGCCGCTGGCGGCGAGGATGCCCAGCCGGCGCGGATTGTCGCGCAGCTCGCGCCACCAGCCGGGATGCTTCCAGGCCAGCAGCAGCAGGCTGCCGCACAGCGCCGACCAGAGCACGCGGTGGACGATGATCTCGAGGGCGGGGATCTGTTCGATGGCCTTGAAGTACAGCGGGAACAGGCCCCAGATGAGGTAGGCGGTGAGGCCCAGGACAAGCCCCCGGCGCGGGGTGGCGGTGCTCATGGCGGCTCCAATTCTTAGGAAGCTAAGTAAATGAGTGCACCATTCTAGGGCCTGGCCGGATGGCTGTCTGTGGCGGCGGCGTGCCGGCACGGGCCGCCCGGCACGCCGCCGTCAGCTTTTCCTGACAGTTCAGTACAGGCGCAGCGGTTCCTCGTCGAGTGCCGCCAGCTGCTCGCGCAGGGTCAGCACCTGCTCGCCCCAGTAGCGCTCTCTGCCGTACCAGGACAAGCTCATGGGAAACGCCGGGTCGTCCCAGCGCCGCGCCAGCCAGGCGCTGTAGTGGATCAGACGCAGGCTGCGCAGGCCCTCGATCAGCGCCAGTTCGCGCGGGGCGAAGTCGTGGAACTCCTGGTAGCCGTCGATCAGCTCGCTGATCTGGCGCAGGCGCTCCTGGCGCTCGCCGGCCAGCAGCATCCACAGGTCCTGCACCGCCGGGCCCATGCGGCAGTCGTCGAGGTCGACGATGTGGAACTGCTCGTCGCGCAGCAGCAGGTTGCCCGGGTGGCAGTCGCCGTGCAGGCGGATCGCCGTGTAGGGCGTGGCGGCGAACAGCGCATCGAGGCGCGCCAGCAGGTCGCGCGCCACCGACTCGTAGGCCGGCAGCAGGCTGCGCGGGATGAAGTGGCCGTCGAGCAGGGTGGCCAGCGATTCATGACCGAAGTTGGCCACGGTCAGCGCCTCGCGGTGCTGGAACGGCCGGCTGGCGCCGATGGCGTGCAGGCGGCCGAGCAGCTGGCCGAAGCGGTACAGCTGGTCCAGGTCGCCCGGCTCCGGGGCATGGCCGCCGCGGCGCGGGAACAGCGCGAAGCGGAAACCGGCGTGCTCGAACAGGCTGTCGCCGGCGTGCTGGATCGGCGCCACCACCGGCACCTCGTGCTCGGCCAGCTCGAAGGCGAAGGCGTGCTCCTCGCGGATCGCCGCATCGCTCCAGCGCCCGGGGCGGTAGAACTTGGCGATCAGCGGCGCTTCGCCCTCGATGCCCACCTGATAGACGCGGTTCTCGTAGCTGTTCAGCGCCAGCACGCGGGCATCGCTGAGCAAGCCGAGGCTTTCCACGGCGTCGAGGACCAGGTCGGGGGTGAGGGCGGCGAAGGGATGGCTCATGGCGGACTCCAGGCAGGGCCGGCGAGTGTAGCAGGGCCGTCCGCGCCACGGCCGCGCCGGTCGCCGGCGCTTTCCCGGCGCGCCGATTCGCGCCACAATTCAAGGCTATTCCGGCGTGCCGGAGCACGCCCGCGCCAGCGACGGGATCACCAGGAGAGCGACATGAGCAACGACCGCGTCATCATTTTCGACACCACCCTGCGCGACGGCGAGCAGAGCCCTGGCGCTTCCATGACCAAGGAAGAGAAGCTGCGCATCGCCAAGGCGCTGGAGCGCATGCGCGTCGACGTGATCGAGGCGGGCTTCGCCATCGCCAGCCCGGGCGACTTCGAGGCGGTCAAGGCGATCGCCGAGACGGTCAAGGACAGCACCATCTGCTCGTTGTCGCGGGCGCTGGACGGCGACATCGAGCGCGCCGCCGAGGCGCTGAAGAACGCCAACTCCGGGCGCATCCACACCTTCATCGCCACCAGCCCGATCCACATGCAGTACAAGCTGCGCATGCAGCCGGACGCGGTGGTCGAGCAGGCGGTGCGCGCGGTGAAGAAGGCGCGCAGCCTGTGCGGCGACGTGGAGTTTTCCTGCGAGGACGCCGGCCGCTCGGAGATCGACTTCCTGTGCCGGATCATCGAGGCGGCCATCGACGCCGGCGCGCGCACCATCAACATCCCGGACACCGTCGGCTACGCCATCCCGCACCAGTACGCCGAGACCATCGCCCAGCTGCTCAACCGCATCCCCAACGCCGACAAGGCGGTGTTCTCCGTGCACTGCCACAACGACCTCGGCCTGGCGGTGGCCAACTCGCTGGCCGCGGTGGTGGCCGGCGCCCGCCAGGTGGAGTGCACCATCAACGGCCTGGGCGAGCGCGCCGGCAACGCCGCGCTGGAAGAGATCGTCATGGCGATCAAGACCCGCAAGGACCTGCTCGGCGTGTACACCAACATCGAGACCGAGCACATCCTCAGCACCTCGCGGCTGGTCTCCGGCATCACCGGCTTCCCGGTGCAGCCGAACAAGGCCATCGTCGGCGCCAACGCCTTCGCCCACGAGTCGGGCATCCACCAGGACGGCGTGCTCAAGCACCGCGAGACCTACGAGATCATGTCGGCGCAGTCGGTGGGCTGGAACGCCAACAAGATGGTCATGGGCAAGCACTCCGGGCGCAACGCCTTCCGCGCGCGCCTCGAGGAGCTGGGCATCGTCCTGCCCGGCGAGGCCGAGCTGAACGCCGCCTTCGCCCGCTTCAAGGAGCTGGCCGACAAGAAGCACGAGATCTTCGACGAGGACCTGCAGGCGCTGGTCTCGGAAAGCCTCACCGAGGAAGCGCCCGAGCACTTCAAGCTGGCCTTCCTCGAGGTGGCGAGCAAGACCGGCGAGGTGCCGCAGGCGCAGATCGTCCTCAGCGTCGACGGCGTCGAGCACAAGGCCAGCGCCAGCGGCGCCGGCCCGGTGGACGCCACCTTCAAGGCCATCGAGGCGATCGCCAAGTCGCAGGCCAGCCTGCAGCTGTACTCGGTCAACTCGATCACCCAGGGCACCGACTCGCAGGGCGAAGTCACCGTGCGCCTGGAGAAGGCCGGGCGCATCGTCAACGGCAGCGGCGCCGACGTGGACATCGTGGTCGCCTCGGCCAAGGCCTACCTGCACGCCCTCAACCTGATGCAGGGCGGCGCCAAGACCCACCCGCAGGCGGCCGACGTTTGATCGACGAGCAGCAGCGCCGCGCCTACCTGGGCGCCATGCAGGTGACCACCTGGTTGCCGCGCACGGCGCTGCCGTTCGCCGCGCCCTCGCGTCCTGCGCTGCTGGTGGTAGCGGAGCCGGCGAGCGAGCCGCTGCGGCGGCCGCGCCCGCAGCCGGCGGCCCTGCAGGGCGCGGCGGTACCCGTGGCACGCCAGCCGCTGGCGGAAACGCCGGCGGCGGACAAACCCGCGGCGCCGCGCAAGGCGCCGGTGCTGCCGCTCAAGCCGGCCGCCGCGCCCGCGGCGGTGGCCGTCCCTGAGGCTGCGGCCGAACCCGCGCCGCGTCGCGAGGCGCCGCCGCGTTTCGCCCTGCAGTTGCTGCGCGCCGGCCCTTGCCTGCTGTTGGTCGAGCTGCCCACCGGCGAGGTTTTCGGTACCCGCGATCCGGCCTACCGCCTGCTCAAGGACCTGCTGCGCGCCGCCGGCCTGCCGGACAGCCCGCGGCCGCTCGGCGAGCCGATCCGCTGGCCGCTGATCCGCAACAACCCCGAATTCGACCAGGGCCCGGCAGCGGCGCGCGACTACGTGCGCACCGTGCTGCACGGCCAGCTGGAGCAGCAGCCGGCGCGCTGCACCTGGCTGATCGGCGCCGCCGCGGCGCGCTTCGCCGGCGAGGAGGAGGCCCCGGCGGCCTGCCGCGAACTCGCCCTCGGCGAACTGGGCAGCGGCTGGGTGCTGCCCGGCCTGGACCAACTGATGGAAGCTCCGCCACTCAAGGCCGAGCTGTGGCACAGCATGCGGCGCGCGATGCGCCGCTGGACGGACATGCAATGAGCGATGCGCTAAGTTTCCGGCGGATGACCGCCGCCGACCTGGATGCGGTACTCAAGATCGAGTACGCCGCGTTCAGCCATCCCTGGACCCGCGGCATCTTCACCGACGCACTGGCTTCCTACGAATGCTGGGTGATGTTCGAGGGCAGCCAGCAGGTCGGCCACGGGGTGATCCAGCTGATCGCCGACGAGGCGCACCTGCTCAACATCGCCGTCAAGCCGGAGAGCCAGGGGCGCGGCCTCGGCCTGAGCCTGCTCGCCCACCTGATGCAGCGCGCCCGCGAGCGCGGCGGCAACGAGTGTTTCCTCGAGGTGCGCGCCTCCAACGAGTCGGCCTATCGCCTGTACGAGCGCTTCGGCTTCAACGAGATCGGCCGGCGCCGCGACTACTACCCGGCGGTCGGCGGGCGCGAGGACGCCCTGGTGATGGCCTGCCCGCTGTTCGACTGAGCCGCGTGTCCGCGCGTGTTCGACGCCGCCGCGCGACCTGCGCGCCGGCGTGGCTTCCTGCTTCCCCGCTGGCCT
>DASQBU010000228.1:0-6343 GCA_035635035.1 Pseudomonas sp.
TCGAGGCTCAGGCGGGGCTGGTAGAACACCTCCAGCTGGCCGCGCTCCAGCGCCTTGTCCAGTTGCGCCTCGAGCAGCAGGCGCTCGCGGCTGCTGGCCTGCAGGCTGTCGCGGTAGAACTGCACGTTGTTGCCGCCGAGCTGCTTGGCGTGGCGCATGGCCATGCTCGCCTGGCCGAGCAGTGCGGCCGGATCGGCGGCCCCCGACAGCAGGGCGATGCCCAACGAGGCGCTGACCACCACCTCATGCTCGCCGACCTCCACGCCCTGGCGCAGGATCGCCAGCAGGCGGCGGGCCTGCTGCTCCAGCTCGCCCGCGCCGAAGCCGACCAGCAGAATGGCGAACTCGTCCACCGCGATCCGCGCCAGCAGGTCGGCCTGCGGCACGCTGCGGGTCAGGCGCTGCGCCAGCTCGACCAGGATGACGTCGGCCACCGCATGGCCGAGGCTCTCGTTGAGCAGCTTGAAGCGGTCGAGGTCGAGGTGCAGCAGGGCCAGCTCGCAGCCCTCGCGGCGCGCGGCGACGACCGCCGCCTCCAGGCGCTGCAACAGCAGGCTACGGTTGGCAAGGCCGGTCTGCGCGTCGTGGCTGGCTAGGAAGCGGCGCTGCGCCTCTTCCTCGCGCCGCGCCTGCTCACTCTCGCTCAGCGCGCGGGTACGCTCGCTGACCCGCTCCTCCAGCACCCGCTGCGCCGCGCGCAGCCGCGCCTCGACCTTCTGCCGCTGCAGCACCTCATCGGCCAGCTCCTGGTTCAGGCGCGCCCCGGCCCGCCGGGCCTGCTCGTGGAAGCCCAGCAGCGACTGGTTCTGGAAGGACTGCAACAGCTGGCCGCGCGCGCTGCGGTTGATCTGCCAGGCGCTGAGCAACAGGGCCCCCAGCAGAAACAGCCCGAAGGCGCCCCAGCCGCGCAGCATCAGGTCGTCCTGGCCGAGCAGGAACAGGCTCGACGGCAGCAGCGCCGGCAGGGCGAAGGCGAGGAAGGCGCGCAGCGAGGCGGAGTAGACCACGCTGGCGGAAATGGTCGCCGCCGTCAGCAGGCCAGATATCAACGCCTGCTGCCAGGGCGCGGCCCGCGGCATACACAGCATGCCGACCAGGGCCAGGGTCAGGCCGGAGGCCATGGCGCCGAGCAGGAAGTTCCGCCGCCAGCGCGGCTCCGCCTGCTGCACCAGCGGGGCGTTCAGGAAGGCGAGGGTCTGCCACAGGCGCAGGCTGGACAGCAGGGCCAGCCAGGTCAGCAGGGCGGCCAGCAGTGCAGCGTCGTGCCGCCCCCAGAGCAGGCCGACGCCCCCCAGGCCGCCGAACAGCATCAGCAGGCTGGGCAGGCGCGAACCGCGATACAGCTGGCGGGTCACCGCCGCGTCGATCTCCACCGCGTAACGCCGACGCACCGCCTCCGGCTCGATGGCTGGCGGTTCGACCTCGGGCGAAAAGAGAAAGGTCATGGGGTATGCGCTTGTCCAGTACGAATGGGCGATGGCCGGCGTCCCAACGACGTTCCCGTCGGGCCGGCCGCCCCCGAGTTTGCCGCGTCTTCGCGCCGGCCGCTAGAATGCGGCGATGCGCGAAGACCTATCCTTTCTGCTTAGTACTCTCAACGATGCCCAACGCCAGGCGGTCGCCGCCCCGCTCGGCCGCCAGCTGGTGCTGGCCGGCGCCGGCTCGGGCAAGACCCGCGTGCTGGTGCACCGCATCGCCTGGCTGATCGAGGTGGAGGGCGCCGGCGCCCACTCCATCCTCTCGGTCACCTTCACCAACAAGGCCGCCGCCGAGATGCGCGCGCGCATCGAGCAGCTGCTCGGCAGCAACCCGGCCGGCATGTGGGTGGGCACCTTCCACGGCCTGGCCCACCGCCTGCTGCGCGCCCACTGGCAGGAGGCGGGGCTGGCGGAGAACTTCCAGATCCTCGACTCCGACGACCAGCAGCGCCTGGTCAAGCGGGTGATCCGCGAGCTGGGCCTCGACGAGCAGCGCTGGCCGGCGCGCCAGGCGCAGTGGTTCATCAACGGCCAGAAGGACGAGGGCATCCGCCCGGCGCACATCCAGCCGGCCGGCGACCTGTACCTGGCCACCATGCTCAGCATCTACAGCGCCTACGAGGCCGCCTGCGCGCGCGCCGGGGTGGTCGACTTCGCCGAACTGCTGCTGCGCTCGCTGGAGCTGTGGCGCGACAACCCCGGCCTGCTCGAACACTACCGCCAGCGTTTCCGCCACATCCTGGTCGACGAGTTCCAGGACACCAACGCCGTGCAGTACGCCTGGCTGCGCCACCTGGCCGCGCCCAGCGGCAGCGCCGGCACCAGCCTGATGGTGGTCGGCGACGACGACCAATCGATCTACGGCTGGCGCGGCGCGCGCATCGAGAACATCCAGCAGTTCGGCCGCGACTTCAGCGATGCCGAGACCATCCGCCTGGAGCAGAACTACCGCTCCACCGCCCGCATCCTCGAGGCCGCCAACGCGTTGATCGCCCACAACCAGGGGCGCCTCGGCAAGCAGCTGTGGACCGAGGGCGGCGCGGGTGACCCGATCAGCCTGTACGCCGCGTTCAACGAACACGACGAGGCGCGCTTCATCGTCGAGCGGATCATCGAGGCGGTGCGCAAGGATGGCCTCAAGCGCAGCGAGATCGCCATCCTCTACCGCTCCAACGCCCAGTCGCGGGTGCTGGAAGAGGCGTTGCTGAGAGAAAAGATTCCGTACCGGATCTACGGCGGCCAGCGCTTCTTCGAGCGCGCCGAGATCAAGAACGCCATGGCCTACCTGCGCCTGCTGCGCCAGCGCGACGACGACGCGGCGCTGGAGCGGGTGCTCAACCTGCCGCCGCGCGGCATCGGCGAGAAGACCGTGGAGACCCTGCGCGAGGTGGCCCGCACCCAGCAGCTGTCGCTGTGGCGCGCGCTGCACCAGGCGGTCGGCCAGAAGCTGGTCCCCGGCCGCGCCGCCGGCGCGCTGAACGCCTTCGTCGAACTGGTCGACACCCTCGCCCTGCGCGTCGAGGCCATGCCGCTGCACCTCGTCACCCAGACGGTGATCGAGCAGACCGGGCTGATCCCCTTCCACCTCGCCGAGAAGGGCGAGAAGGGCCAGACCCGCGTCGACAACCTCGAGGAACTGGTCAGCGCCGCGCGCTCGTTCGAGAACGCCGAGGACGCACTGTCGCCGCTCGCCGCGTTCATCGACCACGCCGCCCTGGAGGCCGGCGACGCCCAGGCCGACGAGGGCGAGGACAGCGTGCAGCTGATGACCCTGCACAGCGCCAAGGGCCTGGAGTTCCCGCTGGTGTTCCTCGCCGGCATGGAGGAAGGCCTGTTCCCGCACAAGATGAGCCTGGAGGAGCCCGGCCGCCTCGAGGAGGAGCGCCGCCTCGCCTACGTCGGCCTGACCCGCGCCATGCAGCGCCTGGTGCTGACCTACGCCGAGACCCGCCGCCTGTACGGCAGCGAGACCTACAACAAGGTGTCGCGCTTCGTCCGCGAGATCCCGCCGGGGCTGGTCCACGAGGTGCGCCTGGCCGGCAGCGTCAGCCGCCCCATGGCCAGCCCGCGCAGCGTCGCCAGCCCGTTCGCCGGCGCCGGGGTGCCGGACACCGTGTTCGCCCTCGGCCAGCGCGTGCGCCATGCGCTGTTCGGCGAAGGGGTGATCCTCAACTACGAAGGCAGCGGCGCGCAGGCGCGCGTGCAGGTGAATTTCGACGCCGAGGGCAGCAAGTGGCTGATGCTGTCCTACGCCAAGCTGGAAGCGCTGTAGTCCCGAACCACCCGGCGCGGCCGTCCGCCGCGCCGCCCAAGGGAGAGCCGTCGATGAATCGTCGCCAAGCGTGCGGCCGCGCCGCCGCCCTGCTGGCCGCCCTGGCCCTGCCCGGCTGCCGCCGGGACGCGCCGCCGGCACCGGCGGCCGCCCCGCCGGCGCCGACCTTCGCCTGGAAGATGGTCACCGCCTGGCCGCGCGACTACCCGGGGCTGGGCAGCGGCGCCGAGGACTTCGCCCGGCGGGTCACGGCGATGAGCGGCGGGCGGCTGACCATCACCGTCTACGCCGCCGGCGAGCGGGTGCCGGCGGCGGCGCTGTTCGACGCGGTGTCGCGCGGCAGTGCCGAGCTCGGCCACAGCGCCGCCCACCACTGGCAGGGCCGGATCGCCGCCGCGCCGTTCTTCTCGTCCCTCCCCTTCGGCCTGTCCGCCACGGAGATGCACGCCTGGCTGCAGCACGGCGGCGGCCAGGCGCTGTGGGAGGAGGCCTATGCACCGTTCGGCGTCAGGCCGCTGGCGGTGGGCAACACCGGCATGCAGCTGGGCGGCTGGTTCAACAAGGAAATCACCACCCTGCAGGACCTCGAGGGCCTGCGGGTGCGCATGCCGGGACTCGGCGGCGAGGTGCTCAAGCGCTTCGCCGCCACCATCGTCGCCCTGAGCGAGGGCGACGTGCCCGGCGCCCTGTACGACGGCAGCATCGACGCCGCCGCCGGCAACGGCCCCTACGCCGACCTGGCCGTCGGCCTGCCGCAGTTCGCCCGCTTCTGCTACTACCCCGGCTGGCAGGCACCACAGGCGCTGATCGAGCTGCTGATCAACCGCAAGGCCTGGGACGCGCTGCCCGCCGACCTGCAGGCCATCGTCGAGGAGGCCGCCCACGGCGCGACCCAGCGCATGCGCGAGGAGTACGCCGCCGGCAACGCCCAGGCCCTCGCCGAGCTGAAGCAGCAGGGCGTGGTGTTCAAGCGCTACCCCGAGGAGCTGCTGGCCGCCCTGCACCACGAGGCCGCCCAGGTGCTCGAGCAGCTGGCCAGCCAGAACGCGCTGAACGGCCGCATCTGGGCCTCGCTGAAGGCCTTCCGCGCCCCGGCCGACGAGCTGTACCGGCTGTCCGCGAAAGCGCTGGACCACTGGCGCTGAACGGCCCGGCGCCGCGCGGCGCAACAGTCCGATACAATCTGCAACTGGCCGCCTGCCCCCCACTGGGCAAAGATGGCCCGCGTGAACCACCATCGAGAGCCCTCGCACATGCAACGATTCCTCAGCCTGGCGCTGGCCCTGTGCCTCAGCCTGACTCTCAGCATCGACGCCTTCGCCGCCAAGCGCTTCGGCGGCGGCAAGTCGTTCGGCGCCGCACCGATGCACCAGACGCAGGCCCAGCCGCGCCAGTTCTCCCAGCCCCAGGCCACCCCGGCGCCGGGCGCGCCGAGCGCCCCGCTCGCCGGCGCCAGTGCGGCCGGTGCCGCTGCCGGCGCCATGGCCAAGCCGGCCGGCGCCTCGCGCTGGCTCGGCCCGCTGGCCGGCATCGCCGCCGGCGGCCTGCTCGCCTCGCTGTTCATGGGCCACGGCTTCCAGGGCTTCCAGCTGCTCGACTTCCTGATCCTCGCGCTGGTCGCCTTCGTCGCCTTCCGCCTGTTCGCCCGCCGCAAGGCCCAGCACGCCGCCCCGGCCTACTCCGGCATGGGCAGCCAGGCCTACCAGGCCCCGGTCCCGCCGCAGCCGCAGGCCCCGGCCGCCAACCCGGCGTTCGGCGGCAGCGCCGCCCCGGCTGCGCGCCGCCTCAATGCCCCGGCCTGGTTCGACGAGCAGCGCTTCGTCGGCGTCGCCCGCGAGCACTTCATGAACCTGCAGCAGCACTGGGACGCGGCGGAGCTGAACAAGATCGCCGAGTACGTCACCCCGCAGATGCTCGCCTTCCTGCAGGAAGAGCGCGCCAGCCTGGGCGACGGCTTCCAGTCCACCTACATCGACGACCTGCAGGTGCAGCTCGACGGCGTCGACCAGCAGGCCGGCAAGACCATCGCCACCCTGACCTTCTCCGGCGTGTCGAAGACCTCGCGCTTCGACCAGGGCGAGCCGTTCAGCGAAAGCTGGCGCATGGAGCGCAGCGACGGCGCCAACCAGCCCTGGCTGATCGCCGGCATCCGCCAGAACGGCTGATCCGCCACGCAGGACCTCCAGGACCCGGGCTCGCCCGGGTCCTGTCGTTTCCGCCGGTCGCCGCCGCGCCGCGCTTGCGCTATAAAGCTTCCCCCCATTTGCCCTCCAAGAGGTTGTTGCCGTGGAAGACGTGATCGACCGACTGCGCGAGCTGAACGAGCCGGTGCCGGTGCCGCTGGAACTGCCGGACGAGGACATGCTGGTGGAGATCCAGGAACAGATCCTCATCCACCTGCCCTTCGAGCTGCGCGAATACCTGCTCAAGGCCAGCGACGTGGTGTATGGCCGCCTGGCGCCGGTCACCGCCTGCGACCCGCAGTCGCACACCTACCTGCCGGAGGTCGCCGCCCGCGCCTGGCACGAGGGCCTGCCGCGCCACCTGGTGCCGCTGTGCGAGGATCGCGGGCGCTACTACGCCGTCGACCCGG
>DASQBU010000229.1:0-17569 GCA_035635035.1 Pseudomonas sp.
AAGCGCAGATGCTGGCCAACCTGAATCAGGAGCCGTGCTGAGAGCCTGTTCACGATCTGCTGCGCGTCGGCCATGCGGCGTTGAAATCGGTTTCGGATGCTCATTTACCACTCGTAAACTCCGCTTCCTCAACCGATTGACTCGCTGCGCTCGCCCTGCGGGCCAGCCTGCGGCTGTTACTCCGCTTCGCTGCGTTGCGCCTTGCCTGGCTCTAGCTCGCGAGATCGTGAACAGACTCTGAGCGGCGAGCCGGGCGCGCAGGGCGCTATGATGCATCTCGTCCGTTTCCCGGCTCAGGATGTTCCCGCCATGTCTACCGCCAAGCCCGAAATCGTCATCACCTACTGCACCCAGTGCCAATGGCTGCTGCGTGCCGCCTGGCTGGCCCAGGAGCTGCTCTCCACCTTCGCCGATGACCTCGGCCGCGTCAGCCTGGAGCCGGGCACCGGCGGGGTGTTCCGCATCGTCTGCGACGGCGTGCAGATTTGGGAGCGCAAGGCCGACGGTGGTTTCCCCGAGGCCAAGGAGCTCAAGCAGCGGGTGCGCGACCGCATCGACCCGCAGCGCGACCTCGGCCATAACGATCGTCCGGCCAGCCGTTCCTGAGAGCCTGAGCCGACCGCCGAGCCGAGCCACCCAGCCGGCTGTCATCGCACTGCCGCGCCAGCGTCATGCCGCGTTCATCGCCGCCACCCAAGATCGGGAAAAAAGCCCGGAGGCCGTCGATGACCAGTGCCCAGCCGCTCCCGCCCAAACGCAAGCAGTACGTGCGCACCCTGTGGATCTCCGACGTGCACCTGGGGACCCGCGATTGCCAGGCCGAGCGCCTGGATGCCTTCCTCAAGCGTTATGCCCCCGAGCGGGTCTACCTGGTCGGCGACATCATCGACGGCTGGAAGCTGCGCAGCGGCGTGTACTGGCCGCAGAGCCACACCAACGTGATCCGCCGGCTGATCGACATGAGCCGCCGCGGCACCGAGGTGATCTACGTCACCGGCAACCACGACGAATGCCTGCGCCGCTATGCCGACCTGGTGCTGGGCAACATCCGCCTGGTCGACGAGGCCGAGCATGTGACCGCCGACGGCCGCCGCCTGCTGGTGCTGCACGGCGACCAGTTCGACGTGATCACCCGCTACCACAAGTGGCTGGCCTTCCTCGGCGACTCGGCCTACGAGTTCACCCTCACGCTCAACCGCTGGCTCAACCACTGGCGCCAGCGCTGGGGCTACGGCTACTGGTCGCTGTCGGCCTGGCTCAAGCACAAGGTCAAGGGGGCGGTCAGCTACATCAGCGAGTTCGAGGACGCGCTGGCCCACGAGTGCATCAAGCGCGGCTTCAACGGCGTGGTCTGCGGGCACATCCACCATGCCGAGATCCGCGCCATTGGCGTCATCGAGTATCTCAACTGCGGGGACTGGGTGGAGTCCTGCAGCGCGCTGATCGAGCATCCCGACGGGCACATCGAACTGTACCGCCTGGCGGCCGACACGCTGACCGGTACGCCGGTGGACGACGAAACGCTGCTCCCCCTGACGGAGACGCCGACATGAGACTGCTGATCGTCACGGACGCCTGGGCGCCGCAGGTCAACGGGGTGGTCACCAGCCTGTGCGCGCTGATGGCCGAGCTGCAGGCGCTCGGCCACGAGGTGGGGGTGCTGTCGCCAGAGGATTTCCGCTCGCTGCCCTGTCCGGGGTATGCCTCCATTCCGCTGGCCTGGAATGTCTGGCAGGTCGGCGCAAAGATCCGTGCCTTCGCCCCGGATGCCGTGCACCTGGCCACCGAGGGGCCGCTCGGCTGGGCGGCGCGCCATTGGCTCAAGCGCGAGGGGCTGGCGTTCTCCACGGCGATCCACACGCGCTTTCCCGAATACGTGAGCGGGCGCTGGCCGTGGATTCCCCTGGCCTGGGGCTATGCCTGGCTGCGCGCCTTCCACCGGCCGAGCCGGGCCGT
This sequence comes from Pseudomonas sp., assembly GCA_035635035.1. Classification (GTDB taxonomy): domain Bacteria; phylum Pseudomonadota; class Gammaproteobacteria; order Pseudomonadales; family Pseudomonadaceae; genus Geopseudomonas. Next base: position 1,957 of record DASQBU010000229.1, read on the forward strand.
GCTGGTCAGTACCGAACGCCTGCGCGACGAGTTCGCCCGCCACGGTTTCCCCAACCTGCTGCTGTGGCGCAAGGGCGTGGATCTGCACCAGTTCGCCCCCCGTCTCGAGCCGCAGGGCGAGGGCGCGCCGCTGTTTCTGTATGCCGGGCGCCTGGCGCCGGAGAAGAACCTCGAGGCCTTCCTCGATCTCGACCTGCCGGGGGCCAAGGAGGTGGTGGGCGACGGTCCGCTGCGCGCCGAGCTGGAACGGCGCTACCCGCAGGTGCGTTTCCACGGCCACCTGCCGGTGGCGGCGCTGGCCGAGGCCTATCGGCGCGCCAGCGTGCTGGTGTTCCCCTCGCGTACCGATACCCTCGGCCTGGTGATGCTCGAGGCGTTGGCCTGCGGCACGCCGGTGGCGGCCTTTCCGGTGTGCGGGCCGCTGGATGTGCTGCAGCAGGGCGTCAGCGGGGTGATGGACGAGGACCTGGGCCGTGCCTGCCGGCAGGCGCTGGCGCTGGACCGCGGGCAATGTGCCGCCGAGGCCCGGCGCCAGTCGTGGCAGGCGTCGGCGCTGGAGTTCCTGGCCTGCCAGCCGCGGCTCGATGGCACGCCGTGCCTGCCGGGTGAGCGGTTCGGCGTCGGGCAGGCGGCATCCTGAGGTGCGACGCGAAGCCCATGGCGGCCGGGCCGGGCCGGGACGAGGCGGGGCATGCTGGGCCGCGCCGGGGTGGCGGAAATCCCGCCGGCGGCTGGCGGATTTCCGCCGCCGTGGTCGGGCTAGCAGTGGGGATTGCCATGCAAATTATTGATATATAAGGGGTTTGTTGGATTTATTGGTGTTGGCATAGGGCTTGCTCTGTGGCTGTGTAGCGCCTCCATGAGGGGGCTACACAAGAAGCCTCCCGGAGAGGGGGCTGCCGCGTTCGGTGGCGTTCGGCCAGAAGGAATCGGTCGGCGTTGCCCGAGAGGAAGACCGCCATGTCTCGTCAACCGCTCTACAAGAGCCTGTACGTCCAGGTACTGGTCGCTATCGCCATCGGCGTTGCGCTGGGCCATTTCTATCCGCAGACCGGGGTTGCGCTCAAACCCCTGGGCGACGGCTTCGTGAAGCTGATCAAGATGGCCATCGCGCCGATCATCTTCTGTACCGTGGTCAGCGGCATCGCCGGCATGCGCGACATGAAGGCGGTGGGCAAGACTGGCGGCATCGCCCTGCTGTATTTCGAGATCGTCTCCACCGTGGCGCTGGTCATCGGCCTGGTGGTGGTCAACCTGGTGAAGCCGGGCGCCGGCATGCACATCAATCCGGCGAGCCTGGACGCCAGCAGCATCGCCGCCTACGCCAAGGCCGGCGGCGAGCAGACCACCGTCGGCTTCCTGCTCAACGTGATCCCCAACACCGTGGTCGGCGCCTTCGCCAACGGCGACATCCTCCAGGTGCTGTTCTTCTCCGTGCTGTTCGCCTTCGCCCTGCAGCGCATGGGCGAGTCCGGCAAGCTGGTGCTGGATTTCATCGAGCGCATCGCCCAGGTGATGTTCGGCATCATCAACATGATCATGAAGTTCGCCCCGCTCGGCGCGCTGGGCGCGATGGCCTTCACCATCGGCCAGTACGGCGTCGGCTCGCTGGTGCAGCTCGGCCAGCTGATGATGTGCTTCTACGTCACCTGCGTGCTGTTCGTCCTGCTGGTGCTCGGCAGCATCGCCCGCGCCAACGGCTTCAGCATCATCCGCTTCGTCCGCTACATCCGCGAGGAGCTGCTGATCGTCCTCGGCACCTCGTCCTCCGAGTCGGCCCTGCCGCGCATGCTGAACAAGATGGAGAAGCTCGGCTGCCAGAAGTCGGTGGTCGGCCTGGTGATCCCCACCGGCTACTCCTTCAACCTCGACGGCACCTCGATCTACCTGACCATGGCCGCGGTGTTCATCGCCCAGGCCACCGACACGCCGATGGACCTGATGCAGCAGCTGACCCTGCTGGCCGTGCTGCTGATCGCTTCCAAGGGCGCCGCCGGGGTCACCGGCAGCGGCTTCATCGTGCTGGCCGCGACCCTTTCCGCGGTCGGCGGCCTGCCGGTCGCCGGCCTGGCGCTGATCCTCGGCATCGACCGCTTCATGTCCGAGGCGCGCGCGCTGACCAACCTGGTCGGCAACGGTGTGGCCAGCGTGGTGGTGGCCAAGTGGTGCGGCCAGCTGGACAGCGCGAAGCTGCAGCGCGAGCTGGCCAACCCGGCGGCCGTGGAAGAGGAACTCGAAGGCGTGGTTGAGCTGGAGCCGGCACTCAGCCCGGTTGCAGCTCGCCGCTGAACACCAGCGTCGCCCGGCAGCGCCGACACAGGTAGCTGCGCCCCCGCAGCACCAGCGCATGGCGCTGTGGGGTGAAGGGGAACTCGCCATCCGGACACCGGCAGCGGTACAGATAGTGCCGCTGCCGGCGTTCTACTGCGTAGCTATGGCACCGCTCGGCCGGCAGGCGGTAGACCTTGAGCATGATCTGCTGCCATTCGCTGCCGTGGGGGCGGATGCCGGGGCCGAACAACTGGTGGGCCACCAGATGGGCCACCTCGTGGGCCACCGTCTGGCGCAGGAAGTGCTCGCGATTCTCCCGATACAGTTGCGCGTTGAAGCGCAGGCGGTTCTCGCCGAGGTGCGCGACGCCAGCCTTGAGCCCGCGCAGGCGCAGGCTGACCTGCGGGCGTGGGAAGCGCCGGTCGAAAAAGGCTTCGGCCTGCTGGTAGCAGGCCTCGATGCGAGCCATGAGCTGTTCGGGCATGAGCGGGTGGTTCCGGAAGGCGAGCCGCGATTATGCCCAAACGCCGGGCTGGCAGGCATCGCACAAACAACAAGGCCGCCTGCTGGCGGCCTTGGCGCGTGGCGGTCCGTCCGGTTCAGCGGGCATAGACGGGACCGGCGATCCCCCACAGTACGACCGAGATGGCCATGATCGCCACCAGCACCACCAGTCCCACCGCCAGCACCGAGCTGGAGAACATGAAGCCCTCTTCCTTGGGAATGTTCATGAACGACGGGATGCCCACGTAGAGCAGGTAGGCCGTGTAGCACACCGCTGCCGTGCCGGCGCCCATGATCAGCCACAGGTTCGGGTACAGCGTGGCCAGGCCGCCGATGAACAGGGGCGTGGCGCAGTAGGCGGCGAAGACGATGCAGTCACTCATGCTGGGGCTGGCATCGTAGGTGCGCGACATCCAGTGGATGAAGGCGCCCATGACGGCGACCCCGGCCAGCATGGCCAGATAGGACAGAATCGTCATTGGCAGTGCGCTGGCCGCGGTCAGGCGCACCGGTTCGCCACCGGCGATCGACCAGCCGACCACGGTGGTGCCGATATAGGCGGAAATGGCCGGGATGGCGGCCAGCAACAGGACATGGCTCAGATACATGTGGCTTACGCTTTCGTGCTCGCCACGAATCTCTTGCCATTCCTGATCGGGATGGGCGAAGAGCCCCCAGACGTGGTGAATCATGAGCGAATACCTCCTCGTTATGTGCAGGTCGCCCCTGACAGGGCGCCGGCGGCACATGGCCAGTGCCGTCCGGTGCCGGGTCGTCCTGTGCGACCTTATGTCGCAGTATAGGCGTCGGCAGCGAGCGGCGGCGGGGGAGGGTAGAGTGATTTTTCCCCTCAGCGGGGGCTGTAATAACGTTCGAGAATTTCCATCGCCTTGTTGATCGACTGCAGGCGCGTGGTGCTGCCGCCTCGGTCCGGGTGGTGCTGGCTGACCAGCTGGCGATAGCGCAGGCGGATGGAAGGGTAGTCGGTGCGCACATCCAGGCCGAACAGCTCCAGGGCCGCCTGGCGCTCCTCGCCGCCGTGCATGCGGGTCCAGAAGCTCTGCAGCAGGTGTTCGACATCCGCCGCGGAGGTGTCGCGCAGGTGGCTCTCATCCAGATAGTAGGCGCGCAGCGGATCGTGCTCGGTCAGCGCCTGGGCGCCCTCGCGATAGGGCAGCAGGCGGATCAGCAGCGGGTTGATCTCCAGATGCGCGCGACGCTCGGCCCACAGGCGGTCGCGCAGGCGGTAGAGGGCGTTGAACACCAGGAAGTGGGTGCGGAACAGCACCAGCCGGTCGCTGAGCGGCAGATGGGGGATGTGCGTGCAGTGGCCGCTCTTGAGGCGATGGATGAGCTGGTGCTCGCCGAGTCCGGCGGGGGACTGGCGCAGCAGCGTCAGCAGTTGCTCGCTCAGGTCGAGGCAGGGATCGAAAGGACTGTCCATGCCCCGAGCCTAGCAGGTCGCGCCGGGGCAGGCCCCGCGCTGGTTGCGCGACGTGATCCGCCTCGCAATGCCGGCGGCGTCGATTGGGCTGGGGCGCGCCGCCGTTTGCGCGTAAAATGAGCGCCTTTTTCGCAATCCCCTTTTCGCAGATCCCCGGATTCCACATCACCATGGGCACCCTTTCGGTCAACCAGAACAAGCTGCAGAAACGCCTGCGTCGCCTGGCCGGCGAAGCCGTCACCGACTTCAACATGATCGAGGACGGCGACAAGGTCATGGTCTGCCTGTCCGGCGGCAAGGACAGCTACACCATGCTCGACGTGCTGCTCTACCTGCAGAAGGTCGCGCCGATCAAGTTCGAGATCGTGGCGGTGAACATGGACCAGAAGCAGCCGGGCTTCCCCGAGCACGTGCTGCCCGAGTACCTCAAGTCGATCGGCGTCGAGTACCACATCATCGAGAAGGACACCTACTCGGTGGTCAAGGAGAAGATCCCCGAGGGCAAGACCACCTGCTCGCTGTGCTCGCGTCTGCGCCGCGGCACCCTGTACACCTTCGCCGACCAGATCGGCGCGACCAAGATGGCGCTCGGCCACCACCGCGACGATATCCTCGAGACCTTCTTCCTCAACATGTTCTACGGCGGCACCCTCAAGGCCATGCCGCCCAAGCTGCTGTCCGACGACGGCCGCAACGTGGTGATCCGCCCGCTGGCCTACTGCAGCGAGGTGGACATCGAGGCCTACGCCAAGCTCAAGGAGTTCCCGATCATCCCGTGCAACCTGTGCGGTTCGCAGGAGAATCTGCAGCGCCAGGTGGTCAAGGAGATGCTGCTGGAGTGGGAGCGTAAGTCGCCGGGGCGCACCGAGATCATGTTCCGCGCCCTGCAGAACGTGGTGCCCTCGCAGCTGGCCGACCGCAACCTGTTCGACTTCCGCAGCCTGAAGATCGACGACCAGGCCACGCCGCGCTTCGTCGACGTGATGAACCTCTGAGCGGATGCGGCCGGCTTGTCAGCCGGCCGCCCCTGCAGTAAGGTTCCAGCATCCTTCTGGAGAACGACATGCCGCTCAGCCTCGACCATCAGCCCCTCGCCCGCACCGGTGCCGCTTGCGCCGCGCTGGCGTGCGCGCCGCTGGCCGTCGCTGGCGCGTATTCCTTTTATGGGTATTGGTTTAGCCGCTTGCGCGCCTGATACCCCACAGGCGCCCGAATGACAGGGTCGCCACCCAGCAGTTTCCCCAAACCCCCGGTTGGCGACCCAACCGGGGGTTTTGTTTTTCCGGCCGGACAAGGCCCGACGCCACGAGGGTCCATCGATGAACCGCTACCGCGCCCATTACCGCTACGACTGGCGATTTAGCCGTTGCACCACCGCTCTACCGCGCCACCGAACAATTCGCTAGCGCCGCGCGGCACTGCCGCCGGCCAAAGGACCGCCAGATCATGAATGTTTCCGCTTCCGCCCGTCTCGCCACCGCTCAAACTCAGCCCCAAGCCCCGGCCGCTTCGGCCCGCCGCAGCGCCCAGCCGCTGCCCAGTCCCGCCCTGCTGCGCCAGCGCCTGCCGCTGAGCGAGGCGCTCGCCGCGCGCATCCAGCAAGATCGCTCCGCCATCCGCGCCGTGCTCGATGGCCGCGATCCGCGCCTGCTGGTGGTGGTCGGCCCCTGCTCGCTGCACGACCCCGAGTCGGCGCTCGACTACGCCGCGCGCCTGGCCGCGCTGGCGCCGCAGGTCGACGACCGCCTGCTGCTGGTGATGCGCGCCTACGTCGAGAAGCCGCGCACCACGGTCGGCTGGAAGGGGCTGGTCTACGACCCGCACCTGGACGGCAGCGGTGACATGGCGGCGGGGCTGGCGCTGTCGCGCCGGCTGATGCTGGACATCCTCGCACTCGGCCTGCCGCTGGCCAGCGAGCTGCTGCAGCCGCTGGCGGCCGGCTACTTCGACGACCTGCTCGGCTGGGCGGCGATCGGCGCGCGCACCAGCGAGTCGCAGATCCACCGCGAGATGGTCAGTGGTCTCGACCTGCCGGTGGGCTTCAAGAACGGCACCGACGGCAGCCTGGGCATCGCCTGCGACGCCATGCGCTCGGCGGCCCATGCGCACCGCCATTTCGGCATCGATGCCCTCGGCCACCCGGCCATGCTGGAAACCCGCGGCAACCCGGATACCCATCTGGTGCTGCGCGGCGGCCACGGCGGGCCGAACCATGACGCCGCCAGCGTCGCCGCGGCCCGCGCCGCGCTGGAGCGCCAGGGCATCGCGGCGCGGATCGTGGTCGACTGCAGCCATGCCAACAGCGGCAAGGATCCGCTGCGCCAGCCGCAGGTGCTGGAGGCAGTGCTCGATCAGCGTCTGGCCGGCGACGCCAGCCTGCGCGGGGTGATGCTGGAGAGCCATCTGTTCGACGGCTGCCAGCCGCTGTCCGGCGAGCTGCGCTACGGGGTGTCGATCACCGATGGTTGCCTGGGCTGGGCCGGCACCGAGCAGAGCCTGCTGCGTGCCGCCGAGCGGCTTCGCGGCTGAGGCGACGGCGGCGTCCCGCGGGCTTGCGGGACGCCGCCGCTTGCGGGCAACCTTGCCGCTTCTCTTGGTCAAGCGAGCGGAGCGGCAATGCGCGATTACCCCTGGCTGCACGAATACTGCCTGAACCGTTTCGGCTCATCCGCCGAACTGGAGGCGCGCCTGCCGCAGCCGCAGTCGGCGGATCAGCTGCGCGCCGTCCCGGACGACCGCTACCTGTCGCTGCTCAGCCTGCGGGTGTTCCGCGCCGGGCTGAAGCACAGCCTGGTGGACGCCAAGTGGCCGGCCTTCGAGGAGGCGTTCTTCGGTTTCGATCCGCACAAGGTGGTGCTGATGGGCGCCGAGCATCTCGAGCGGTTGATGCACGACGAACGGCTGATCCGCCACCTGGCCAAGCTGAAGAGTGTGCCGCGCAACGCCCAGTTCGTCCTCGACGTGGCCGGCGCGCACGGCAGCTTCGGCGCCTGGCTGGCCGACTGGCCGGTGGACGACATCACCGGCCTGTGGCGTTACCTGGCCAAGCACGGCAACCAGCTCGGCGGTCTGTCCGCGCCGCGTTTTCTGCGCATGGCCGGCAAGGACACCTTCATTCCCACCGACGACGTGGTTGCCGCGCTCAAGGCTCAGGGCATCGTCGACAAAGCGCCGACCAGCCAGCGCGATCTCGCCGCGGTGCAGGCGGCCTTCAACGCCTGGCGGGCGCAGAGCGGCCGGCCGCTGTGCCAGTTGTCGATGATGCTGGCCTGGACGGTGAATCACTGAGCCAGCGCGCCGCCCCCGGCGTTGCAGCTGCAAGCAAACTTTCATGTGACGCCCGTAAGCTGTGCTGCGCCGCGCCGGGAGCGACCCGGCGAAATGCCGAAAACCCGTCTATCTCGCGGTTTTCAGGCTGATGATTCGGCGTCGCTCTGTGGCAAAGCGCCGCGCAGACGGCGCGGCCAGCGGACAAAGTCACACTCTGCTCGATAAAATTTGCAAATTGAATTGATAGCCGGCATAGTCGCCAGCATCAAATTTCAGAAACCTTACAGCGACACGGTCGTGCCCATGCTCAAACGCTTCGCACCCCTCGTGCCACTCACCCTGGCCCTTTTCCTCACTGCTTGTGCTAGCACTTCGCAACAGCAGTCCTATAACAGTCCGACCCAGCAGATGTCCTTCGCGCTGGATGCGGACGCCGCCGCCAAGGCGGAAGAGAGCAGCGCCGAACAGCAACTGCTCAGCGGCAAGCCCTACGAGCTGCCGAGCATGAAAGGCGTTCTCGAGCGCGGCTTCTCCCTGATCGGTACCCGCTACCGTCCGGGCGGTAGTTCGACCGCGACCGGTTTCGACTGCAGCGGTTTCATCGGCTATGTTTTCCGCGAAGAGGCCGGCATCAAGCTGCCGCGCTCGACCCGCGAGATGATCAACATGCCGGCACCACAGGTGGCTCGCCATAATCTGCAACCCGGCGACCTGATCTTCTTTGCCACCAGTGGCCGCGGTCGGGTGAATCACGCCGGAATCTATATTGGTGATGGCGAGTTCATCCACTCCTCCAGCACCCGCAGCGGTGGGGTCCGGGTGGACAAGCTGGCCAGCGACTACTGGAACAGTCGCTACCTGATGGCCAAGCGCGTCATCGACGAGTGAGTTCAAGGCCCGGCGAGGCCTGAGAGGGGCCTGCCGGAGTCGGCTGATGATGAAGCTGTGCCGCGTCCGCAAGGGGGCGGCACAGCTTTGTGCGTTTCAAGCAAGGACATGCCCATGACCATGCCAATTCGTCTCGCCTGTATCCTTCTCGCCGCGCTCCTGGCGGCCTGCTCCTCGCAGGCACCGCTGCCGCCGCAACCATCCATCAGCCAGATGCCCGCCTCTTCGGGGCCTGCCGAGGACGTGCTGTTCCGCGCCATCGGTCTGGTCGGCACGCCCTATCGCTGGGGCGGCAACACGCCGGAGGGCGGCTTCGATTGCAGCGGGCTGATCGGCTATGTCTATCGGGATGCCGCCGGCATGCAGTTGCCGCGTACCACCCGCGAGATGAGCGTCTTGCCGGTGCCGCGCGTGGAGCGCCAGCAACTGCGCTCGGGTGATCTGGTGTTCTTCGCCACCCACGGTGGCCGCGAGGTCAGCCACGCCGGCATCTACGTCGGGGAAGGACGCTTCGTCCACGCGCCGCGTACCGGCGGCACGGTGCGCCTCGACAGTATCGACGACAACTACTGGCAGCAGCGCTACCTGGATGGCCGGCGCGTGCTGGAAGGGGAGCGCCTGGCGCGCAACCCCTGATCGCAGGGCGCCAGCGCCGCTCAGTCGCGGACCCAGTCGACGTCCAGGTGAGTCTCGTTTTCCGTGTAGGTGTAGCGCACTTGCCCATCGTAGGCCGCTTCCAGGGCATGGCCGATACGGTTGGCCAGGTGTGTGCCGGTGGTGCTGACCATGACCTTGTTGCCTTCCTCGACGATGCCGATCAGGCGTTCCAGGGCGTGTTCCTTGCGCTCGTTTTCCTCGGTGTGGCGCACCAGGTTGAGGATCTCCTCGCGGTGTGCCTGCACGAATCCGCCCGACAGCGTGACGTTGCCGGCCGCGTCGTTCTCGGCGATGCGCCGGCAGGCCGGGCAGGTGATGGTTTCGGGGTGAGTGCCGGCCTCCCGCTGCCACGACCAGCGCCCGGCGCTGAAGTAGGCGCCGCAGCCGGGACAGTGGGCGGTTCCGGCGATGTGCTGGTGCGCCTTGTCTCGGTCGTGGTGTTGCGGCTGGAGCAGCGTGTCTTTGTGGCCCTGCTGATGTTTGTCCATAACCGACTCCCGCTGTTGAAGAAAGGTTTGCCTGGCACAGGCGGCCTGCACCGGTCACATGTCCTTATCCAGTCTTGAAAAGCGCACCGGGGGACAGATTGATTATGGTCAAGCTGCTTCCGGCAGCCTTAGTTGCTTTTGCTGTTAGGCGGAGGGTTCAGATTGCGATCCGCCCTCAGACGAGCCGCGCCTTGCGGTGCGTCCGCGGCGGTATAGGCTTGCAGGGCGAGGCTGCCTCTCTGTGCGCAGCCCCTGGAGGCCATGATGCGCAAGGCGCAGATCGAGGTGCCGATTCCGGATCGGGTGGCGGCGGGCAAGACCCTGGCGCGCCTGCTCGACCAATACCGCAACCTGCCAGACGCCATCGTCCTAGCCCTGCCGCGCGGCGGGGTGCCGGTGGCCTGGGAGATCGCCCGCGAGCTGGCCCTGCCGCTGGACCTGATGCTGGTGCGCAAGCTGGGCATGCCCGGGCACGAGGAATACGCCATGGGCGCGATCGCCAGCGGCGGCGTGCGGGTGCTCAATGCGGAGGCGCTGCGCTACGGGCATGTCGACGCCGCCACTGTCGAGCGGGTAACCGCGCACCAGCAGCAGGAGCTCGAACGACGTGACCGCGTCTACCGTGGCGGCAGGCCGCAGCCGGAGCTGCACGGGCAGCAGGTGCTGCTGGTGGACGATGGCCTGGCCACCGGCTCGACCATGCGCGCGGCGGTGCAGGCGGTGCGCCAGCAGGCGCCGGCGCGCATCGTGCTGGTGGCGCCGGTGGCGTCCACCGAGGCCATCGCCATGCTCACGCCGCTGGTCGACGAGGTGGTCTGCCCGCTGGTGCCGGCCTACCTGACCTCCATCGGCGAGTGGTACAGCGACTTCGGCCAGACCAGCGACGAGGAGGTGCAGGCGTTGCTGCGCCAGGCCTGGGCGCGCTGAAGGCTGGCGCGCCGGCTCGGCGGCTTACTCCCAGCGGCCCGGCTGGTAGGAAAACACCGGCAGCGACCACGACCAGCGGATCGCCGCCAGGCGCACGGCCAGGCCGAAGCCGAAGGAGGCCAGCAGGGTGAGGTCGGGGTCGATGCCCAGGTGGTGCAGCGCCAGATAGAGCAGGGCCACCAGCATCGACACGCTGGCGTACAGCTCGTGGCGCAGCACCACCGGCACGCGCTGGCAGAGGATGTCGCGCAGGATGCCGCCGAAGATGCCGGTGATCATGCCGGCCATGATCACCACCGGGGTCGAGTACTTCAGCTCCAGCGCCACGTTGCAGCCGATCACCGTGAAGGCGATCAGGCCCATGGCATCGAGCACCAGGAAGATCTTGTGCAGGTGGTGCATGAAGCGGGCGACCAGCATGGTGAACAGCCCGGCGGAGATGGTCAGGTAGATGTAGGCGGGGTGCTGGGTCCAGCCCACCGGGAAGTGGCCGAGCAGCATGTCGCGCACGGTGCCGCCGCCGAGGGCGGTGATGAAGGCGATCATGCCGACGCCGAACATGTCCATGTTGCGCCGGCCGGCGGCCAGGGCGCCGGACATGGCTTCCGCAGTGATGGCGATGATGTAGATGTAGGTCAACAGCAAGAGAGGACTCCTTACGTCCGAATCGCCTCTCCCTCTGTCCCGTTTACCTGAGAGTTTACGCAGCCTGCGGCCGCTTGCCCCTTCGGTGGGTTGCCCGTGGCAACCGCTCTCCAGTTGGCGTGAATGTCCGTCCGCAGTTCCTGGGCCTGAGCGATTATGGGAGTTTGCGCCTTCGGCGGAGCAGCGCCCGGCGCGTGGCGCCTCGGCGGATGCTCACTCTCCTGCGAACCGGCGCATTATACGGCCGCACCCGCGGCTTTGCAGCCGAACAATGGTCGCAGCGGGGCGGCTGTGCCTCAATTCAGGGCGCGGCGCAGCACCTCGATGCAGAACTCTTCCTCGTAGGGGGGCACGCTGCATTCGATGATGTCGGTCGGCGCCACCTGCAGGCGCAGCCCGGTGATGTCGGCACGCACCGGCTGGCGGCTCACGCAGCGGTCGACCAACACCGCGGTGCGGACCTCCATCGCCCCCTGGCGGGCCAGCCAGGCGCTGGCGCGCTGCAGCGAGTGCCCCTCGTAGAGCACGTCGTCGACCAGCAACAGGCTGGTGCGGGCGAGGTCCAGCGCGGCCAGATCGGGGTTCTCGGTCAGCGCCGTTTCCGCGTGCAGCAGGCTCAGGTCGTCGGCATAGCGCTTCAGGCGCAGCGGGTACAGCGGCCAGCGCGGCAGTCCGCAGCGTTCCACCAGGGCGCTCTGCAGCCGCTGCGCCAGCGGTTCGCCGCGGCGCAGGATGCCGACCAGCACCACTTCGCGGCGCCCGCCGAGCAGGGCCGCGGCCTGGCGGGCCATCTGCTCGATCACGGTCTCGAGTTGTTGCGCCGAGTACATGCGGAAGCGTTCGCCGGTGGGCTTGCTGTTCATCTCAGCCTCGCGATGGCTGCCCTAATGACGAGTTACAGCGTAGATCGGCCCTGGCGCGGTTGCCTCAATTGTCGGCCAGTGCCGCCAAGCGCTCCAGCCAGGGGGCGCGCTCGGCGGCATCGACAAAGGCCGCTTCGAGGCTGTTGCGGGCAATGCGCTTGAGTTCGCCGCGCGACAGCTGCAGTGCCTCGGCGGTCTGCCGGTAGTTTTCCAGGATATAGCCGCCGAAATACGCCGGATCGTCGGAGTTGATCGTCACCTTGAGGCCGGCGGCCAGCAGGCTCTTGAGGTTGTGCTGCGCCAGCGTCGGGAACACGCGCAGCTTGACGTTGGACAGCGGGCAGACGGTGAGCGGCACCTGCTCGCGGGCCAGGCGAGCGAGCAGCGCCGGGTCCTCGGCGGCGCGCACGCCGTGGTCGATGCGCTCGGCCCTGAGCACGTCCAGCGCCTCGACGATATAGGCCGGCGGGCCTTCCTCGCCGGCATGGGCGACCACGTGCAGGCCCAGTTCGCGGCAGCGCTCGAACAGGCGGGCGAATTTGCTCGGCGGATGGCCCTGCTCCGAGGAGTCGAGGCCGACGCCGTGGAGGCGCGACAGGTGCGGCAGGGCCTGCTCGAGGGTGGCGAAGCCGTCCTCCTCGCTCAGGTGGCGCAGGAAGCAGCGGATCAGCCGCGAGCTGATGCCCCAGCGCTGGCGCGCCGCCGTGCAGGCCCGCTCCAGGCCGTCGAGCACGGTGGCGAAGGCCACGCCGCGGCTGGTGTGGGTCTGCGGATCGAAGAACAGCTCGGCATGCACCACGCCGTCGGCCTGGGCGCGGGCGAAGTAGGCCATGGCCAGCTCGTAGAAGTCCTGCGCGTGGATCAGCGCGGCGGCGCCGGCGTAGTACAGGTCGAGGAAGCTCTGCAGGTCGCTGAAGGCGTAGGCCGCGCGGGTCGCCTCGACGCTGGGCCAGGGCAGGGCGATGCCGTTGCGCGCGGCGAGGGCGAACATCAGCTCCGGCTCCAGGGTGCCCTCGATGTGCAGGTGCAGTTCGGCCTTGGGCAGGGCGCGCAGATACTGTTCGAGATCCATGGTGGACTCCCTTTCCGGAGGACGGCCGCCTGCACCGGAGCGGCGCAGGCGGGGGCAGGTTTCAGCGTAGATGCCGGTCGGCGGTTCAGTTCCGGGCGGTGTCCAGCGCAGCGAGGATCGCCGCATCGTGCTGGTAGATGTCCGGACGGAACTGCAGCCGGCCATGCTCGTCGGCCTCCGCGGTCCAGTAGGCCAGCAGGATGGTCACGGCATGCGGCAGGTTGGCGTTCTTGGTCTTGCCGCTGGCCAGGATCGCGTCGATGCGCTCGCGCTCGGCCGGGCTGGCGTCGGCCAGCAGGTAGTCGTACAGCTGCATGACGTTCTCGACCCGCACGCAGCCGGAGCTGAACACCCGCGGCAGCTTGTTGAACAGCTGCTGGCTGGGGGTGTCGTGCAGATAGACCGAGAAGGGGTTGGGGAAGCGGATGGCGAGCACGCCCAGCGCGCTTTTCGGCCCCGCGTCCTGGCGCAGCAGGATGCCGTGGGGATTGTTCCAGTCGACGGCGTGCGGGCTCAGCTCTTTGCCGGCGGTGTCCAGTACGCGGATGTGGTTTTCCGCCAGATAGCCGAGGTTGCGCTGGATTTCCGGCAGCTTGTCCTTGCGGAAGATGGTCGGCGGCACCGTCCAGGTCGGGTTCAGGGTCAGGTGGGTGATGCGCGACTTGAGCAGCGGCGAAGGCCGTTCGGCGCGGCCCACCTGGGTGCGCGCCTGCCACTGCACCTGGCCGTCGCGGTAATAGGAGACCCGGGCGCCGGCGAGGTCGACCAGCACCATGTCCGGCTCCATTTCCCGGGCCAGCCAGCGCAGGCGCTCGAGGTTGAGGCGCACCTGGTCCCGCCGCGCGGCGGGCGGGATGTTCAGCTCGGCGAGGGTGCCCTGGCCGATGACGCCGTCGGGCTGTAGCAGGTGGCTGCGCTGGAAGGCCTCGACGGCGCTGACCAGGCGCGGCTCGTAGCGATCGTTGACCGGAGTGCTCTTGTTGCGCGGGGCGCTTTTGGCGGCGGCCAGGTAGCCCTCGCGGATCAGGCGCTGCTCCAGCAGGGGCACCCGGGGATCGTTCTTGCCCGGGCGCAGCAGCGGGCCGTCGGGGATGCGTGGCCACGATGGCAGCGGCTGGCGGCGCAGCCGGGCATAGGCGTTGCGCAGGTCGCGATAGGCCTTGAGTTGCGGGCGCGCTCGCTCGAAGGTCGCCGGCAGGTCGTCCAGCCCGCTCGCCGCGAAGGCCGGCGCCCCCTCGGGGCGGCTGGGCGGCGGGGTCTGTTGCGAATGCCAGGTCGGCTCCACGCTGGCCGGGTCCAGCCGGCCCCAGCCCAGGTCGCGCAGCGCCTGCAGGTAGGCGTGACTGGCCAGCACGTCGCGGCAGGCGCTGCGCTGGGCATCGCTGGCGGAGAGCCGTTCGAGGCGGCGCAGGTCGGCCAGGTGATAGGCGTCCGGCGACAGGCCGTCGTCGGCCAGTTGCTCCAGCTCCTTCAGCAGGTGGGCGAGGCGGGCCCCCTGCCAGATGCGGGCGGAATCCTGCTGGCGATAGAAGTCGAGCAGCGCTTCCCGCTCGCCCGGCGTGAACGTCAGCGGGCGACTGGCACAGTTCAGCGGGCTCTGCTGCAATTCCACTTGCAGGGCGTTGTCGGGTTCCGCGGCGATTGCCCCGGCCATGACCAGCTGGCAGCCGACCAGCAGCATTGCCAGCATGGATGTATGTTTTTTAGACAAACGCTCAACTCCACTTCACCGTTTGCTTGTTAGAATGCCCGACTTTCGGGAAAGCCACACACCACAGAACCTTTTCTCGTGTGGTCTTGACCAGACGCAGGGCGGCAGCATCGACGACAGGGCGTCATGTCACGGACAGGTGGGACGCGAAGCGGCGCGCCGGCGAGGTCGGCGCAGCGGTTTCCCGTACCTGCCCGCGTACAACAGAGGACACCTTCTCATGACCAGGCAGATTCGCTCGCTCTGGCTGGCCGCAATGCTTGCGGCTTTCGCATCGCCACTCATGGCGACCCCCTCCACCGTGCCGGCGCCGTCGCCCTTGCTGGAGAGCCTGGCCCGGGCGGCGCCGACGCTGAACCGCGAAGTCCTGCGCCACGCCCTCGCGGCCATGCAGTGCGCGGTCAACAACGGCTCCGACCCGGCGGACCGCCTGGCGGTCATCGACTTCTCGCTGCCCTCGACCGAGCGCCGCCTGTGGATCTTCGATCTCAAGCGCCGGACCCTGGTGCTGCGCGATCTGGTCGCCCACGGCCAGGGCTCCGGCGAGAACTTCGCCACCCGCTTCTCCAATGACGACGGCAGCCACCAGTCGAGCATCGGCCTGTTCCGCACCGAGGAGAGCTACATCGGCCAGCATGGCTATTCGCTGCGCATGGACGGTCTCGAGCCCGGCATCAACGACCGGGCCCGCGACCGCGCCATCGTCATCCATGCGGCCGACTACGTGAACCCGGGCATGGTCAGCCAGCATGGTCGCATCGGCCGCAGCCACGGCTGCCCGGCGGTGCGCCCGGAGGTCGCCCGCATGGTGGTGGACAGCCTCAAGGGCGGACAGTTCATGTTCTCCTGGTATCCCGACCAGAAATGGCTGCA
>DASQBU010000230.1:0-4209 GCA_035635035.1 Pseudomonas sp.
GCTCGAAGGCGACCAGCTGTGGCTGCGCGGCCTGGTCGGCCAGCCCGACGGCGGCCTGCTGCTGCGCGCCGAGGCCCGCGCCCCGCGCAGCCAGGCCGAAGCGCTCGGCGTGCAGGTGGCCGAGGCGCTGCTGGCCCAGGGGGCCGACCGCATCCTCGCCCAGGTCTATGGCGAGGCCGGCCAGCCGTGAGTCCCTGGCGCCTGCTGCTGACCCGTCCGGCCGAGGACTGCGCCGTGCTGGCGCAGACCCTGAGTGAGCAGGGCATCTTCGGTCACTGCCTGCCGCTGCTGGAGATCGAGGCGCTGACCGAAACCCCCGAGCAGCGCACGCTGTTCCTTGATCTGGACCGCTACTGCGCGGTGGTGGTGGTGAGCAAGCCGGCGGCGCGCCTCGGCCTCGAATTGCTCGACCGCTACTGGCCGTTGCCGCCGGCGCGCCAGCGCTGGTTCGCCGTCGGCGGCGCCACCGGCGCGCTGCTCGAGGATTACGGCCTGGACGCCGACTGGCCGCGCGCCGGCGACGACAGCGAGGCGCTGCTGGCCCTGCCGGCCCTGCAGCAGGCGCTGGCGCTGCCCAACCCGCGCGTGTTGATCCTGCGCGGCGAGGGCGGTCGCGACTGGCTGGCCGAGCGCTTGCGCGAGCAGGGCGTGGCAGTCGACTATCTTTCCCTCTACCGGCGCCGGCTGCCGGCGTATCCCGCCGGCGCGGTGATGAGCGCGGTGCGCGAGCACGCCCTCAACGGCCTGGTGGTCAGCAGCGGTGAGGGTCTGGCCCACCTGCAGCAGCTGGCCGGCGGCGACTGGCCGGCGCTGGCGCGCCTGCCGCTGTTCGTGCCCAGTCCGCGGGTCGCCGAGCTGGCGCGCGCGGCGGGTGCCGAAGATGTACGAGACTGCCGCGGGGCGAGCGCCGCGGCCCTGCTGGCGCGTCTGGCCGCCGATCCCGGCGCCGTGGACCGCTGACGACCACCGGCGGCCAGGGGCTGCCGGCGTGTGAACAGACAAAAGGAAGCCGACGTGAGCGACGCAGCCCCGCAAACCGAACAAGACTCCATCGTGCCCGCGCCGGGCAGCACGCCCGCCGCGTCGGCGCGCCCAGCGCCCGGCAAGCTGCCCATGCTGGCCCTGCTGCTCGGTGCCGGCGGCCTGCTGCTGGGCGGCTGGAGCCTGTGGCAGGTGCGTGCCCTGCACGACGCCGACCTGCAGCAACTGCGCCGCCTCGAGGAAGCCCGCGGCGAGAGCCGCGCGCTGGCCGAGCGCGAGCTGCTGACCAGCCGCCAACTGGAGCAGCTGCCCTCGGCCAGCGAGCTGGCCCAGCGCGCCCGCCTGCTCGGCGACCTGCAGGCCGGCCAGCAGCGCCTCGCCCAGCAGGTCGACCGGGTGCTCGGCGCCAGCCGCCAGGAGTGGCGCCTGGCCGAGGCCGAGCACCTGCTGCGCCTGGCCAGCCTGCGCCTGTCGGCGCTGCAGGACGTCAACAGCGCGCGCTTCCTGGTCAGCGCCGCCGACCAGATCCTCCGCGACCACGACGATCCGGCCGCCTTCGCCGCCCGCCAGGAACTGGCCCGCGCGCTGGAGGCGCTGCGCAGCCTGCCGGCGATCGACCGCACCGGCCTGTACCTGCAGCTGGCGGCGCTCGGCGAGCAGGCCGCGCGGCTGAACACCCGCGCGCCGGAGTTCGTCGCCGTCACCGGCGGCTTGCCGGCGGCGGCGCAGGTCGCCGAGGGCGACGGCGCCAGCCGCTGGGCCGAGTGGTGGCAGCGCCTGAGCGGCTTCGTGCGCCTGCAGTTCACCGCCAGCGACGAGGTCAAGCCGCTGCTCGCCGGGCAGACCCTCGAACAGTTGCGCCTGGCCCTGCGCCTGGGCATCGAGCAGGCGCAGTGGGCGGTGCTCAACGCCCAGCCGCAGGTCTACCACGGCGCCCTGGAGCAGGCGCGCGTGGTGCTGCAGCGCTACTTCGGCCTCGACACGGCGGCCAACCAGGGGCTGTACGACCGCCTCGGCGAGCTGGCCGGCCAGCCGGTGGCGCAGGCGCTGCCGGACCTGACCCCGGCGCTCAACGCGCTGCAGGCCTACCTCGGCCAGCGCGAGCGCGCCGAGCTGGAGGCCGCCGGGGTGCGCAAGGCCGGCGAGCCGGCCAAGGCCGCGCCGAGCGCCGCTGAAACGCCGGCCGCGCCGGCGGGCGACGCCCAACCGGCGGAGGCAGGCCAATGAACCGCACCTTCCTGCTGTTCCTGCTGGCCGTCTTCGTCGCCGCGCTGCTCGGCCTGGCGATCGCCGACCAGGCCGGCTACGTGCTGATCGCCTACAAGGGCTTCCGCTACGAGTCGACCCTCTGGGTGTTCCTTGCCCTCGCGGTCGGCCTGTGGGCGCTGCTGCTCGGCGTGCGCCTGGTGCTCGGCCTGATGGGCGCCTCCGGGCGGCTGGTCAACCCGTGGTCGCGGCGCAACCGTGCGCGGCGCGGCCAGTTGGCCGGCCAGCGCGGCCTGCTCGAACTGGCCGCCGGGCGCTGGCCGCACGCCCTGCGCCTGCTGCGCCGCGCTGCCGAGCAGGGCCAGCAGCCGCTGGTCAACTACCTGGCGGCGGCCCACGCAGCCAGCGAGCTGGGCGAGCACGCCACCGCCGACGACCTGCTCGCCGAGGCCCGCGAGCGCGAGCCGAAGGCGGCGCTGGCCGTCGACCTGGCCAGGGCGCGCCTGCAGCTGGAGCGCGGCGAGCGGGAGGCGGCGGTGGCCACCCTCGGCGCGATCCGCGAGCGCCAGCCGCGCCATCCCTATGCCCTCAAGCAGTTGCAGCAGCTCTACGTCGAACTCGGCGACTGGGCGGCGCTGCTCCAGCTGCTGCCCGACCTGGCCCGCCAGCGCCTGCTCAAGAACAACGAGCTGGAGGCGCTGGAGCAGCGCGCGCGCGCGGCCCTGCTGGAGCGGGCGGCGCAGGGCGAACAGCCCTTGCCGGCGCTGCAGCAGGCCTGGCAGCAGCTGCCGAAGGCGCAGCGCCAGATGCCGGCGCTGGTGGCCAGCTACGCCGGCCAGTTGCATCGCCTGGGTGCCGACGCGCAGGCCGAGGAGGTGTTGCGCGGCGCGCTCAGGCAGGCGTTCGATGCGCAGCTGATCCGGCTCTACGGCCTGGTGCCGGGCAGCGATCCGGCGCGCCAGCTGGCCGGCGCCGAAGCCTGGCTGAAGGAGCAGCCGCAGCATGCTGGCCTGCTGCTCTGCCTCGGTCGCCTGGCCCTGCGCAACCGCCTGTGGGGCAAGGCGCGCGACTACTTCGAGCGCAGCCTGCACCTGGAGCGCAGTGCCGAGGCCTGCGGCGAGCTGGCGCGGCTGCTGGGGCGGCTCGGCGAGACGGAGCGCAGCCACCAGCTGTTCCAGGAGGTCCTCGGCCTGACCGGCCAGGCGCTGCCGGTGCTGCCGCAACCGAGCGGCCACTGAGCGCGATCCCGGCGAGTCGAGACGACGGGCGGAGGGTGACGCCCGTCGCATCCGGCTTGACGAGCGCGGCCGACGTCCAGGTCGGCGGCCTTGAAAGCCCGCCCGGCTTTCCTCTACCGTAACGGCCTTCCTCTTGCACCTCCGGAGCCGCCATGTTGCTGGCCAACCCCCGCCTGCTGAACTTCCTCGCCTTTCTCGTCTGCGCTGCCCTACTGGCCTTCGGCCTGTACCTGGAGCATGCCGAAGGGATCGAGCCTTGCCCGCTGTGCGTGGTTCAGCGCATCGAATTCATCGGCGTCGGCCTGATCGGCCTGCTCGCCGCGCTGCATAACCCGCAGCGCCGCGGCCGGCGCATCTACGCCGGCTTCGGCCTGCTGTTCGCCGCCGCCGGCATCGCCTCGGCCAGCCGGCAGATCTGGCTGCAGGGCCTGCCCGCCGACCAGCTGCCCGCCTGTCTGCCGAGCCTCGAGTACATGATGGAGGCGCTGCCGTTCCAGGACATCGTGCGCATGGTGCTGCACGGCACCGCCGACTGCGCCGAGGTGACCTGGACCCTGCTCGGCCTGAGCATCCCCGAGTGGAGCCTGCTGGCCTTCGCCGGCCTGGCCGCGCTGGCGCTGCTGCAGCTGCTGCGCCGCGACTGAGCGGCCCGCGCGCGGTGCGCGGCAGGGCCGGCGAGCGGAATCCGGGCAGATTTTCGCCAGCGGTGCTTGCTGGTGGCACTCGGCCGGCATAGTCTGGGATTCCGAGGCGGCAGGCCGCTCAGACGTCAGCCCGCGACCCG
>DASQBU010000231.1:0-11270 GCA_035635035.1 Pseudomonas sp.
CGGCGAGACCTCGCAGCCGGGCAAGGTGATGACCATCATGTACGCCCTCGGCTGGACCCAGCACTCGGTGGGCTCGCAGATGATCCGCACCGGCGCCATGGTGCAGCTGCTGCTCGGCAACATCGGCATGCCCGGCGGCGGCATGAACGCCCTGCGCGGCCACTCCAACATCCAGGGCCTGACCGACCTCGGCCTGCTGTCCAACTCGCTGCCGGGCTACCTGACCCTGGCCGGCGACGCCGAGCAGGACTACGCCGCCTACATCGCCAAACGCACGCAGAAGCCGTTGCGCCCGGGGCAGCTGTCCTACTGGCAGAACTACGAGAAGTTCCACGTCAGCCTGATGAAGGCCTGGTACGGCAAGAGCGCCACCGCGGAGAACGCCTGGTGCTACGACTGGCTGCCCAAGCTGGACGTGCCGGCCTACGACGTGCTGCGGGTGTTCGACCTGATGTTCCAGGGCAAGCTCAACGGCTATTTCTGCCAGGGCTTCAACCCGCTGGCGGCCTTCCCCAACAAGGCCAAGGTCGGCGCGGCGCTGGCCAAGCTCAAGTACCTGGTGATCATGGACCCGCTGGCCACCGACACCTCGGAGTTCTGGCGCAACGCCGGCGAGTTCAACGACGTCGACAGCGCGAAGATCCAGACCACGGTGTTCCGCCTGCCGACCACCTGCTTCGCCGAGGAGGACGGCTCGCTGGTCAACAGCGGACGCTGGCTGCAGTGGCACTGGAAGGGCGCCGAGCCGCCCGGCGAGGCGCGCACCGACATCACCATCATGGCCGGGCTGTTCCACCGCCTGCGCGAGCTGTACCGCAACGACGACGGCGCCTTCCCCGCGCCGATCCTCGGCCTGGACTGGAACTACCTGATCCCGGATGAGCCGAGTCCCGAGGAACTCGCCCGCGAGTTCAACGGCAAGGCGCTGGCCGACGTCACCGACCCGGCCAGCGGCGCGGTGCTGGCCAGGGCCGGCGAGCAGCTCGCCGGCTTCGCCCAGCTGCGCGCCGACGGCTCCACGGCGAGCGGCTGCTGGATCTTCAGCGGCGCCTGGACCCAGGCCGGCAACCAGATGGCGCGGCGCGACAACGCCGACCCCTACGGCATGGGCCAGACCCTCGGCTGGGCCTGGGCCTGGCCGGCCAACCGGCGGATCCTCTACAACCGCGCCTCGGCCGACCCGTCCGGCAAGCCGTGGGACGCCGAGAAGAAACGCCTGGTGTGGTGGAACGGCAAGAGCTGGGGCGGCACCGACGTGCCGGACTTCAAGGCCGACTCGCCGCCGGAAGCCGGGATGAACCCGTTCATCATGAACCCCGAGGGCGTGGCGCGCTTCTTCGCCGTCGACAAGATGGCCGAGGGGCCGTTCCCCGAGCACTACGAGCCGTTCGAGACGCCGATCGGGCGCAACCCGCTGCACGGCAACGGCAAGGCGATCAGCAACCCGGCCGCGCGGGTGTTCAAGAACGACCTGGAGCTGTTCGGCACGGCGGCGGAGTTCCCCTACGCGGCCACCACCTACCGGCTCACCGAGCACTTCCACTACTGGACCAAGCACTGCCGGCTCAACGCCATCACCCAGCCCGAGCAGTTCGTCGAGATCGGCGAGGCGCTGGCCAAGGAACTGGGCATCAAGGCCGGCGACCGGGTCAAGGTCAGCTCCAACCGCGGCTACATCAAGGCGGTGGCGGTGGTGACCAAGCGCCTGCGGCCGCTGACCGCCGACGGTCGCACCGTGCACCACATCGGCATCCCGATCCACTGGGGCTTCAGCGGGGTGGCGAAGAACGGCTTCCTCACCAACACCCTGACCCCCTTCGTCGGCGACGCCAACACCCAGACGCCGGAGTTCAAGTCGTTCCTCGTCAACGTGGAGAAGGTGTGACATGGCCAGCCAAGACATCACCGGGCGCTCCGCCACCACCACCCCGTCGCCCTCGGTGCGCCAGGTCGGCGAGGTGGCCAAGCTGATCGACACCTCCAAGTGCATCGGCTGCAAGGCCTGCCAGGTCGCCTGCTCGGAGTGGAACGAGCTGCGCGCCGAGGTCGGCCACAACGCCGGCGTCTACGACAACCCCAACGACCTCGGCGCCGACACCTGGACGGTGATGCGCTTCGCCGAGTACGAGAACCCGGCCAGCGGCAACCTCGAATGGCTGATCCGCAAGGACGGCTGCATGCACTGCGCCGAGCCCGGCTGCCTGAAGGCCTGTCCGAGTCCCGGCGCCATCGTCAAGTACGCCAACGGCATCGTCGACTTCAACCAGGACAAGTGCATCGGCTGCGGCTACTGCATCACCGGCTGCCCGTTCAACGTGCCGCGCATCTCGCAGAAGGACCACAAGGCCTACAAGTGCACGCTGTGCAGCGACCGGGTGGCGGTGGGGCTGGAGCCGGCCTGCGTGAAGACCTGCCCGACCGGCGCCATCGTGTTCGGCAGCAAGGAGGACATGCAGACGCACGCCGCCGAGCGGGTCCGCGACCTCAAGGAGCGCGGTTTCGACAAGGCCGGGCTGTACGACCCGGACGGCGTCGGCGGCACCCACGTGATGTACGTGCTGCACCACGCCGACCAGCCGGCGCTGTACTCCGGGCTGCCCAATCAGCCGGCGATCAGCCCGCTGGTCAGCCTGTGGAAGGGCCTCGCCAAGCCGCTGGCGCTGCTGGCCATGGGCGCCACCGTGCTGGCCGGCTTCTTCCACTACGTGCGCATCGGCCCGAACCGGGTGGACGAGGAGGAGGACCCCGGCGAGCCGACGGTGCATCAGGTCGACCCGTCGGTGCACGTGGTCGATCCCAAGCAGCAGCCGTGAGCCAGGCGCGACCGGCCGCAGGGCCGGTCGTCCCCCGAACCGTCGCCCGCCCCCGGCGGGCGGGCAGGGAGAGCGGCACGCTTCTCCCGGGAGTTTGCGATGAAACACGAGATCGAGCGCTACACCCCCTCCGAACGGTCCAACCACTGGGCCGTAGCCATCCTGTTCTTCCTCGCCGGGCTGTCCGGGCTGGCGCTGTTCCATCCGGCGCTGTTCTGGCTGTCCAACCTGTTCGGCGGCGGGGTGTGGACGCGCATCCTGCATCCGTTCCTCGGCCTCGCCATGTTCCTGCTGTTCCTGATCCTGGCGATGCGCTTCGCCGGACATAACCGCCTCAACGCCAATGACCGCCAATGGCTCAGGCAGCTGGGCGACGTGCTGCACAATCGCGAGGAAGGGCTGCCGGAGGTCGGCCGCTACAACGCCGGACAGAAGCTGCTGTTCTCGGTTCTGGTGCTGAGCATGCTGGCGCTGCTGGCCAGCGGCATCGTCATCTGGCGCCAGTACTTCGGCCACGCGTTCGGCATCGACCTGATCCGCTTCGCCGCGCTGGTCCACGCCGCAGCGGCCTCCGTGCTGATCGTCAGCGTGATCGTGCACATCTATGCGGCCATCTGGATCAAGGGCTCGATGGGCGCGATGCTGCACGGCAAGGTCAGCCGCCTCTGGGCGCGCAAGCACCATCCGGGCTGGCTCAAGGAAATCGAGCGCAAGTAGGCCGCCGCCAGCCCTTCCACCGCCGCTGGCGCTCCGCCAGACCGAGTGCCCCCGCTCCCACGCCGGAGCGGGGGCGCCACCGACTCCCGCCGAATCATCCCCGGCCTTGCGCCACGCCCGCGCCATCCCGCCCCTGCCTGTTCGTGCCCCCGACACCGGCACCGTCCGGATTTCGTACGCCTGGGGACGCCGGCATCCGCGAGTCGGACGCCTGGGCGCCGCGCGCCGCCCGGGCCGGCAGCCGCGACTCCAGTCTTTTCAATGGCTTGCCGGGCGCGGCCGGCGTTGGCACAGGGGCTGCAACAGGGACAGCGGGCAGCGTTCCCGCCCGACAAGAACAATAACGGGAGAACCCAATGGACATGCAACGCTCGAAAGTCCAGGTGATGGGCATCGATGCCGGCGGCACGATGACCGATACCTTCTTCGTCCGCGAGGACGGCAAATTCGTGGTCGGCAAGGCGCAGAGCAATCCGGCCGACGAATCGCTGGCCATCTACAACTCCTCCCTCGACGCGCTGTCCGCCTGGCAGCAGGACGTCGACGAGGTCTATCCCGAGCTGGTGACCTGCGTGTACTCCGGCACCGCCATGCTCAACCGCGTGGTGCAGCGCAAGGGCCTCGACGTCGGCCTGATCGTCAACCGCGGCTTCGAGCAGACCCACTCCATGGGCCGCGCCATCCAGAGCTACCTGGGCTACGCCCTGGAGGAGCGCCTGCACCTCAACACCCACCGCTACGACGAGCCGCTGGTGCCCTATTCGCGCACCCGTGGGGTCACCGAGCGCACCGACGTGCAGGGCCGGATCGTCATCCCGCTGCGCGAGGAGGAGGTGCGCCAGGCCACCCGCGAGCTGGTCGAGGCCGGCGCCCAGGCCATCGCCATCGTGCTGCTGCAGTCGCACAAGAACGAAACCAGCGAAAAACGCGCCCGCGATCTCTGCCGCGAGGAGCTGCAGCGCCTGGGCAGCGCTATCCCGGTGTTCGCCTCGGTGGACTACTACCCCTCGCGCAAGGAGAGCCACCGCACCAACACCACCATCCTCGAAGCCTACGCCGCCGAGCCCTCGCGGCAGACCCTGTCGAAGGTCAGCGAGCGCTTCAAGAAGCACGGCGCCAAGTTCGACCTGCGGGTCATGGCCACCCACGGCGGGACCATTTCCTGGAAGGCCAAGGAGCTGGCGCGGACCATCGTCTCCGGACCGATCGGCGGGGTGATCGGCTCCAAGCTGCTCGGCGAGGCGCTGGGCTACGAGAACATCGCCTGCTCGGACATCGGCGGCACCTCCTTCGACATGGCGCTGATCACCAAGGGCAACTTCGCCATCGCCTCCGACCCGGACATGGCCCGCCTGGTGCTGTCCCTGCCGCTGGTGGCGATGGACTCGGTGGGCGCCGGCGCCGGCAGCTTCGTGCGTCTCGATCCCTACAGCGGCTCGATCAAGCTGGGTCCGGACAGCGCCGGCTACCGGGTCGGCACCTGCTGGCCGGAAAGCGGCCTGGACACCGTCTCGGTGACCGACTGCCACGTGGTGCTCGGCTACCTCAACCCGGACAACTTCCTCGGCGGCACCATCAAGCTCGACGTGGAGCGCGCCCGCCGCCACATCCAGGAACAGATCGCCGGTCCGCTCGGCCTCTCCGTCGAGGACGCCGCCGCCGGGGTCATCGAGCTGCTCGACCTGTCGCTGCACGAATACCTGCGCGCCAACATCAGCGCCAAGGGCTACAACCCCACCGACTTCGTCTGCTTCTCCTACGGCGGCGCCGGCCCGGTGCACACCTACGGCTACACCGAGGGCCTCGGCTTCAAGGACGTGGTGGTGCCGGCGTGGGCGGCGGGCTTCTCGGCCTTCGGCTGCGCCTGCGCCGACTTCGAGTACCGCTACGACAAGAGCATCGACATCGCCTTGGCGCAGGACAGCGACGAGGCCGCGCGGGAGGAGGCCTGCCGGGTGATCCAGGCGGCCTGGGACGAGCTGGCGGCCAAGGTCATCGAGGAGTTCGTCATCAACGGCTTCAAGGCCGAGGACGTCACCCTGCTGCCGGGTTACCGCATGCAGTACATGGGCCAGCTCAACGACCTGGAGATCACCTCGCCGATCGGCACCGCGGCTGGCGCCGCCGACTGGCAGCAGATCACCGACGCCTTCGAGGCCACCTACGAGCGGGTCTATGCCAGTTCCGCGCGCTCGCCGGAGCTGGGCTTCTCGGTCACCGGCGCGATCATGCGCGGGCTGGTCGCCACCCAGAAGCCGGTGCTGCCCGAGGACCCGGAAGGCGGGGCGCAGCCGCGCCCGGAGGCGCACCTCGGCCAGCGGCCGTTCTACCGGCACAAGCGCTGGGTCGACGCCGACGTCTGGCGCATGGAGGCCCTGCAGCCGGGCAACCACATCGTCGGCCCGGCGGTGATCGAGTCCGACTCGACGACCTTCGTGGTGCCGGACGGCTTCGAGACCACCCTCGACAAGCATCGCCTGTTCCATCTCAAGGAATGCGGCCGCCACTGAATCGCACCCCACAAGAACAACAAGCGAGACGATCACCATGAACATGATGGCCAAGAATGCGCCCGGCTCCCTGCTGGGCAACGGCAAGACCCTGCAGGCCTTCCGCGGCGAAGTGCTGCAGCGCACCAAGGAAAGCGGCTTCTACAACGGGCTGAGCAGCCTGGCGTTCCGCGAGAGCGACCCGATCGGCTACGAGAAGCTGTTCTCGAAGATCCGCGGCGGCCTGGTGCACGCCCGGGAAACGGCGAAGAAGATCGCCGCCAGCCCCATCGTCGAGCAGGAAGGCGAACTCTGCTTCACCCTGTACAACGCGGTGGGCGACTGCATCCTCACCTCCACCGGCATCATCATCCACGTCGGCACCATGGGCGCGGCGATCAAGTACATGATCGAGAACGACTGGGAGAGCAATCCCGGCATCGCCCCCGGCGACATGTTCACCAACAACGACTGCTCGATCGGCAACGTGCACCCCTGCGACATCGCCACCATCGTGCCGATCTTCTGGGCCGGCAAGCTGATCGGCTGGGTCGGCGGGGTGACCCACGTGATCGACACCGGGGCGGTGACCCCCGGCTCGATGTCCACCGGCCAGGTGCAGCGCTTCGGCGACGGCTACC
This sequence comes from Pseudomonas sp., assembly GCA_035635035.1. Classification (GTDB taxonomy): domain Bacteria; phylum Pseudomonadota; class Gammaproteobacteria; order Pseudomonadales; family Pseudomonadaceae; genus Geopseudomonas. The sequence goes on from DASQBU010000231.1 coordinate 6,661, forward strand.
AGGTCACCTGCCGCAAGACCGGGGTCAACGACCAGCCGCTGCGCGACTGGCTGCACGAGTCGCAGCGCTCGGTGCGCACGCCCAAGTACTGGATTCTCGACGAGCGCACCCGCATCGCCGGCTGCCACATGATCCGCAGCATGGTCGAGGAGGTGATCGCCAGCGTCGGCCTGGAGGCCTACGAGAAGTTCGCCTTCGAAGTGATCGAGGAGGGGCGCCGCGGCCTGCAGTCGCGGATCAAGGCGATGACCGTGCCGGGCACCTACCGCAAGGTGGCCTTCGTCGACGTGCCGTTCAAGCACGAGGACGTGCAGACCTCCTCGGCCTTCGCCAAGGTCGACACCATCATGCACTCGCCGGTGGAGATCACCATCCGCGGCGATGCCAGCTGGCGCCTCGACTTCGAGGGTTCCAGCCGCTGGGGCTGGCACACCTTCAACGCCCACCAGGTGGCCTTCACCAGCGGCATCTGGGTGATGATGACCCAGACCCTGGTGCCCACCCAGCGGATCAACGACGGCGCCAGCTTCGGCACCGAGTTCCACCTGCCCAAGGGCGCCTGGTGCAACCCGGACGACCGCCGTACCGGCCACGCCTACGCCTGGCACTTCCTGGTCTCCGGCTGGAGCGCGCTGTGGCGCGGCCTCGGCCAGGCCTACTACAGCCGCGGCTACCTGGAGGAGGTCAACTCCGGCAACGCCAACACCTCCAACTGGCTGCAGGGCGGCGGCATCAACCAGGATGGCGAGGTGCACGCGGTCAACAGCTTCGAGGCCTCCTCCTGCGGCACCGGCGCCATGGCCTTCCGCGATGGCCTCAACCATGCCGCGGCGATCTGGAACCCGGAAGGCGACATGGGCGACATCGAGATCTGGGAGATGGCCGAGCCGCTGCTGTACCTGGGGCGCAACGTCAAGTGCAACTCCGGCGGCTACGGCAAGTACCGCGGCGGTTGCGGCTTCGAGACCCTGCGCATGGTGTGGAACGCCCAGGACTGGACCATGTTCTTCATGGGCAACGGCTACATGAACTCCGACTGGGGCCTGATGGGCGGCTATCCGGCCGCCACCGGCTACCGCTTCGAGGCGCATCAGACCGGCCTCGAGCAGCGCATTGCGCAGGGCCTGTCGCTGCCGCTGGGCGCCGACCGCGATCCGGCCGCGCCGACCTACGAGCAGCGCATCGCGGCCAGCGCCAGGGTCAAGCGCGACAAGCAGTGCATGACCACCGAGGACTGCTACGAGAACCACGACCTCTATCTCAACTACCTGCGCGGCGGCCCCGGCTTCGGCGATCCGCTGGAGCGCGAGCTGGCGGCGATTGCCGACGACCTGAACCAGGGCTTCGTCCTGCCGGCCTACGCCGAGAAGGTCTACGGCGCGGTGCTGGCCCAGGACGCCAAGGGCCACTGGACGGTGGATGCGCCGGCCACCGAGGTGCGCCGCCGGGAGATCCGCGCCGAGCGCCTGCAGCGCTCGCAGCCGACTCGCGAGTGGATGCGCGAGGAGCGTGAGCGGATCGTCACCAAGCACGCCTCGGCGCCGGTCCAGCAGATGTTCGCCAGCAGCTTCTCCCTGTCGGAGAAGTTCCTCGCCGAATTCAAGGCGTTCTGGGATCTGCCGGCCGACTGGACGCTGACCGAGGACGAACTCGATCAGCCGACCTACGGCTCCAAGTACCGCATGGACCTGTCCCTGCTGCCGGACGTCCACACCGTGGTTCAAGTCGAAGAATAAGGAGCGCGAGCATGAGCACCTATACCAAGGAACAAGTGAAGAACCTGGTGGACGGCCGTCTGGACTGGGACACCACCACCCGCATGCTGACCATGCCCAAGGACCGCGAGCGCTTCGCGCTGTACCTGGGCGTGCTGCAGGAGCGCGTCGCCTGGCCGGACCGCATCGTCCTGCCGCTGGGGCCGGCGCTGTACATCGTGCAGTCGGCGACCAGCAAGCAGTGGGTGACCAAGTGCCGCTGCGGCCACGAGTTCGGCGACTACCGGCACAACTGGAAGCTGCAGGCCAACATCCACGTGCGCGACACCCCGGAGAGCATGCAGGAGGTCTATCCGGCGCTGCTGGCGCCGGACACCCAGTGGCAGGTGTATCGCGAGTACTACTGCCCGCAGTGTGCCACCCAGTTGGATGTCGAGGCGCCGACGCCCTGGTATCCGGTGATCCACGACTTCGAGCCGGATATCGAGACCTTCTACCGCGACTGGCTGGAGCTGCCGGTGCCCGAGCGCGTCGACTGACGGGCCGCCACCGCCCCGCCGTCACCGCGGGGCGGTGGTCTCCGGCCGATTGGGCTAGACTGCTGGCCAGCCTGTTGCCAGGGAGCGGGAGGGCTGTCCGCTGCCCCGGCCGGTCACGACAATAAGAACAATCGAGGTGACAGCCGATGACTTCCCTGATGCCCCGCGGGGTGTTTTCCCGCCCGGAAGACACCCCGCGGATCAGCGCGGCCCGGCAGGCCGTGCTGCGCGGCGCGGCGCCGCCGCCCGACCTGCTCCGCCATCCCGTCGACGACTCCTGGCGCCGCTGCCTGCACGGGCGGGTCGATCCGGGCCTGCAGCATGCCCCCGAGCCGTTGCCCGACGCCCAGCTCTGCGCGATCCGCCAGCGGCAGCGCCGCCTGCTGGACTGCAGCGCGCCGGCGCTGGCCATGGCCGAGCAACTGATGGCGCAGAGCGGCGCCATGCTGATCCTCGCCGACGCCGAGGGGATGATCCTCGAGGCGCGCGGCGACCCGGCAACCCTCACCCGCGCCGAGCGTATCCGCCTGATGCCCGGCAGCCCGTGGAGCGAGCAGAGCTGTGGCACCAACGCCATCGGCACCGCCCTGCTGGTGGGCCACCCGGTGCAGATCCACGCGGCCGAGCATTTCTGCGAGGGCATCCAGCGCTGGACCTGCTCCGCCACGGTGATTCGCGACCCGCGGGACGGCCGGATCCTCGGCGTCCTCGACGTTTCCGGCGAATCGCGGACCTTCAGCCGGCACAGCCTGGCGCTGGCGGAAACCACCGCCCAGCGCATCGAGTCGGCGCTGGCCAAGCAGGAGATGGCCAACCGCTTCCGCCTGCTCGAAGCGAGCATCGAGCACCTGGCCGCCGACCGCGGCGAGGGGGTGATGCTGTTCGATCCCCACGGCTTCCTGCTGCGGGGCAATGCCCGCCTGCCGGCGGTGCTCGCCGCCCACGGCATCGCCCTCGAGCCCGGCCAGTCCTGCCGGCTGGCCGGCCTGGCCCTGGGCGCCGACGGGCGTCCCGCCGGTCCGCTGCCGCCCTGGCTGTCCGCCGCCTGGCTGCAACCGATCCAGGCGGGCGGCGAAGCCCTCGGCACCCTGGTGCGCATTCCGCAGCCCGGCCGGGCGGGGCGGCCGCTGGTGTTGCCGTCCCCCGGCGCGGAGGCCGAGGTCGGCTTCGCCCGCCTGGTCGGCGACAGCCCGGCGCTCGCCGCAGCACTGCACAAGGCCCGGCAGCTGGCCGCCGCGCGGGTGCCGATCCTGCTGCAGGGCGAGACCGGGGTCGGCAAGGAGGCCTTCGCCCAGGGCATCCACTACTCGGGCGTCGGCCGCGACGGTCCCTTCGTCGCCATCAACTGCGGCAGCCTGTCCCGCGACCTGCTGGCCAGCGAGCTGTTCGGCTACGCCGAGGGGGCCTTCACCGGTGCGCGGCGCGGCGGCATGAAGGGCAAGATCGAAGCGGCCCAGGGCGGCACCCTGTTCCTCGACGAGATCGGCGAAATGCCCCTGGAGCTGCAAAGCCACCTGTTGCGCGTGCTGGAGGAGGGCGAGCTGTACCGCCTCGGCGAGAGCGAGCCGCGCAAGGTCGACTTCCGCCTGGTCGCCGCGACCCACCGCGACCTGCGCGAGGAGGTGGCCGGCCAGCGCTTTCGCGAGGACCTGTTCTACCGCGTGGCGGTCACCCAGATCCGCATTCCGCCGCTGCGCGAGCGCAAGGAGGACATCCCGCGGCTCGCCCGCCACATCCTGCAGCGCCAGGCCGGGCGCCACGGCCGTCCGCTGCCGGAGCTGGCCCCCGAGCTGCTGGCCGCGCTGGCCGCCCATGACTGGCCCGGCAACGTGCGCGAGCTGCGCAATGTGCTCGAGGGCATGCTGTTGCTGGGCGGCAGCCGGCTGACCGGCGACGACCTGCCGGACGAGTTGCGCGCGCTCGCCCGCGGCGGGGCGGCGGTCGAGGGTCTGCTCGATGAGCACGAACGCCAGGCCATCGGCCAGGCCATCGAGCGCAGCCGGGGCAACCTGACCCAGGCCGCCAAGCTCCTCGGCATCGCCAAGAGCACCCTGTACCTGCGGCTGCGCAAGTACGGCCTGGCGCGTGGCTCCGGCGCGCAGGCCGATTAGCGGCGCGGCCGCTGAGCACTGGTGCGCACCGACACCGACCGCCCAACAGAACAACAAGAGAGGCAGCCCATGAACAAGCTCTACCCCAGCGCCCATGCCGCCCTAGACGGGCTGCTGCGCGACGGCATGACCCTCGCCGTCGGCGGCTTCGGCCTGTGCGGCATCCCCGAGGCGTTGATCGCCGCGCTGCGCGACAGCGGCGTGCGCGACCTGACGATGATCAGCAACAACGCCGGGGTCGACGG
>DASQBU010000232.1:0-3843 GCA_035635035.1 Pseudomonas sp.
CGCATCCTGCGTCACTGGGAGATGCCCGAGCCGATCGTCAGCGTACCCGGCAACTACCTCGACTTCAGCCGCAACTCACCCCAGGTCGACTACATCGACATCGTGCAGGTGGCGACTCTGCTCAGCTACATCGGCACCGACCATCCGTGCACCCAACTGGAATGGAGCACCATCCCGGCCTTTGCCAAGCTCGGCCTCGACCCGGACGTCGACATGCACAACGACCCCGAGCTGAACGATTCGATGACCGCTGCCAAGGGAATGCTGCACTGACGAACGCCAGCGCCGGCCGCCGGGCAATAGCCCGCGGGCGGCGCTGCAGGGTTCGGATGGAAGGATGAAGAAGGGATTGCCCGGCGCCAGCCGGATCAGGCTTCGGGAACCAGCACGCGCTCGATAGCACCCAAGCCGCTCAACGACGCTCCGCTGATCCGCTCACCCCGCAGCTCGGCGCCCAGCTGCGGACGCTCGGTGAGCTGCACCTCGCCGATCCGCCCTTCGCCATCCACGCGTCGCACCCAGCCCATCCGCCCGGTGGCGAAACGCACCAGGCTGCCGATCGGCGCCGTGCCGAAGTGGCGGATGTAACGCTTGCTCCACTGCACGTCGAACTTGCCGCCGCTGCTCAGCAGGTGCCGGTAGATGTCCTCCTGCTCATGAGCCGGACGATCGGCACGTGGGCGCGCCATGGCATCCACCACATCGGTGACGATCGCCATGCGCGCCAGTTCGCCGAGCTGCTCTCCGGAGGCGGCGGACGGGTAGCCGGAGCCATCCAGGCGCTCGTTGATCCTGCCCATAGCGTCGACCACCGGGGCCGCCAGCCAGCGGCAGCCTTCCAGACGCTCGTGCAGCAGGCGGACGTGCCCGGCGAAGGCCTGGCGCTGCTCGGCATCCAGGCGCACCGCATCGCGCAGCTCGGCCGGCAGCAGCACCTTGCCCAGGTCATGCACCAGGGCACAACCGACGACGGACTTGATCAGCTCGCGCGGCAGGCTGCGACTGTGCGCCATGTCGGCCAGGCGCGCTGCCACTACGATGCCGTGTTGCACCAGCGGCGGCTCGTCGACCTGATGCAGCATCTCGAACAGCAGGCTGTCGCGATCTTCACCCAGCAGCAGGAGCAGCAGATCGCTGTGCAGCGACAGCTGGATCGGATCTATCGCCTCACCGAGACGCAGCTTGATCAGTTGGGTATCGAGATAACCCACCAGTCGACCCAGCCGCCGGCTGATGACGCTCGGGGGCGGAGACATCACCGCCGGCGCCGGAGCCGGCGCGCCGGCGCGCCGGACGAACAACGGCGAGGGCTTGCCGCCGCGGCTCTCGGCTTCGCGCTCGCGCTCGATCTCCCGTACGGCGAACCACAGGCGGCGCTCCTGACCGGCATCGACGCCAACGAAGGCACAGCCAAGACGCATGTTCTGCCAGCCGGGCAGGCTGTGCATGTGACGGATCTGCGCCGCCAGGGTCAGCTCCTGCCCACCGGGGAAGCGCAACAGCACCTCCTCCACGACCTGCAAAGGCTGCAGCGGCACCGCCTGCTGCGAGGCCAGCTCGATCAGACAGCCGCCGAGCGACAGGTTGATCAGCCTTCCGCAGAGCGGCTTGGCATCGGCCCCGGGGCGCAGGAAGACCTCGACCAGCATCTCTTGGCGCAACTCGGCACGGAAGGCCTGGCGCCGATGCACCAGGTCCACCCACTGGGGATAGGCGCAGGCAAACTGCAGGCGCCCTTGCTCCTCGAGACGCTCCAGCATGGTGATCGGCTGGGTCTGCAGCATCGAGCCTCCGGCTTCGCCGCAGAGGGAGAAGGACTCGCCGCGACTGATCGGACCCAGTAACTCGGGCACCGCGGTGATGTCCAACGTGATCCGCTCGCCGGGCTCCACCTGCATCACCAACACCGGGTGCGGCTGGCCAGGCTGCGCCTCGAGTACCAGCGAGGCCCCTCCCGGCTGCAATAGGGACTCGAGCAGGGCCTTGCACTCGCCGGAATGCTCGACCCGCACGGACGTTTCCATCGCCTGAGTCATGTCTGCCACCTTCCTCTATTCACAGGCCGACCGCCGCATAGCGGCTACAACACGTCTCCCGATCACGAAAACCTCGGGAATCGGAAGATATCGGCCCAGAGCACGGCAGACTTTAGTCACCACCAAGAAAACGTGAAGAGAATCACATATTTACGCGCATGCCAGCAGCCAGATCAGCCACGCGCGCGACCGCGCGGCTTGGCCGCGCGCTGCGCCGCCGGGTCGTCAGCCAGCGCGCTGCGCAGGCGGGCGACCGCTTGGCTGTGCAGTTGGCAGACCCGCGACTCGCTGACGCCGAGCACCGCGCCGATCTCCTTGAGGTTGAGGTCTTCCTGGTAGTAGAGCGCGAGCAGCATCTTCTCGCGCTCGGGCAGCGCCTCGATGGCCTTGACCAGATCCTCGCGACGGCGGTTCTCCAGCAGCTCGGCCAGCGGAGTGGCCTGGGCTTCGCCGCACAGCGACTCGCCGTCTTCCTCCGGCAGCTCGTCGAGGGCGATCAGTTGGCTGCCGTTGGCGTCTCTCAGGATCGCCCAGTACTCCTCGAGGGAGACGCCAAGCGCGGCGGCGATCTCGCGATCTTCCGCCGGACGCCCCAGCCCCTGTTCGAGGCGGCGCATGGCCTCCTCCAGCGCGCGACTGTTGCGCCGCACGCTGCGCGGCACCCAGTCACGGCTGCGCAGCTCGTCGAGCATGGCACCGCGAATGCGCTGGCTGGCAAAAGTGGGGAAGCTGGCGCCCTGACTGGCATCGTAGCGGTTGACCGCATCCAGCAGGCCGATCATGCCGGCCTGGATCAGGTCGTCGAGCTCGACGCTGGCCGGCAGCCGCACCTGCAAACTCAGGGCCTGGCGCCGCACCAAGGGCGCGTGCTCCTGGAGAAGATCGCTCTGTTTGAGCTTGCCTTGAGCGGTATACATCCGTTTGTCTCCGCGCCGACCTGGGCAAACCGTCCTGCCGTCCCCGGGCGGGGAATGGGTCGACAGCACGCCGGCCACCTGCCGCTCCGCGCGGCGGGCGCGGACTCGGCAACTGGCCTCGTCTGCATTGTTACCGCAGGACGCCAGCCGGCAACGGGCGAATAGTCGGTTTCCACAGCGACTATTCACGGCTTTGCCGGCCAGCCGCCCACAACTATGGCCGGTAGTCGACCAGCAGTTGCAGAGCGCCGACCCGCACCGGCTGCTCGCCCGGCAGCAGGCGGAAGCACAGCTGCAGCGGTTGACCGGCATCCAGCCCGCTCAACGCACTGCTGGCACCCTGTGCGGCGGGCAGGTCGATGCAACGCTGCGGATGACAGAGCCTGGCCTGCAGGCGGGCCCCCAGCGGCGGCTGGAAGCGCCAGCGCACGCCGGCCAGCCGGCCACCAGCGGCCAACGGCGGCGGCAGCAGCGGCTGGCTGCAGACATGCCGGTCGGCGCTGGCCACCGACAATGGCGGCGCCGCACCGACCCAACTGCCCGCGCTGGCCGCCAGCACGCTCTCGGCCCCAGCCAGGGCCAGCAGACCAACGCCCAGCCGCGCCCCCCGCGACAAGGTCATGCGCATCGGGGCATCTCCTCGATCAGCAGCAACTCGACCTGCAGGTAGCTGGCCGCGGCCTGGCGCAGGTTGTCGAGCAGCCCGGCATTGGTCGCGATGCCGTCGTGCAGGACCAGCAGGCGCGCCGGGCCGCCATGCTCGCGCAAGGTGCGCAGCTGGCGCCAGGCGCGCCGGAACGCTTCCTCGTCGTCGTCCACCCACAGCGCCCAGCGCGACTGCTGGCTCGCCAGCACGTACAGGTGCGGACTGTCCGGATCGAGCGGCACCA
>DASQBU010000233.1:0-2644 GCA_035635035.1 Pseudomonas sp.
CGGGTCGCGGCGCGCTTCCAGGCGCGGCACCGCGTTGCCGGGGCCGTCGAGGAAGTAGAACTGCCCGGCGGCCGGCGCCGCGGCCTGCGTGTGCACCGGGACGGCCGGCTGGCGGACGATGTCCACCAGCAGCCGCTCCAGGGCGTCGGCGCCCGGCAGGGCGAACGGCTGGGCCTCGATGCGCGGGGCGCGCTCCGCGGTGGCGGCGGTCGGCTGGCGCGCGTCGCTGGCGAAGTAGTAGCCGGGCGCTCCTGCCGGGGCGCCGCCCGCCGCCGGCGCGCTGCCGACGACGGACGGGGCGACCTGCGGGATGGCCGCGGCGTAGGCTTCGGGCGGCAGCGGCTGGCCGTCGGCGCGCGTGCCGGCCGGCGAGGTCGCCGTGGCGCGCGGCTCGGCGGCCGCCAGGCTGGGCGCGCCGTCGCCCAGCGTCAGCTCGGAGGCCGGGGCGGGGCGGGCGAACGCCTCGCCCGGCAGGCTGGCGAAGAACTGGTTGGCCAGCTGCGCGAGGGCGGCGACGTCCGGCAGGCCGGCCGGCGCCTCGGCGCCGGGCAGCTCCGCGGGGTTACTTGTAAGTGTCCGGATAGTCATGGTACTTGCCGACCTCCACGTCATCGAGCACCGCCAGGGCATCCTCGGTCAGCACCGCCAGCGAGCAGTACAGCGAGATCAGGTAGGAGGCGATGGCGTTGCGGTTGATGCCCATGAAGCGCACCGACAGCCCCGGACTCTGTTCGCCGGCCACGCCCGGCTGGTACAGGCCTATCACCCCCTGGCGCTGCTCGCCGACGCGCAGCAGGAGGATCTTGGTCTTGCCGTTCTCGTCGACCGGCACCTTGTCCGAAGGGATCAGCGGCAGGCCGCGCCAGGTGAGGAACTGCGAGCCGAACAGGCTGACGGTGGGCGGCGGTACGCCGCGGCGGGTGCACTCGCGGCCGAAGGCGGCGATGGCCAGCGGGTGGGTGAGGAAGAACGCCGGCTCCTTCCACACCTTGGCGATCAGCTCGTCGAGGTCGTCCGGGGTCGGCGCGCCGGTCAGCGTGGAGATGCGCTGGGTCGGGTCGACGCTGGCCAGCAGGCCGTACTCGGGGTTGTTGATCAGCTCGTTTTCCTGCCGCTCCTTGATGGTCTCGATGGTCAGGCGCAGCTGCTCGCGGATCTGGTCGTGCGGGCTGTTGTACAGGTCGGAGACGCGGGTGTGCACGTCGAGGATGGTGGTCACCGCGTTGAGGAAGTACTCGCGCGGCTGCTCCTCGTAGTCGACGAAGGTCTGCGGCAGCACCGCCTCGTCGCGCTGCGAGCAGGCGACGCGCACGTTGAGCGGGTTCTTCACCCGGTTGAGGCGGAAGATGCCGGCTTCCACCGGGTTCCACTGCAGCAGGTGGACCAGCCAGCGCGGGGTGATGGTGGACAGCTGCGGGACGGTCTTGGTGGCGTTGGCCAGTTGGCGTGCGGCGCTATCGCCCAACGCCAGGCGTACATCCTGGGTATCGCTCATGAAAACTCCAGATGAGGTGGATCGTGGGGCCGCAAGGTTCGTCGCGCGCGACTACCCCACGTTGCCCACCTGGTTCTGTACGTTCGCCTGGCTGACGTTGCTGCCCGGGGGCACGCTGCGCGTCAGCCAGACGTTTCCACCGATGGTGGAACCGGCGCCGATGGTGATGCGCCCGAGGATGGTGGCCCCGGCGTAGATCACCACGTCGTCTTCAACTATGGGGTGGCGCGGCTGGCCCTTGAGCAGCTGGCCGGTGGCGTCGGACTCGAAGCGCTTGGCGCCGAGGGTGACGGCCTGGTAGATGCGTACCCGCTCGCCGATCACCGCGGTTTCGCCGATCACCACGCCGGTGCCGTGGTCGATGAAGAAGCTGCGGCCGATGCGCGCGCCGGGGTGGATGTCGATGCCGCTGGCCGAATGCGCCAGCTCGGCGATGATCCGCGCCAGCAGCGGCAGCCCGGCGTGGTGCAGGTGGTGGGCGATGCGGTGGTGGATCACCGCGAGGATGCCCGGATAGCACAGCAGCACCTCGTCGACGCTGCGCGCCGCCGGGTCGCCGCGGTAGGCGGCCATCACGTCGCTGTCGAGCAGGCGGCGCAGGCCGGGCAGGGCGAGGGCGAAGGCCTGGACGATCTGCCGGGCGTGGCGCTCGACTTCCGCCGGCGCACGCGGCAGCGGCCGGCCGGCGTGGCTCAGTTCCAGGCAGGCCTGCTGCAGCAGGGCGTTGAGCGCGGCGTCGAGGGTGTGGCCGACGTAGAAGTCCTCGCTCTCCTGGCGCAGCTCGGGCGGGCCGAGACGCATCGGGAACAGCGCGCCGGCGAGGGCTTCGACGATGTCGCCCATGATCTGCCGCGACGGCAGCTCGCGGCCGCCCGGCTCGCAGGCGCGGCCGTGCTGGCTGCGCCATTCGCTGCGCGCTTCGCGCAGATCGCGGACGATGGAATCCAGTTGCCAGCCGCCCTGCGTGGCGGCGGCCAGCCTTACGTTGAGATCGGTCATTGCGTGCTTCCCGGCGGCCGGCGCGCGAGGGCGCCGGCGGGTGGTCCGTGGCGTGGCGTTCAGTCCTGCACCCAGGGCAGGCCGCGATGGCGCCAGCCGCCGCTGTCGCCGCGCCGCTGGTGGGTGTCGAGGTCGCCCTCGAAGCCTTCC
>DASQBU010000234.1:0-3439 GCA_035635035.1 Pseudomonas sp.
GCGACAGCACCCGCCCGGCGCAGCCCTCCGAACCGCTGTTGCGCCAGCTCTACCAGCTCACCCCGGCCGAGGCCGCGCTGGCCGTGCTGCTCGGCGAGGGCCTGACCCTGGAGGAAAGCGCCACGCGCCTGGGCATCAGCCGCAACACCGCGCGCACCCACCTGCGCGCGGTGTTCGCCAAGACCGGCGTCAAGCGCCAGACCGCACTGGTGCAGCTGCTGCTGTGCAGCGTGGTGGCGCTGGATTGACCTGTAGGGGCGAATTCATTCGCCTTCGCGGGGTATTTGGCGAATGAATTCGCCCCTACAGGGGCATTCGCCAACCCGGACACATTGCCCGCTGGCGACCTGCGCCAGACTCGGTAGCAGGAAAACCCCAGAGGCATACGGACATGCCCCGCGACTCCCTGCGTAACGGCCGCGTTTCGCTGCGAAATCAGGCCTATCACGTCACGACCTGCACCCACGGGCGGGCCCCCTTGTTCGCCGAATTCACTTGCGCCCGTCTGCTCGTTGCCGAAATGCGCCACCTGCAGCGCCGCCTGCTCATCGACTCGCTGGCCTGGGTGGTGATGCCGGACCATGTCCACTGGCTGTTCCAGCTCGACGGACCGCTGGCGCTGTCCCGGGTGATCAAGACCTTCAAGGGCCGCTCCGCCCGCAGCATCGCCCTCCACCTCGGTCGGCAAACCCCGATATGGCAACGCGGCTTTCATGATCACGCCATCCGCCACGACGAAGATCTGCGCGCCGTGGCCCGCTACATCGTGGCCAACCCGTTGCGCGCGGGGCTGGTAGCCCGGATTGGCGATTACCCGCACTGGGATGCCATATGGCTGTAGGGGCGAATTTATTCGCCTTTGCGGGGTGTTTTGGGCGAATGAATTCGCCCCTACAGGGGATTGGCGATTTGCCGGCGGGGGCGAATTCATTCGCCCGCCCGGTGCCCGTCAGCGCCCCTCGAAACGCGGCTTGCGCTTGTCGATGAACGCCTGCATGCCTTCCTTCTGGTCGCGCGAGGCGAACAGCAGGGCGTTGGCCTTGCGCTCCAGGGCCAGGCCCGCCTCCAGCGAGGCGTCCATGCCGGCGAGGATCACTTCCTTGATCTGCTCGGCGGCCAGCGGCGGCATGGCGGCGATGTCGCGGGCCATCGCCAGGGCGCGGTCCTGCACCTCGGCGTCGTCGACCAGCTCGCTGACCAGCCCGGCGACCCAGGCTTCCTCGGCGCTGATCGGCGCGCCGGTGAGCGCCATGCGCATCGCCTTGGCCTTGCCCACCGCGCGCACCAGACGCTGGGTGCCGCCGATGCCGGGCATGATGCCGATGCGGATTTCCGGCTGGCAGAACTTGGCGCCGCGCCCGGCGACGATGATGTCGGCATGCATCGCCAGCTCGCAGCCGCCGCCGTAGGCGTAGCCGCACACCGCGGCGATCACCGGCTTGGGGCAGTGCTGGATCGGCGCCCAGAGCCGCTCGGTGTGCCGCTGGTAGATGTCGATGGGGCCGACCCCGGCCATGCTGGTGATGTCGCCACCGGCGGCGAACACCTTGTCGCCGCCGGTGAGCACGATGCAGCGCACCGCCGGATCCTCGCCCAGTTCGGCGAAGTGCCGGGAGAGCAGTGCCTGCAGCTCCAGGCTCAGGGCGTTGGTGGCCTGCGGGCGGTTCAGGCGCAGGCGCGCGACGCCTTCGGCGGGAAAGTCGAGAAGCACGGGAAGAAGGTTGTCGGCGGGCATGCGCGACCTCTCTGCAAGGCGGGAGCGATGGGCGATTGTTCGCAGGTGTGGGGCCGTCACTCATCGTCCATTTGAACGACGAGTTCGGCGAGGGGGCGCCCCTAGAGTGCAGCCATGCAGCCATGAAAGGAGCATGCAATGGCCACTCAGAACCTCGATTTCACCGGCAAGGTGGTGCTGGTCACCGGCGGCACCAAGGGCGTCGGCGCGGGCATCGCGCAGAGCTTTCTCGCCGCCGGCGCCCGCGTGCTGGTCTGCGGCCGCAACGCCCCGGAGGCGCTGCCGCAAGCCGACGGCCGCCAGGCCGAATTCCTTCCCGCCGACGTGCGCGACGCCGACTCGCTGGCCACCCTGTTCGCGGTGATCGAGGAGCGCTGCGGGCGGCTCGACGTGCTGGTCAACAACGCCGGCGGCAGCCCGCACGTGCTGGCCGGCGAGGCCTCGCCGCGTTTCCACGAGGGCATCATCCGCCTCAACCTGATCGCCCCGCTCAACGTCGCCCAGCACGCCAACCGGCTGATGCAGCGCCAGGAGCAGGGCGGGGTGATCGTGTTCATCGGCAGCATCAGCGCCCTGCGTCCCTCGCCGGGCACCGCCGCCTACGGCGCGGCCAAGGCCGGCGTGCTGGCGCTGGTGACTTCGCTGGCGGTGGAGTGGGCGCCGAAGGTGCGCGTGGTCGCCGTCAGTCCGGGCCTGGTGCGCACCGAGCAGGCGCACCTGCACTACGGCGACGAAGCGGGCATCGCCGCGGTCGCCGGCACCATTCCGGCCGGGCGCATGGCCACCCCCGCGGACATCGGCAACGCCTGCCTGTACATCGCTTCGCCGCTGGCCGGTTACGCCAGCGGCTGCAACCTCCTGCTGCACGGGGGCGGGGAGACGCCCGCCTTCCTCGCCGCAGCCAATTCCGCCCATCAATGACCGAAGCCGGCGCGCCCGCCGTGCGGCGGCGCGCCCTCAACTCCGAGGAGAACATCTTGGCCGAACAAGAATTCATGCCCGCCGTGCGGGCCATGGTGGGGCGCGAGTACGGTCGCGTCTACGCCTGGGACGCGGTCAACGCGCCGATGATCCGCCAGTGGTGCGAGGTCATGGGCATCGACAACCCGCTGTACCTCGACGCCGACTACGCCGCCACCAGCGAGCACGGCGGCATCGTGGCGCCGCCGGCCATGCTGCAGGCCTGGTGCCTGGAAGGCCTGCACCTGAACAACTATGCGCCGGGCTCGACCGACGAGAACCCCTACGAGGTGCTCAAGCTGCTCGAAGCCAACGGCTTCGCCTCGGTGGTGGCGGTCAACTCGGACCTGAGCTTCGAGCGCTACGTGAAGCTCGGCGAGAAGCTCTACTACACCACCCGCCTGGATTCGGTGGGCGAGGAGAAGACCACCGCGCTGGGCACCGGCTACTTCGTCACCCTGATGATGAGCTTCTTCTCCGAGAAGCCCGAAGGCGACGAGCAGGTCGGCCAGCTGCTGTTCCGCGTGTTCAAGTTCCGCCCGGCCAACCCGGTCAAGCCGGCCGCGGAGGGCGACAGCGCGCAGGCCATCCCGAAGTTCAAGCGGCCCAAGCCCGGCATCAGCGACGACACCCGCTTCTTCTGGGACGGCTGCGCCGAGGGCAAGCTGCTGATCCAGCGCTGCACCGCCTGCAACACCCTGCGCCATCCGCCGGCGCCGGTGTGCTCCAGCTGCCACTCCTTCG
>DASQBU010000235.1:0-8444 GCA_035635035.1 Pseudomonas sp.
AGGAACAGCGCCGCCCCGCCGGCCAGCAGCCGCGGCAGGCCGTGGCCGCTCAGCCACTGGCTGGCGGCGCCGCTGGACAGCGGGCCGAGCAGGCAGCCGAGGCCCCAGAGCAGGGCGATGTGGGCGTTGGCGCGCACCAGCGCCGCGTCGCGGTAGCGCGCGCCGACCAGCACCAGCGCCAGGGTGTACAGGCCGCCGGCGCTGGCCCCCAGCAGCGGCAGCAGCCCCCAGACCAGCGGGGTGTGCAGCAGCAGCGGCAGGCCCAGGCTGCTGCCCAGCAGCACCAGGCCGCAGGCGCGGAACAGCGCGGCGCGCGGCAGGCGGTCGGCGAGCAGGCCGAGCGGCAACTGCAGCAGGGCATTGCCCAGCACCACCGCGCCGAGCATGCGCAGCGCGCTGGCCTGGACGATGCCCTCGCGCAGCAGGTAGACCGGCAGCAGGGTCAGCACCAGCACGTCGAAGGCGGCGAACAGCACCACCGCCCAGGCGATCGCCGGCTGGCCGCGGCAGAACGCCCACAGCCCGCCGCCGGCCAGCGCCTGGCGCCCGACCGCCGGCGCGTCGCCGCGGCCGAGCAGCAGCAGGACGCCGAAGAGCAGCAGGCCGACGGACAGCCAGAAGCCCTGGTCGCCGGCGCTGCCGAGCACGCTGAGCAGCAGCGGCCCGCACAGCTGGCTGAGGGCGAAGCCGGTGCCGTACAGCGCCACCAGGCGGCCGCGCCAGCGCTCCGCGGCCAGCTGGTTGATCCAGCTTTCGCCGAGGACGAACACCACGGTCAGCGAGACGCCGAGCAGCAGGCGCAGGCCCAGCCACACCCCGTAGGCCGGCCACAACGCCAGCGCGGCGAGCGAGGCGGCACTGAGCAGCAGGCTCGCCTGCAGGCTGCGCGGCGTGCCGCACCAGCCGGCGAGCCGGGCGGCCAGCCGCGCGCCGAGCAGCACGCCGAGCGCCGGCATGGCGGCCATCACGCCGATGGCGAACGGCCCGTAGCCCCAGCCATCCAGGCGCAGCGACACCAGCGGCAGGCTGAGGCCCAGGGCCAGGCCGACCAGCACCACCGCCCCGGTCACCGCCGCGTAGGTCGCCCAGCGCACCATCCGTCTCCTTGCCCCCGGCTGGCGGGGGCACAAACGGCCGCGGCCGAGCCCCGCCCCGGGAGCCCGGCCGCGGCCAGGGTCGATCCGCGCCAGCGGCCAGCCCGCGCGCGGGCGGCCGGGCGCGCCGCTACAGCTTGATCCAGGTGGCCTTCAGCTCGGTGTACTTGTCGAAGGCGTGCAGCGACTTGTCGCGGCCGTTGCCCGACTGCTTGAAGCCACCGAACGGCGCGGTCATGTCGCCGCCGTCGTACTGGTTGATCCACACGCTGCCGGCGCGCAGGGCGCGGGCGGCGCGGTGCGCCTTGCTCAGGTTGCTGGTCCACAGCGCCGCGGCCAGGCCGTAGGGCGTGTCGTTGGCGATGCGGATCGCCTCGTCGAGGTCGTCGAAGGCGATCACCGACAGTACCGGGCCGAAGATCTCCTCGCGGGCGATCTTCATCGCGTTGCTCACCCCGTCGAACACCGTCGGTGCGACGAACACCCCGCCGCTTTCCGCCAGCGCCCGCCCGCCGCCACAGCGCAGTTGCGCGCCCTCGGCGTGGCCGGCGGCGATGTAGTCGAGCACGGTGTCGAGCTGCTGCTCGTCGACCAGCGCGCCGACGTTGGTCGCCGGGTCCAGCGGATGGCCGGGCTGCCAGCGCTGCACTTCCTCGAGCAGCAGCGCCATGAACGCGTCCTTGATCGACGCCTCGACCAGCAGGCGCGAGCCGGCGGTGCACACCTCGCCCTGGTTGAAGCAGATCGCCCCGGCGGCGGCGCGCGCCGCGGCGCGCAGGTCGGGGGCGTCGGCGCAGACGATGTTCGGGCTCTTGCCGCCGGCCTCCAGCCAGACGCGCTTGAGGTTCGACTCGCCGGCGTAGACCATCAGCTGCTTGGCCACCCGGGTCGAGCCGGTGAACACCAGGCAGTCGACGTCCATGTGCAGGGCCAGCGCCTTGCCCACCGTGTGGCCGTAGCCGGGCAGCACGTTGAGCACGCCGCGCGGGATGCCGGCCTCGACCGCCAGCTTGGCGAGGCGGATGGCGGTCAGCGGCGACTTCTCCGACGGTTTGAGGATCACCGAGTTGCCGGCGGCCAGCGCCGGGCCGAGCTTCCAGCAGGCCATCAGCAGCGGGAAGTTCCACGGCACGATGGCGGCGACCACCCCGACCGGCTCGCGGGTGACCAGGCCGAGCTGGTCGTGCGGGGTCGGCGCCACCTCGTCGTACAGCTTGTCGATGGCCTCGGCGCACCAGCGCAGGCAGCGCACCGCCGCCGGCACGTCGACGCTCAGCGCATCGCCGATCGGCTTGCCCATGTCGAGGGTCTCGAGCAGCGCCAGCTCCTCGTCGTGGGCCTCGAGCAGGCCGGCGAAGCGCTGCAGGATCGCCTTGCGCTTGGCCGGCGCCAGCCGCGACCACGCCCCGGACTCGAAGGCGGCGCGCGCATCGACCACCGCGCGCTCGGCGTCGGCGGCGTCGCAACTGGCTACCCGGGCCAGCACGCGGCCATCGATCGGGCTGATGCAGTCGAAGGTTTCGCCGCTGGCGGCCGGGCCGTACTCGCCATGGACGAAGGCGCGGCTCTCGATTTTCAGGGTGCTGGCGCGGTGTTCCCATTCGGTGCGGCTCGGCATGCTCATGACGTGCTCCGGAGGCTGTGGTGCGGATCATCATGGCTGCTGGCGGAAAACTTGCGCAAGTCGCCGGCGCGCCGGCGGGCGAAATCCTGAGCACCTGCCGCGGTATTTTTTACGCCGCGCCGGGCGGCCGGGCGGATCGCTCTCTATCCTGAACACGCCCCCTCCCTTGCAGGCAGACCGGACCATGGCCCACGACCGCGCCCCCTCGCCCGCCGCCCGTCCCCGGCTGGACGACTACTGGATGCCCTTCACCGCCAACCGCCAGTTCAAGGCCCATCCGCGCCTGCTGGAGAGCGCCGCGGGCATGTACTACCGCACGGTCGACGGCCGGCAGATCCTCGACGGCTGCGCCGGGCTGTGGTGCTGCAACGCCGGCCACGGCCGCCGCGAGATCAGCGCGGCAGTGGCGCGGCAGATCGAGACGCTGGACTATGCGCCGAGCTTCCAGATGGGCCATCCGCTGCCGTTCGCGCTGGCCGAGCGGCTCGCCGCCATCGCCCCGCCGGGGCTGAACAAGCTGTTCTTCACCAACTCCGGCTCGGAGGCGGCGGACACCGCGCTGAAGATCGCCCTCGCCTACCAGCGCGCCATCGGCCAGGGCACCCGCACCCGGCTGATCGGCCGCGAGCTGGGCTACCACGGGGTCGGCTTCGGCGGCCTGTCGGTAGGCGGCATGCTCGGCAACCGGCGGGCGTTCTCCGCCAACCTGCTGCCCGGCGTCGACCACCTGCCGCATACCCTGGACCTCCAGCGCAACGCCTTCAGCCGCGGCCTGCCGGCGTTCGGCGCGGAGCAGGCCGACGCGCTGGAGCGCCTGGTGGCCCTGCACGGTGCGGAGAACATCGCTGCGGTGATGGTCGAGCCGCTGAGTGGCTCGGCCGGGGTGATCCTGCCGCCGGTCGGCTACCTGCAGCGCCTGCGCGAGATCACCCGCCGGCACGGCATCCTGCTGATCTTCGACGAGGTGATCACCGGCTTCGGGCGCGTCGGCGCCGCCTTCGCCGCGCAGCGCTGGGGCGTGGTGCCGGACCTGCTGACCAGCGCCAAGGGGCTGACCAACGGCGCGGTGCCGATGGGCGCGGTGTTCGTCCGCGAGGACATCCATGACGCCTTCATGCAGGGGCCGGAGGGCATCGAGCTGTGCCACGGCTACACCTACTCGGGGCACCCGCTGGCCTGCGCCGCCGCCCTCGCCGCGCTGGACATCTACCGGGACGAGGGGCTGTTCCAGCGCGCCATCGAACTGGAGGACTACTGGTGCGACGCGCTGATGGGCCTGCGCGACCTGCCGCACGTGCTCGACATCCGCGCCGTCGGCCTGGTCGGCGCCGTGCAGCTGGCGGCCGATCCGGCCGGCGCCGGGCGGCGCGGCCAGCGGGTGTTCGAGCAGTGCTTCGCGGACGGCGCGCTGGTGCGCTGCACCGGCGACACCCTGGCGCTGTCGCCGCCGCTGATCGTCGCACGCGAGGAAATCGACCGCCTGCTGGCGATCCTCGCCGGCGCCCTGCGCCGGGCCGCCTGAGCGCGCGGGCAAAAATCGCCGGCAAGAAAAAACCCGCCACGAGGGGCGGGTTTCTTCTTCAAGGGCCGGATCAATTACTTGATCTTGGCTTCCTTGTAGATCACGTGCTTGCGAACGACCGGATCGTACTTCTTGATCTCGATCTTTTCGGGGGTGGTGCGCTTGTTCTTGTCGGTGGTGTAGAAATGGCCGGTACCGGCACTGGACACCAGACGGATCAGGTCACGCATGATAGTGCTCCTTAAACGTTTTCGCCGCGGCCGCGGATTTCAGCCAGCACGGAATCGATGCCGCGCTTGTCGATGACGCGCATGCCCTTGGCCGATACGCGCAGGCGTACGAAGCGCTTCTCGGACTCAACCCAGAAACGATGGTACTGCAGGTTCGGCAGGAAACGACGACGGGTTTTGTTGTTCGCGTGGGAAATCTTGTTCCCGGTAACCGGACCCTTACCGGTCACTTGACAGACTCTCGACATACCTCAGCCCTCTTGACCACATGCCCAACCCGGCATGGGTTGGCCGCTTGAATCGCTATGAATTTCACTTTCTATCGGGGTCTTACCGACCATGCCATCGGGCTGAAAAGCCGGGCCCCAGAAAAGAGCGCAGTTTTATAGCAGAAAGGCTCGCCCGCCGCAAGGCGCTCGCCGCGGGGCCGACCACCGGCGGCAGGAGGCCGGGGGTCGCGCATTCTCTCAGATCCAGCCGTACTCGGCGAGCGACACCGGCTCGCCGTCGCCGATCACGAAGTGGTCGAGCACCCGCACCTCGACCAGCGCCAGGGCGTCCTTGAGCTTCTGGGTCAGCTGGCGGTCGGCCTGGCTCGGCTCGGCGATCCCCGACGGATGGTTGTGGGTGAGGATCAGCGCCGCGGCGTTGTGCGCCAGGGCGCGCTTGACCACCTGGCGCGGGTAAACGCTGGCGCCGTCGATGGAGCCGTGGAACAGCACCTCGAAGGCCAGCACGCGGTGGCGGGTGTCGAGGAACAGGCAGGCGAACACCTCGTGCGGCTCGTGGCGCAGGCGCGCCTTGAGGTAGTCGCGCACCGCCTGCGGGCTTTCCAGCGCCGAGTCGCGGCGGATCTGCGCGGCCAGGTGGCGGCGGCCCATCTCCAGCACTGCCTGCAGCTGGGCGTACTTGGCCGGGCCCAGGCCCAGATGGGCGCTGAAGCCCGCCAGCTCGGCCTCCAGCAGCTGGCGCAGGCCGCCGAACTCGCCGAGCAGCTGGCGCGCCAGGTCCACCGCGCTGCGCCCGGCCACGCCGGTGCGCAGGAAGATCGCCAGCAGCTCGGCATCGCTCAGCGCCGCCGCGCCCTGGGCGAGCAGTTTTTCCCGCGGCCGCTCCTCGGCCGGCCAGTCCCGAATGCTCATGCAGCACCTCCCTGTGTGCGGTCGCGCGCCCGTCCGGTGCGGCGCCCGCAGCGCGCGCGCTGCGCTGCCGGCACGGGTGGCGCTGTGCTATCTTAGCCCGCCCGATTATCCACCAGGCGCCGCCCGTTGTGACCCCGTTCGCGGCGCCGCGCAATCCACTCCCGTTTCACAGAACAAGAAGGCAGGTCCATGCAGCGGCTGCAGCGTAAACGCATCCTCCTGGGTATCGGTGGCGGCATCGCCGCCTACAAGAGCGCCGAGCTGGTCCGCCGCCTGCGCGACCAGGGCGCCGAGGTGCGCGTGGTGATGACCCGCGCCGCCCGCGAGTTCATCACCCCGCTGACCCTCCAGGCGCTGTCCGGCCATCCGGTGCACCACGACCTGCTCGACCCGGCCGCCGAGGCGGCCATGGGCCACATCGAGCTGGCCAAGTGGGCCGACCTGGTGCTGATCGCCCCGGCCACCGCCGACCTGCTGGCGCGCCTGGCCCAGGGCGTCGCCGACGACCTGCTGACCACCCTGGTGCTGGCCAGCGACGCGCCGCTGGCCCTGGCGCCGGCGATGAACCAGGCGATGTGGCGCGACCCGGCCACCCAGGCCAACGCCGAACTGCTGGCAAGCCGCGGCGCGCGCCTGTTCGGCCCGGCGGCCGGCAGCCAGGCCTGCGGCGACGTCGGCCCCGGGCGCATGCTCGAAGCCGACGAGCTGGCCCAGCGCGCCGCCGACTGCTTCGAGCGCGGCCTGCTCACCGGCTGCCGGGTGCTGATCACCGCCGGCCCGACCCAGGAAGCCATCGATCCGGTGCGCTACATCACCAACCACAGCTCGGGGAAGATGGGCTTCGCCCTCGCCGAGGCGGCCGCCGAGGCCGGCGCCGTGGTGACACTGGTCAGCGGCCCGGTGCACCTGGCCACCCCGCAGCGGGTCGAGCGCATCAACGTGGTCAGCGCCCGCGACATGCTGGCCGCCTGCGAGGCGGCGATGCCCTGCGATGTGCTGATCGCCGCCGCCGCGGTGGCCGACTACCGCCCGGAAGTCATTGCCAGCCAGAAGATGAAGAAGGACCCGGGCAGCGACGACGGCCTGGTGCTGCGCATGGTGCGCAACCCGGACATCCTCGCCACCCTCGCCGCGCGAGCCGACCGGCCGTTCAGCGTCGGCTTCGCCGCCGAGACCGAGAACCTGCTCGACTACGCCGCGCGCAAGCTCCGCGACAAGAACCTCGACCTGATCGTCGCCAACGACGTGGCCAACCCCGGCATCGGCTTCAACAGCGAGGAGAATGCGATCACCGTCATCGATCGCCAGCTGCAGCAAAATAGCTTCCCCCAGACCAGCAAGGGCAAGATCGCCCGCCAGCTGATCGCCTTCATCGCCGCTCGACTCCACCAGGGCTGATCGTTCATGCACGCACTGCAAGCCAAGATTCTCGACCCGCGCCTCGGCCGCGACTTCCCGCTGCCCGAGTACGCCACCCCCGGCTCCGCCGGCCTCGACCTGCGCGCCATGCTGCAGCAGGACCTGGTCCTCGAGCCCGGGCAGACCGTGCTGATCCCCACCGGCCTGGCCATCCACGTCGCCGACCCCGGCCTCGCCGCGCTGATCCTGCCGCGCTCGGGCCTCGGCCACAAACACGGCATCGTCCTCGGCAACCTGGTCGGCCTGATCGACTCCGACTACCAGGGCGAGCTGATGGTGTCCTGCTGGAACCGCGGGCAGAGCGCCTTCACCGTCGCCGTCGGCGAGCGCATCGCCCAACTGGTGCTGGTGCCGGTGGTGCAGGCGCGCTTCGAGCTGGTCGAGCAGTTCGACGACAGCCAGCGTGGCGCCGGCGGCTTCGGCCACAGCGGCCGCCACTGACCCCGGGCCGCCCTATGCCCCGCAAGCGCTCGTCTTCCCCTCTGCGCGGCCTGCTGCCGGTGGCCGCTGGCAGCCTGCTCGGCCTGCTGGCCGGCGGCGGCCTGCTGCTGCACGCCCAGCAACAGGCCGCCACGGTGCAGCGCCAGCAGCTGGTCGAGGCCTGGGCCAGCGGCCCGCTCGGCGCCCTGCAGCAAGGGCTGCAGCAGCTCGCCGCCGACACCCGGGCGCTCGCTGGGCAGGCCGAACTGCGCGCGGCGCTGGCCGGCGACGCCGCCGCGCGCGCCCAGGCGGTGGAGCGCCTGCACGGCTACCGCCGCGACCTGCTCGACGTGCAGCTGAACCTGCGCGGCGGTGCCCAGCTCGACGAGGCGCGCGCCGTACCGCTGAACTTCGCCGCCCTCGATCTGCTGCGCCGCGCCGAACAGGGCCCGCCGCCGCCGGTCGAGGCCTACCGGGTCGGCACGCGCTGGCTGCTGTACAGCGCCGCCGCGATCACCGATGCGAGCGGCCAGGTGCAGGGCAGCCTGCTGCTGGTCAGCGACCTGCAGCGCCTGCTCGACCGCCTGCCGCCGCAGTCCGCCGCCCTCGGCGAACTGCAGCTGATCCAGCAGTTCCCCGACAGTCCGCCGCAGGTGCTGCTGCAGCGCGGCCAGGGCGACGGCGAGCTGCGCACTTGGCCCAGCGCCCACCCCTACTGGCAGCTCGGCCTGCGCCCCGGCCCGGCCCTGCAGCCGGCGGCGCCGCCGGCCTGGAGCCTGCTGCTGGCCGGCCTGCTGGCGCTGGGCGGCGCCCTCGGCGGTGCCGCCGTGCAGCCGCGCCGCCGCGCGGACGAGCCCGCGGCGCCTCCCGCGCCGGCGCCGGCCGGCGTGCCGGACGCGGCACCGGCGCAGGCGTTCGAGGCGGACTACCGCGAGCTCGCCGACCTGCTGGCCGAACTGCCCGGCGACGAACCGCGCGCGCCCGCCGCGGTCT
>DASQBU010000236.1:0-4995 GCA_035635035.1 Pseudomonas sp.
CAGTCCAGGGTGATGTCGAGATGGTCCGGGCAGGCATCGGCGGCGTTGTTCAGCAGGTTGAGCAGCGCCTGGCTGAGGTCGGTCGGCGGCATCAGCCGCGGCGGCGCGCCGACGCCCTGGCACTGGTAGTTGTAGGTCGCCTCCGGACGCATCGGGTGCCAGCGCTGCAGCACCGCCTCCAGCCATTCGCTGACCGTCTGCTCGACGATCGACTGGCGGCGCTCGGCCTCGGCGGCGCGCACCAGTTGCTGCAGTGTGTCCTTGCACAGCCTGACCTGCTCCTGCAGCAGGGCCAGGTCCTCCTGCAGCGCCGGCTGGTCGCGGTGCTCCTGGCGCAGCTCCTTGAGCAGCACGCTCATGGTCGCCAGCGGCGTGCCCAGCTCGTGGGCGGCGCCGGCTGCCTGGGTGGCCACCGCCAGCAGCTGCTGGTCGCGCAGGCCCTCCTCGCGACGCTGGGCGCGCAGCTGCTCCTGGCGGCGCAGCTCCTCGGCCATCTTGGCGACGAAGAAGGTGATCAGCGCCGCCGCCAGGGCGAAGCTTAGCCACATGCCGTAGACCAGCAGGCTGCCGCGCGGCCCGCTGGGGATCTCCAGCGGGTGCGACCAGACCAGCAGCAGGGTGTAGCTGGCCAGCGCCAGGCCGGCGAGGGTCAGGGTGTGCAGCCAGGGCAGGGTCGCCGCGGCGATGGTCAGCGGCACCAGGTAGTAGGAGACGAAGGGATTGCTCGAGCCGCCGGTGTAGTACAGCAGCACGCTGTGGATCACCAGGTCGCAGCCCAGCTGCACGGCGTACTCCAGCTCGGTGACCGGCCAGGCGGCGCGCAGGCGCAGGGCGGTGAAGATGCACAGCAGGCCGGAGACGCCGAGGGTGATGCCCAGCTCGGCCCAGGGCAGCGGCAGGCGGTCGGACCACCAGGCGAAGCCCACCGAGCCGGCCTGGGCGGCCAGCACGAGCAGACGGATGAGGACCAGCCGGCCGAGGTTCTGCAGGCTGGCGGAAAGTAACTGGACGGGTGCTTGCATGAGTGATTCCGGAAACCGCGGAAAGTATAACCAGAGCACATAATGGAATGCTGCGGCAAATACGCGCGGCGCTCCGCCGCAGCCGGGTGCCAAGGCCATCCCGGTCGCTCCGGCGGGTGCCGGCTATCCTTGCCGCCATGCCCCTCATCCCGACAGGAGTCTGCCCATGTCCGCCCTGCCCCGCCTCGCCGCCCTGCTCGCCCTCGGCGCCAGCCTGTGCCTCTCCCCGCTGCGCGCCGAGGAGCAGCCCCGCTACAACCAGATCAGCCTGCGGGCCGAGGTCAGCCGCGAGGTGGCCCACGACCGCATGCAGATCCTCCTCTACAGCGAGGCGCAGCAGAGCGACCCGGCGAAACTGGCGGCGCAGACCACCGAGACGCTCAACCGCGCCATCGAGCGCGCCCGTGCGGTCAAGGCGGTCGAGGTCAGTCTCGGCAGCCGGCAGAGCTTCCCGGTCTACGACGACAAGGGGCGCAAGGTCCTCGCCTGGCGCGAGCGCGCCGAGCTGCGCCTGGAAAGCGCCGACTTCGCCGCCCTGGCCCGCCTCGGCAGCGAACTGCAGGGCGAGCTGCAGATGGCCGGCCTGCACTTCAGCCTCTCCGCCGCCAACCGCCAGCAGCACGAGGACCAGTTGCTCAAGGACGCCGTGGCCGCCTTCAAGGCGCGCGCCCAGCTGGTCAGCCAGGCCATGGGCGCCAGCGGCTACAAGCTGGTACGCCTCGACCTCAACGCCGGCGGCGGGCCGCGTCCGCCGCTGCGCATGGCGGCGATGAAGAGCCTGGCCGTGGCCGACGGCGCGCCGCTGCCGCAGATCGAGGCCGGCACCAGCGAGCTGACGGTCAACGCCGACGGGGTGATCGAGGTGCAGCTGCCCTGAGCGGGCAGCGTCCCGCCTGTTGCGTAGGGGGGCGGTGTGTAGGGTAGGCAACTCGCGCAAGCGATTGCCTACCCTCCGGCCACCGCGCCGGGAGTTGGTCGAAAATCGCTGCGCGAGTTTTCGACCCTACGCCCCCTCAGCGCTACAGATGCGCCTCGGCATACTCGGCCAGCAGCGAGCGCGGCACCCCCTGCAGGGTGATGTGCACGCCGTGGGGGAAGTCCTTGAAGCGCTCGGTCAGGTAGGTCAGCCCCGAGCTGGGGGCCGACAGGTAGGGCGTGTCGATCTGCGCCAGGTTGCCCAGGCAGACCACCTTAGAGCCGTTGCCGGCGCGGGTGATGATGGTCTTCATCTGGTGCGGAGTGAGGTTCTGGCACTCGTCGATGAGGATCAGGCTCTGCTGGAAGCTGCGCCCGCGGATGTAGTTGAGCGACTTGAACTGCAACGGCACGCGCTGGAGGATGTAGTCGACGCTGCCGTGGGTGTTCTCGTCGTCCATGTGCAGCGCCTCCAGGTTGTCGGTGATGGCGCCGAGCCAGGGCTCCATCTTCTCCGCCTCGGTGCCGGGCAGGAAGCCGATGTCCTCGTCCAGCCCCTGCACGCTGCGGGTGACGATGATCCGCCGGTAGCGCTTGCTGACCATGGTCTGCTCGATGGCCGCGGCCAGCGCCAGGATGGTCTTGCCCGAACCGGCGGCGCCACTCAGGTTGACCAGGTGGATGTCCGGATCGAGCAGCGCATAGAGCGCCAGCGCCTGGTAGATGTCGCGCGGCTTGAGCCCCCAGGCCTCCTGGTGCAGCAGCGGTTCCTGATGCAGGTCGAGCAGCAGCAGCTGGCGCTTGTCGACCTCCTTGACCCAGCCGACGAAGCCCTGCTCGTCGACGATGAACTCGTTGACGTGGACGTCGCCCAGGCCGCCGTTGAGCTGCACGCGGTGCAGGGTGCGGCCGATCTCCTGGAAGGTCTCGACCTTGCCGACCTTCTGCCAGAACGAGCCGGGCACGTTGTGGTAGCCTCGCGGCAGCAGGGCCACGTCGTCGACCAGCTGGTCGGTGTGGTAGTCCTCGGCGGCCACCCCGCAGGCACGCGCCTTGAGGCGCATGTTGATGTCTTTGCTGACCAGCACCACGCGCACGTCCGGGCGGCGCCCCTGCAGCTCCACCAGCTGGTTGATGATCTTGTTGTCGTTGAGGTGTTCCGGCAGCCCGCTGAGCGTGGTGTCCAGCCGACTCATCAGAATCGACAGGCTGCCCCGCGGGGCGCTCTTGCCGCGCTGGATCGGCACCCCCTGCTCGACCTGCTCCGGCGTCGCCTCGCCGAGCAGCTGATCGATCAGGCGGATGGCCTGGCGACACTCCGCGGCCACGCCGTGCTTGCCGCTCTTCAGATGATCGAGCTCCTCGAGCACGGTCATCGGGATGGCCACGTGATGCTCCTGGAAGTTCAACAGGGCATTCGGATCGTGAATCAGGACGTTGGTATCGAGCACATACAGCCGGGGATGCGTGTTCTTGCTGGCGCGTTTATCCATGGTCGGTCACCTAATCCTGCTGTCGTCATGCGACGGAATGCCCGCAGGCGCTCCGCCCTCAGGGGCCGCCGCCCCATCGTGCGGTGGCGGCCTGCTCCCAAATAGCGTCCAAACGATTACAGAAATACTGCGGTTGGAACGACGCCTCCTCGCCGGTGGTTGCTGATTGGAGTCTAGCTCCTAGCCGGAGCAGCGGTTGACCTCCACGGTGACGTGCACCAATTCGGGGAGGGCGGCCAAGCGGCCCTTGTAATGATCCGGCTGTTGCTCGCCGTGGGTCACCAGGCTGAGGATGCAGGCGTACTGCGCCCGACCGACCCGCCACAGGTGCAGATCGGTCACCTCGGTATCCGCCTCGACTTCGAGCAACGCGCGCACCCGCTGCACCAGCGGGCCGTCCATCTCGCGGTCGAGCAGCGCGCGGGCCGTCTCGCGCAGCAGCCCGCGGGCCCAGACGGCGATGATCAGCGCGCCGACCACGCCCATCAGCGGGTCCAGCCAAGCCCAGCCCAGCAGCTTGCCGCCGAGCAGGGCGGCAATCGCCGCCACCGAGGTCAGCGCATCGGCCAGCACATGCATGAACGCGGCATGCCGGTTGAGATCGCGCCCACCCTGTGCATGACCGTGGTCGTGGTCGTGGTCGTGGTCGTGGTCGTGGTCGTGGTCGTGGTCGTGGTCGTGGTCGTGGTCGTGGTGAGCATGCCCCGCGCCGTGGGCATGCCCATGGCCATGCGCGTGATCGTGTTCGTCATGCAGCAACCAAGCCGAGGCCAGGTTCACCACCAGCCCGATGCCCGCCACCCACAGCGCCTGGTCGAAGCCGATCGGCTCCGGGCGCCACAGCCGCACCAGCGATTCCAGGGCCATCAGCCCGGCGACCAGCACCAGCAGCAGGGCGCTGGCGAAGCCGGCCAGCACCTCGATCTTCCAGGTGCCGAAGGCGAAGCGCGGGTCACGCGCGTAGCGTCGCGCCATCTGGTAGGCCAGCGCGGCCAGGCCGATGGCCAGCATGTGCGAGGCCATGTGCCAGCCATCGGCCAGCAGGGCCATGGAATTGAACCAGCTGCCGGCGACGATCTCCACCAGCATGGTGACGCCGGTCAGCGCCACCACGGCCCACGCCTGGCGCTCGGCGCGGTGCTCCAGCGGACGGTAGTCGTGGGAGGATTCCCAGCGCGAGTGATCGCATTCGGCCATTGCGTGCAGTTCCGTGAGGTGATGGGCATAGCTTGCGCCCAGCCCCTGGGGAGCGGTCAAGCCCGGGGGCCACTCAGGGGGAAGCTGCTGCTAGAATCGGGCCAAAGTCCGAGGAGCCCCGCCATGCTGATGGTGATTTCCCCCGCCAAGACGCTCGACTACACCAGCGCACCGGTCACCGCACGCCACACCCTGCCCGAGCACCTGGAGCACTCCGCCGAACTGATCGCCCAATTGCGCGAGCTGTCCCCGGCGCAGCTCGCCGCGCTGATGAGCCTGTCCGACAAGCTGGCCGGCCTCAACGCCGCGCGTTTCGCCGAATGGTCGCCCGAGTTCACCCCGCAGAACGCCAAGCAGGCCCTGCTCGC